>CAMCTU010000170.1 GCA_945878525.1 Sphingobacterium thalpophilum
TGATCACAAGCCCTGGCGGTGAAGGCCATATACGTTAAGGAAGGGTTCTGACAAGCGTTTGAAGTCATGAAAGCACCATCGGTAACGAATACATTCTTTACATCATGCATCTGATTCCATTTATTGAGAACTGACGTTTTAGGATCATGACCCATTCGGGCCGTACCCATTTCATGGATTGCCATTCCCGGGATTGCTGGTCTGTCGAACGACTGAACGTCTTTCATTCCGGCAGCCTCCAGAATTTCGGCTGCATCGTTTCTCATATCAATGCGCATTTTACGCTCATTCTCACCAAACTCACAATCAACTGCCAGCAATGGAAGTCCCCATTTATCCTTCTTAGTTCTATCCAGGAAAGCACGGTTTTTAAATTCCGGCAAATGTTCACCGAAAGATCCCAGTCCCATAGTCCATGGCCCCGGTTCTGTCATTTCCTCGTTAAAGTCCTGACCAAAATCCATTTCAGGAATGGCTCTCTGCCATCCTGTGCGGCTTGCACTGCCTCCATAATGGAAACCACGTAAATAATCGCGCTCAGGTTTATCACCGAGATTCCGGTATCGTGGAATATAAATACCGATTGGACGACGACCATAATAATATTTATCATCAAAGCCTTCTGCCCTTCCGGAAGCTCCAATTTGAAAGTGATGATCCATCAGGTTATGTCCCAAATGCCCGCTGCTGTTACCCAAACCATCAGGGAAAGTATCTGAAGTGGAGTTCAAAAGGATTTGAGTGGTACCCAAAGTTGAGGCATTCATGAAAATTATTTTTGCAGAATATTCTATATGCTCATTAGTCTCTGAATCAATCACCATCACTCCTTTAGCTTTCCTGGTTTCTTTATCGTAAAGCACCTCACTAACGATAGAATAAGGCCGAAGAGTCAGGTTTCCGGTAGCCATCGCTGCAGGCAAGGTTGCCGATTGCGTGCTAAAATAAGCCCCAAATGGGCATCCCCTGTTACAAAGATTTCTATTCTGGCAGGTGCCCCTGCCATTATGCGGAACGGTCAGGTTTGCCATCCGGTAAACGGTCATCATCCGCTCCCTGTTATAATGTTTTTCAATACGTTCTTTCACCGCCTTTTCAACACAATTCATTTCAAAAGGAGGAAGAAATATACCATCAGGTAATTGTGCAAGCCCCTCTTTTTGTCCGCTAATACCGGCAAATCGCTCTACATAATCATACCATGGTGAAATATCCTTGTAACGAACAGGCCAGTCAACACCATAACCATCCTTAGCGTTAGCCGAAAAATCCATCTCACTTAAGCGCAGACAACCACGTCCCCAGGTAATGGATCTTCCACCAACATGATAGCCGCGATACCAGTCAAAACGCTTCACTTCAGTATAGGGACAATCTACATCATCTACCCAAAATTTAGGATTAAACTCGCTGTACTGACCTCCCCGAGTTTGTACAAGATGCCTGCTACGCTCTTCAGGGGTAATTCTTCCTCTATGTTTGAATTCCCATGGCTTCATCAGCGCGGTATCATAATCCTTTACATGCTCAACATTACGGCCACGCTCTAACATTAAGACCTTTAATCCCTTTTCTGTTAATTCTTTTGCAGCCCAACCACCACTGATACCTGATCCAACTACAATGGCATCATAGGTATTCTGCTTCTCTGCTTTTATATTAATATTCATCTTTCTTATTAAATATTCTATCAATAATTAGGTTGCCCATGCTTTTTGTCCGGCTTGCAAAGGAATACATGCCTCATACCTTCCCGGAATATGGACATAACGTAAAGCTTGTGTAGCCCCAATTTCCGAAGTGTAATAACCTAGGCAGGTGAGTTCATAAAAAAGCTGGAAGAAGTGTGAGGGTGTGGATCCAGCTTTAATTTGCGCCTGAGCTTCAGCTTTAAATAGCTTAAAAATCTCTTCCCGCTCTTTAAGAGTTAATGCAATGAATGATTTGTCATATTTACCTTTTGAGACTTCATCCACTTTCATTAATCCATCTGCAAAATACTTTTGAATATCAGCAGTATAACAATCCTGCATCATCATCACTATAAATGGACCAAGGCCTGCAGCTTTGGCACCTGGCACTCCTTTGTTGTCAGGAATAATCGTATCTGCGATTTCAGCAATCAGAGCTTCCTGCGATGCTATTGATTTGGATTCAATCTCATTAACCAAAACCGGATTCAGCACTTCGGCGAATGCTCCAAAGCCTGAAAAAGTTATTGCTCCCCCCAATAAAAAGGTGGCCCTTCTAACTGCTTCTCTTCTGTTCATCTATCTTTTTTATAAATTATTTAATTGTTTTGCTCCTATCAATTAGCCCAGATAATCCCATGTTAAAAGGGAAAAAAGGGACACAAATACGGAAGTTCAGGTTTAATTCAGAAAAAAAAACCAATCGCTAATATTTGACTATAATAAGTATTTTTCTTTAAATAAAGAGGTGTGATTTGCTATTTAATACAACCTGAAAAGGCAAGAAAATTTTTAGACTTGCTTTAGGCATAATAAACACTGATAAGGTTTGGGATAATGAATAGTAGAAACGAATTAAGAAGTTTACTATTCTATTTGATTTTAAGCCATAACTTTCTGATCATGGGTTTTATCAAATTAAAAAGCATTAGATAAAAAATACCAGGCACAATCAACCTTCCAATACTAATAACTGAAGTTTCAGAGTTGTCATTAGCTAAACTTGAAAAAAAAGTTAATAAATTCTTTGGGAAAAAAATAATTGAATTGGTATTTTGAAATAAAACATAATAAAGGAAAAGTGCAATTAATATTAAATTTGACAACCCATAAAGAAACAAGAAGAAGTCGAGCCTGCTCCATATGACTTTCTTTCCATGAATAAATCTAAATAAATCTTTTACCTTTTCCGATGAATGGAGAAATAAATTTGGCTTGTTAGTTAAATCAGATAGAATCCAAAAACCATCACTCCTTAAAAAAGGATTGAGATTGAAAAGCGAATGTAAGCAAACAAAAATGGATATAATCATCAATAATTCCTGATTAAAAATAAAACTGGAAATTGCTAAAAATGTACAGAAAATTAATTCAAAATACATTCCGGATAAGTTTACAATTACCCGCTGGGTTTTGCTTAAACGCCAAATATCTGTCACATCTGCATAATAGACTGGTGTAAAGAGATAAAACCCGCCTCCAATACCTCCGTGTTTTGCACCAAAAAAACTAGCTGAAGTTGCATGACCAATCTCATGAAAAGTTACACTGAATACCATTACTATAACAAAGTAAATCAAGCTCTCTTGAAGATTGAATGATTTATACAAATCAATATTTAGAGATAAAAGCGTTAAAATCAATGTTAAGGAAAAGAATAAGGCTATAATAGCTACTCTTTTATTAAAAAGAAAGTAAAAAAATTTAACAAATTTTGCTAGAATTCTATCATTAAAAATAGTAAAACTTAAATTTAGATACTCAGGTTTTTTATATGGTATAACATAATTATCAAACCCTTTTAAAATACCATACTTAGTGAGGTTCTCATAAATTAACTTATAAACATATTCTACAGAAATCTCCTTTCCTGTTTTATCGCTAAATTTTGATGTTATAATTTTAAAATTTGTTTTACCATCGATTAATTTTATAATGTCATATACTTCACAATTTATTTTTAGATAATGCTTATATGCTTGATTACATAATATGTATTCTTTTTCAGTAAGCTTGTTGAATTCCAACCCATCTGATAATATTGGGATTAATAGGGTGTAATTATCTTCCATGGCATAGTGCCCTTATTACAAAAGCTGTAGTTAGTGTTTTACTTTTGTAAGGTTCTTGAAGCTTAGGTTTAATAAAATCTACCTCATCCCAGAAGCCATTTTCATTTTGTATAGAAACCAAGTACTCTTCTGCTAATTTCAATGTCCTATTTTCGCTCCTATTGAATAACCTTATCGATAAAATTGCAAATGCTGTAGAAAGTGGATCTGATTTCAAATTGCCATTCAGGCCAAAACCACCATCTTTATTTTGAGTTCTTTCTATATAGTTCAATGCTTTATTAATCTGCATGGAATAATTATGTTCGAACTGTCTGAGCAATCTTAAAACAATATAAGTTCCATACCAATTGCCATAATACCATCTGCTTTCCCAGTAACCCTCTTCATCTTGTTTACTAGCAACATAGCCTAAAGCAGGCTCTATATATTCACTATAAAATTTATCATTATACAAATAAAGAGAATAAACAAAATTGGTTACTACCTCCAAATCTGGGCCTTTTCCCCATTTGGTTGCATTGAATAACTCTTGCTTCTTTTGTAAATCAGTCTGTTTATCTTTATTTATAATCCAAGTTTCTAATGCCCCATCGGGAAGACTTCTATCAGACAAAGCTATGTTTATGGCATTTGTACAGTAATCATCAATAAGATCACATTTATTTGCCTGAGAAAACACCTGAATTATTTGTCCCAAATCATCAATATCCGCAGCTATTTCCTTAACGGATGGAAAATAAGACCAGCCTCCTATACTATCTTTATTTCTGTTATCTATAAGATATTGACACTCCTCATTTAGAAAACGGCTATTGTCCAAATTATATTTATTAGAAATTTGAATAAGGCAATCATTAATAATGGCTCTTTGAAAAATATCTGCAACGTGAACCTGACTGGTATTTTCAAATCCATCAATTTTACTCAGATACATTATGTGCTTTAAATCTGAATAATTATGCTCAAAGTCATGCTTTATATAATTTAATCCTCCTTTAATTACCATATCATTTATAGAGGAATAATCAAAAAAATAGTTGTTGGAATGACTTTCGTTTTTTAATAATATTCTTTTCTCTAAAGATTTAATATATCCTTCTGTAACATCCAAATATTCAAGGATTACTTGTTTAGTATCTGTGATCACATCCTTCCATTTACCGTTGCAATCTATCCTATTGATTTGATCAAATGCCTTTTGAAAATTTTCTATTGATTCTTCTAAAATTTTTTGTCCAATTCCCTTGATAAACAGTAACTTATTTAAGTTATCAGGTTCAATTTTAGAAAAATCCACACTTCTTTTTAATTGATAAATTGCCCAATTAAACTGACCTTTTTTTAAATCCTCATTAAAGTCTTTAACATCATCATACAACTGAAAACCAACTGAAAAATATTTATGTGATGATAGTAACAGATCATATTTAAAATTATCCTTAGGGTTTGACAAAACATATAGGCAGTCGATGGCTACTTTTCCAAAAGCAGATTTTTTCTCAGCCAAATCCTCATATATCAATTTAGATACATCATTTTCACTATTCAGTTTTTTTTCAATTTCTACTGCTTTGAAGTATTCTTCTCTTCGCAGGGACCAATATTTCCAAAATTCGGAATCTTCACCATAAATAAAACAAAGTGCTTTTATGGCCTGCTCCTGCAGTTGAATCATATCTGGTATTTTAGAAAAATCCTTATCATCAACCAAGTCATCCATTAAAAGTATTGAATGATAATACAGGTATCCTGCTTCAGACAGCTTGCTCAAATTGTCTGAGTTGACAAGAGGAAAATATTCTGAAAATAATTCTGGATAATGCTGATAAAACGTTGGGGATTTATCATTTTTAATAAGCCTTCCTATGACATTCATACCCCTTATTTTTTATTCATAAATTCCTCTTCTTCCCTTGTTAAAAGTATTTTGGAAGCTAGATTTTTATATAATG
>CAMCTU010000171.1 GCA_945878525.1 Sphingobacterium thalpophilum
CAGTGTCTGTACGCTGGCTTATGCAGATTGACCGCTCACGAGTGCCGTCATTTTGAACACAGGGGTAGTATGTTCTTATTAAGATTGGAAATCGTGTTGTGGAGAAATCATTTGATGCGAGCAGCCCGCCCGGATGAACCCGTTCGGACAGGCAGAAACTAGCATGCCGAGGAGGAACGACGAGACCATGAGTACCTTAAAAACAATAGATAAATACGAATAAATGCCGCCGCTGTCCCGAAGCTTCGGGACTATTAAAGTTAATGCTTTGCCTTAGACTGTGTCTGCCGCACCAGTCCCGATGGAAATCGGGACGGAAAAAAGGTTAACGGAGATTTTTTGCTTAGGCCAAAGCTTATCAACAGTCGCGTTGTTTTAGGTAGAATTTTGCAGATATCAAGGCAGTGAAACTATAAAAAATGATTCTAAATTTAAAGGGGGCTTGCTTTGTATCGGACTCTTAAAAACATACTTCTTACAATGTAAATGGCTATTTTATCTGAAATTTTATTTTAACCGGACAACAGTGATATAAATCAATATTTAGCTGTAAAGTGGATGTTTTCCCATCATCTCGTTTACCTTCTTACGAACTTTTTTTGTGTTGGTTTCGCTGGCTGGCTTTGAGATTACTTCATCGATAAGTTCGACGATTCTCTCCATATGCTTTTCCTTTAATCCTCTAGTACTGACAGCAGCCGTACCAACGCGTATTCCTGAGGTTACAAATGGAGATTTATCATCAAAAGGAACCATGTTTTTATTGACAGTGATTGCGGCTTCCCCGAGTGCATTTTCAGCATCCCTACCGGTTATATTCTTATTTCTAAGATCAATCAGCATCATATGATTGTCCGTCCCACCCGAGATTAGCTGGTAACCCCGATTTACAAGGGCAGCTGCCATTGCTTCGGCATTTTTCTTTACCTGAATGATATATTTCATATAGCTCTCACTCAAAGCCTCTCCAAAAGCAATTGCTTTTGCAGCAATGATGTGTTCCAATGGCCCACCCTGAGTGCCAGGGAATACAGCCATATCTAATACCGAAGACATCATCCTTAATTCGCCTTTTGGAGTTTTTAGTCCCATAGGGTTTTCAAAATCCTGCCCCATCATGATCATTCCACCTCTAGGACCTCTTAGCGTTTTATGTGTGGTTGTAGTTACAACGTGGCAATGTGGAAGTGGATCATTCAGCAAGCCCCGGGCTATAAGTCCGGATGGATGTGAAATATCTGCCAAAACCAATGCTCCAATCTGATCGGCCACAGATCTGATAAATTTATAATCCCAATCACGGGAATAGGCAGAAGCACCACAAATAATAAGTTTTGGCTTTTCTTTTAATGCAACTTCTTCCAGCTTCTTATAGTCTATCAGACCGGTTTCACGATCTACCCCATAAAAATGTGGTTTATACAATTTGCCCGAAAAATTGACCGGTGAACCATGAGTCAGGTGACCCCCATGTGAAAGATCAAAGCCTAAAATATTATCCCCTCCGTTAAGCAGACCAAGAAGCACTGCAGCATTTGCCTGTGCACCCGAATGCGGCTGAACATTAGCCCAGCTTGCATTAAATAGTTCCTTAGCCCGTTCAATTGCAATGTTTTCAACCTCATCAACTACTTCACATCCACCATAATACCTCTTGCCTGGTAAACCTTCAGCATATTTGTTGGTAAGAACAGAGCCCGCAGCTTCCATAACCTGCTTACTTACGAAATTCTCGGATGCTATTAACTCTAAACCGTTTTCCTGACGCTCTTGTTCCTCATCAATCAGGCTGAAAATAAGTTTATCTCTCTTCATGAATGTATAATGGTGTTTATTTTTAAATTAAATTATAAGTATTGTGAAACAAAAATACAAATTAAGAATTGATTGAGCCTATTTTAGCTTCAATCCAAAAATTATTGAATCCTATTCCTGCTTGAATTGAAATAAGATCCTGTTGTATCATTTCCAGCAAAGCAAGAAAATTGTACACAAAATGAACTTTATTTTCGGAATTTGTGACAATATCCCTGAAGTCAAGACGCTTATTTATAGAAAGAAGCTTATCAATAACTTTTTTCTGTGACTCTATATCATAAGGATATTGTTCAACAATATGCTCCTGTTTGTTATCTCGCTGCAAACTTCGCTCAAGAACCTTATTAAAGGTAATCATCAGTTTATACAAGCTTAAAGATTCTAATTCTTCACCTGGATCGGCAGTCAACGACATCTGAACCAGGTCAGAAGCTATATTTCCACGACGTTCATGCATAAAACGTTTGTCTTCAAGCAATCTGAATTGATCTGCAACCTGTTTAAACCTCTTGTATTCAATAAGCTTCTGAATCAGGTCACGTTTAAGATCTATTTCATTACCATCTTCATCAATATCTGGCCGGGGTAAAAGCATTTTTGCCTTTATTCGCATTAAAGTGGCTGCTACATAAATAAATTCGCTGGCTATTTCAATATTCAGTGCAGTCAAATGATGCAGATAGTCGAGAAAATCATCTGTAATTTTAGCAATTGGAACATCCTGTATATCAAGTTCATCCCGCTCAATAAAAAACAAAAGCAGATCAAAGGGACCTTCAAATTGGGGAAGTTTGATCTCGAAAGCTTCGATAACACTCATAATTAGTTTCAAATGTATGCAGAGTGAAATAATTATGTATCACTAAAAAAATAAAAATGTTTAACAAATACATTATTTTTGCAGGCACTAAAATTAAAAACCCTAAATGGAAGTTAAGGCGGGCGAATTTCTGGAACAGATCAATTACCCTTCGGATTTAAAAAAATTTAAAGAAGAAGATCTTGAACGTATCTGCTCCGAATTAAGACAGTTTATTGTAGACACCGTTTCAGTAAATGGTGGACATTTCGGATCCAGCTTAGGCGTGGTTGAATTAACAGTAGCATTACATTATGTTCTGAATACACCATATGATCAGCTTGTCTGGGACGTTGGTCATCAGGCATATGGTCACAAAATACTGACCGGACGCAGGACAGATTTTCATACAAACCGAACCTACAATGGACTAAGTGGTTTTCCAAAAAGATCTGAAAGTGAGTATGATACTTTTGGAGTAGGTCATTCATCAACCTCAATTTCTGCAGCCCTGGGTATGGCGGTTGCTTCGAATTACAAGGGTGAAACTGACAGACAACACGTTGCTGTTATCGGCGATGGGGCTATGACCGGAGGATTGGCATTTGAAGCACTGAATCATGGTGGTATAGAAAATTCAAATATCCTTGTTATTCTGAATGATAACTGCATGTCGATCGACCCAAATGTAGGTGCTTTAAAAGAATATCTGACTGATATAACTACATCAAAGTCATACAACCGTTTCCGGGATGACATTTCGAATGTTCTGTCAAAAATCTCAGAACTTGGCCCTAATGCCCATGAGATTGTTAAGAAGATTGAGAAAACCATAAAAGGTGGATTATTAAAGAAGAGCAATTTCTTTGAAGCACTCAAGTTTAGATATTTCGGGCCAATTGATGGACATGACGTTAAACACCTTGCTAAGGTACTTGAAGATCTTAAGCATATTCCTGGCCCCAAGTTGCTGCATTGTGTAACTATCAAAGGTAAAGGATATTCTCTTGCAGAAAAAGATCAGACCAAATGGCATTCTCCAGGCTTGTTCGATAAGATTACAGGAGAAATTCAAAAATCCAAAAGTGAAAAACCAAGCGCACCAAAATATCAGGAAGTATTTGGGCATACTTTGGTTGAACTGGCAGAATTAAATTCGAAGATAATGGGTATTACCCCAGCCATGCCTTCGGGTTCATCTATGAATATCATGATGAAAGCTATGCCAGATAGGGCGTTTGATGTTGGTATCGCTGAACAGCATGCAGTAACTTTCTCTGCAGGACTGGCAACCAGAGGCATGGTTCCATTCTGTAATATCTACTCAACATTCATGCAAAGAGCCTATGATCAGGTTATACATGATGTAGCTCTTCAAAAGCTAAATGTGGTTTTCTGCCTCGATCGGGCAGGTTTTGCCGGCGCAGATGGCCCAACACATCACGGTGCTTACGATCTTGCCTACATGCGCTGTATACCAAATATGATCGTTTCTGCACCAATGAATGAAGAGGAACTAAGAAACCTGATGTATACTGCACAGCAGGAAAATATGGGACCTTTCAGTATCCGTTACCCAAGAGGAAATGGAGTCATGCCGGAATGGAGACGACCGTTAAAAGCCTTAGAAATTGGAAAAGCGAAAATGATTTGCGATGGTGAAGATGTAGCTATCCTGAGTATTGGGCATATCGGGAATGAGGTTGTTAAAGCATGTCTGGAATTGAACTCAGAAGGAATATATCCTGCTCATTATGACATGCGATTTGTAAAACCTCTGGACAGTACTGTTCTGCATCACGTATTTACAAAGTTTAACAATGTAATTACGGTGGAGGATGGCTGCATACAGGGGGGAATGGGAAGTGCTGTACTCGAATTTATGGCTGACAATAACTATTCCTCAACGATGGCCAGACTTGGAATACCTGATAAAATTATTGAACATGGTGAACAGCCTGAACTTTGGGCAGAATGTGGGTTTGATAGTGTAGGAATAAGATCGACTGTTGAAAAACTAGTAGTTAAACGGGCCACTAAAAGCATTGCATCCTGACTATTTTGATTTTTATCCAAGCTGGAATTCATAACACATCATCTATAGAATCTCAATAAATTCCAATGGATAACTACGCACTATCACAAATCATCGTCTGTCCTGCTTGTAAGAATTCATTAGAAAAAACTACCGAAGGATTCAAATGCACAAACGATGCCTGCAATGGTAATTACCCGGTTTATAATAAGATTCCAATTTTAATTAATCCGTCAAATGACCTTTTCGAACAAAAAGATTTCGAGAGCGAAGGTGATATATTCTTCAAAACCTATAATAGTGGCTTAACCCGATTTCTTAAAAAGATACAGCCTGATATAACCTATAACGATGTCAGCGAAAAAAATTATCTCGAAATTTCTGAATTATTAAAAGTTCAAAAACCACTACGAATTTTAATTTTAGGAGGAAGTGTTGATGGTGTAGGCATCAAACATTTGAAAAATATGTTAGACAGTAATGACCTCATTGTCGAAACCGATGTTTCATATGGTCCAAATACCACAGTAATTTGTGACGCCCATGAAATTCCTTTTATTGATGAATGCTTTGATCTGATTATTGCCCAGGCAGTTCTGGAACATGTACTTGATCCATTTTTATGCGTCAGAGAAATGCACCGTGTGCTGAAGAACAATGGACTGATCTACGCTGAAACTCCTTTTATGCAACAGGTTCATGGAGGGAAATACGATTTCCTCAGGTTCACGCACTTAGGTCACAGACGTATGTTCAGAAAATTTAATGAAATCAACAGTGGTGTAGTTGCCGGGGCAGGGTCTGCCTTAGTCTGGTCACTAAAATATTTTCTGACAAGTTTTGCGAACAGTAAGAAGGTTGACCGTATACTAAGTTATGGAGGTACATTTTTATTCTTTTGGATTAAATATTTCGATATAATCTTAAACAGAAGCAAGGGTAC
>CAMCTU010000172.1 GCA_945878525.1 Sphingobacterium thalpophilum
GTTTCACTTTGGTGCAGATTATATAGCCTTCAAAAAGAAAAAACCTTTAGTGGTCAACATGCCGGAACGACATACAAACCAGCAAAAGAGAAAATAAATTACATTCCGGCATATTGACCAGGCGAACTCCTTTAACATCAGTTATGAAATCGAAAAGCCATCATTTTAAGGTCAGCATCAGTGGGCTAACTCATCGGATAGACAGGTTGTTGTGTTTGGTTAAGGAGTCTGAAGTATCTTATTTATGGATGAGGTCTAGAGAGGCTGCGCCAAGTCAACGGACAGGCAGGTATTTTTAAGAAACGAGTCTGAAGACTCTTAATTCATTTACAAATCCGCAGAGAGCTGCGCTAAACTGTACAATAGCTAAATTTCTGTTGTACTGGGAAATCAATTTTGGTAATCGATGGAAACTCAACGGACAGATAGCTTGCTTCGCAATTTTTGGTTACCATTGTTGAAATCTTATACCAACCTGTTTATCTTTTATTGCAAATTCTTTGGCGCCCCAAGGTCTGATATCTACTTTATTCAGATTAGGATGCAAGAATTGAGGATGAGAGTTCGATATTTTTATATAAACTTCTTCAATATTATCCGTTTCAATTCTTAGCTCTGGATAATGTTCTTTGGCTAATTGTTCGTCTTGAAAAACCATAATTCTTATCTCATCTTTTACTAAAACGCAGTAAGGTTGAGAATTATTAAAGTCTTTGTGTTCAATTGAAAACTGAAGACAGTCAACAAATAATTTTAGTCCGTCTAGAATGTCAATATAAAATACACTTGGTACTAACTTTGAAAATTTCAAACTTTAATTATTTAATGGTTCTAATATTTTTTTAAATTCTAGTTGGCTTCTGCAACGACCACTAACTTCTTTTTAGTGGCTGGGCTTATTGATTTGTAAGCTTGAATTAATACTTCTGTTGGTATTTTTAAATTGTAATGAAGTTGTCTTATCATTTCAAGTGTTAATTTTCTTTTCTTATTGAGAATTTCACTTGCTCTGCTTTTAAGTCCAACAACTTTCGCCAAATCATTTTGATTGTAGCCCATTTGTTCCATTCTGAATTTTATCGCCTCAATTGGATCAGGAAATCCGATTGGGAATTTCTCATTTTCATATTTCTCAATTAGAATTGAAAGAATTTCTAATTCGTCGCCTTCAGAAGTGCCTTTCTTTGCGTCAAATATGATATCTAGTCTTTTAAAAGATTCTTGATAATCCTTTTCTGTTTTAATTGGTTTAATTGTCATAGTCGTCAGATTTTATTTACGTCAATTTTATCATATTCTGAATGCGTTCCAACAAATCGGATCCAAGCCATTTTATAATCATAGTTTATTCTAACAATCAATCTGTATTTCCCCCCTTTGATATTAAAAACAACACGATTATTAGATAAAATGCTAGCGCTCGGATATTCAATTTTTATGTCATTTGGACTATTCCATTCAGCATTACTTGTTTCTTGAAACCATGATTTCAATTGTTGTTCACTATCTGAATGTTTCTCCCAGAATTCACGAAATATTTTCTTAGGCATTACCATCAACTTTCAATTGTTTTGGCAAAGGCAAATAAAAGTTCCCGATTTTGGAAATATTTTATCGGATTCGTTGGTTTGCCTTGCTATTAGTGAGGATTAATCAAGTAAACTGTAAACTTTTTTTAGGACGAGTCAAGATTTCAAATGTTTAAACGAACACGCACAGGGGCATTTGCTATAGCGTTTGTTAGCAATTCGTATTTTTTCAAATCAATTCTTATGATTCCTAAAACTATGGATTGATTGCTTTTATCTTCAACAAATTATCTCTTAATTCGATTACCTCATATCTGTACAAAACCTCAGAATTTTTAGTATATATTTTAACGATATTTGCTTTTTCATCAAAATCCCAAAATGCATTTTTTAAATAATGCCCATCATTTGGTGATAGTACCAGATAATCACAAAGATTATTAGATTTAAAATTAAAAATTTGTCTAAATCGAAGGGGTGGAAATTCTTTGTAATTTGTCGGTCTGTACACCTCAATTTGTCCTGGTATACTTTCTTCATAAGAATGTGTCCAGCTGTTTTCGAGTAAAGACCTCTGTATAGTTTCATTGTCTTTATTACAGCTAGTAATACTTATTCCTGCCGCAATAACTATTGATAAAATTATCAGCTTTCTCATAATACTTTGTTTTTAATTTTTAACATTTCATTTACGATTAAATTAAATAGTTGATTGTCAAGGTGTCAGTTTAAATATGACCGCTAACTTATCTACAAGGATGACAAAACCACCAAAAGCCCACCTATTTGGGTGTATTATGGCATGTTTGTTCATTTTCAATTAAAGATCTCATCGGTCTGTTTAGTTAAGCAAAGCGTCTTTAGGGATTAGTCAATACGGTTCCGCAAATACCGGCCATACTCCTTTACCCCAATTAACTCTTTTTAATTTTTTATGAATACTGGCATCACTCTAACTCCCAAAAGCCTTCGATTGCTTATCAAAATTCTAAAAAGATTTCGGCATAGCAAATTGAATTAATTCAAGAAATAATTAAATGCGGTGTTTTATTTAGCACAAGCATTCCGTCTTTATACCCATAAACGCTACCATGCATTTTGAAGATACTCCTTGAATAATTTTGGGCAATAGCTAATGAAGCAAGCTTAATTCAAATAGGGCGTAATGACTTAAAAGAAGCTATCCGATTGATCGTGAAGTTTTTTTAGATATTTTATTCTTACAACAAAAGAGTTTCTTAAATTTCAGGCTCAATATTCTTTACATTTTAAATCAATTGCTTGCATTTAAATTTCATTGATTTTTAAGGTCTTCATACTGTTAATTCAATAATTTCTATAGTTTTATGAATCCTTTCATTAAAACAGGTAAAAACATGATTAGCAATTTTTTAAAGAAACTTTTACTACTGTTTTCAGTATCAGTATTCACATCAGCATCCGGGTTTTCCCAGAATAAGCCAATTATCGGCGTTGCTGGTATTTCTCATGAGTCTAACAGTTTCAATATTAAAAAAACTGATCTCGAAGACTTTGGTGTGACCATAGGCGAAAGCCAGCAGGAGAGGGCCAAACGTTTTTTTGCTGGTTCTACAGCAAAAACTACTAGTTCAGGCTACATTGCAGGTGCCAAAGAATTTGGTCTTGAACTTTATCCAACACTGGTTACCGGTGCAACACCACGTGGGCCAGTAACCGACCGTGCATTTGAGGCGATGATGAATGAGATCATAAGCGGACTAAAGGCAGGTCCAAAACTTCAGGGAATACTTTTAAATCTGCATGGCGCAATGGTTGTTGAAAGTTATCCGAGTGGGGATGAGGAGATTGTTAGAAGGGTTAGAAATGCTTTCGGTGCAACAATGCCAATTGTGGTTACCCATGATTTTCATGCAAATATCACTCCTGCAATGGTTGAATTATGTAATGTGCTGATCACATTTAAGGAAAACCCACACCTCGATACCTACGACCGTGGCTATCAGGCCGCTGATATTATGGCCAAAATGGTTAGCGGAAAGGTTAAGCCGGTTCAAAGTATCGTAAAAGCTCCAATGGTCTATAATATTGCTTTTCAAAATACCTATTCAGAACCATTATTGCCAATTACTACTGAAAGTAAAAATCTTGAAAAGCAGCCTGAAATATTGGCTGTAAGTGTTTCGGGAGGCTATCAATATTCCGATGTCCCTTCCATGGGTCCATCTGTTGTTGTCGTAACAAATAATAATAAAGCCCTTGCTGATAAAGAAGCAAACAGGCTCTCGCAAATGCTTTGGGATACCCGGGAAAAAACCAGAATTAATAACCCAAAACCGGCGGTAGCTGTAAAGCAGGCCATGGAACATCCTGGTCGTCCTGTTGTATTAATTGATATGGGTGACAACATTGGTGGCGGTTCTACCGGCGATAGCTCATTCATGCTGGAAGAATTACTTAAGCAGGGGGCACAGGGATGGGCAATGGTTATTTATGATCCTGAAGCTTATAAAATAGCCCAAAATGCCGGTGTTGGTAAACCATTTGATTTTGCTGTTGGAGGTAAAATGGATAATATGCATGGGAAACCTGTCAGAATAAAAGGGGAAGTTCGCTCCCTAAATGTGGGACGCTATCTGGAAACTGAAATTCGTCATGGTGGTGGAAGATACTGGAATATGGGAAATACAGCAGTCATTCAGGTGGAAGGTTCTACATTGGATGAGCCAAACTTGCTTTTAATAACCACTAAACCTGCTAGCCCTAATAGTGCTCATATCTTTATTTCGAATGGTGTTTATGTTGAGCGTCAGAAAATTCTGGTAGTTAAAGGTGCAATTGCTCCTAGGGCTGCTTACGAGCCATTTGCATCTATCTTAATATCAGTAGATAGCCCTGGTGCTACTGCAATTAACCCGGATTGGTTTAAGTATTATAATATTCGTGAGGGTTTATTTGGAATAGAGAAATCTAAGAAATAGTGGCTTTCATCGGGATGACATCCAATTTTGCTCAACGTTCAATTGTCATCCCGATAGGCCATCGGGACTCAATATTCAAACATTTGCCAAGTTCCCTCTTAAGACGGGATGAGATCCTAATTTGTCTTCATTTATTTACTGAGTTTCCTCGTGAGACGGCATGAGATCCTACTTTGTTCAACGGTCATCGGTCATCCCGATAGACCATCGGGACTCCTTTTTCAACTTATTTGCTCGTCATCCACAGGAACTTTTCTCCACCAATTGGCAAGGAAAGATCCCGAAATATCCATCCAGGTACCAAAAATAGCAGGGTAAAGCCCCATTGTAGCAGCTCTGCCCAGCTCAAAGGCTATTCCTGCTGCCATACCTCCGTTCTGAAGACCAACTTCAATGGCAATTGTACGGCTGTCTCGTTTATTCATTTTAAACAAACGGCTGCCCCAATAGCCTAAGAGAAAGCCCATAGCATTATGAATGACAGCGGCAAGAAATAATAAAAAGCCAATGGTTAATAAACTATCTCTTCCCGCAGCAACTATAACCGCAATAATAAATACATTGGCAGCCATAGCAACCAATGGCATTGCCGCATTCAGCCAGGCAACCCTATTGCCGAAAATTCGATTAAAAAGGATGCCAAGGACCAGAGGTGCAAAAATCATTTTGCTAATACTGATGATCATCGCAAAAACATCAATTGGAATCAATTGTCCTGCTAATTGCTCCATCAGCAAAGGCGTTACAAATGGAGCCATTAATGTCGCAAATGATGTTAAAGTGATTGATAAAGCAAGATTCCCTTTTGAAAGAAAATTTAAAATGTTTGAAGAAACTCCGCAAGGTACACAACCAATTAAAATAACTCCGGCGGCAATCTCTGGGGGGAAGCTAAACATGACAGTTAAACCATAAGCAACTAGCGGCATTATTGTAAACTGTAGAAACAGACCTATAACTACTCCTTTGGGCATTTTCAATACTCCCACAAAATCCTTCACACCCATTGTTGTACCCATTCCAAACATAATTAATTGTATAAGCGGTACAATCAGAACTTCTGTTTTGAAACCACCTATTTCC
>CAMCTU010000173.1 GCA_945878525.1 Sphingobacterium thalpophilum
CGAATCTATTGTTGAAAATTCCACTTCTTTTTCTCCTTCCCAGTTGAAAACTTTCATTTTCTTCGGTCTGGTCAAATAGAAATTGATTGAATCCGGGTTATTATTGAATTTTTTCTTCAGAAATCCGTAATAAGGGAGCCTTTGTGCTGCCACCTCGGGAAAGTCAAGAATTTCCTTTCCATCTGAGGTGCGCCATGGGTTTTCATTGCCCCAGACATTTTCGAACCTTTTTTGTAATAGCTTCATCTGACTGTTTACTGCCTCTTCCGCATAGCGCTGCAATCGGGAATCGATTGTGGTGTAAATTTTTAAACCGTCGCCATACAAATCATAGTCGTTATCCTCACACCATTTTTCCAGGTATCTGGACACAGCAGACCTCAGATATGAACCCCCATCACTTCCCTCATCCATCGTTCCGGGATTTAGTTTAAGCGGCCTAATACTGTACTTTTTAAATTCTGTTTCAGTCAGATAATCGTATTTCTGCATTTGACCAAGTACTGTATTTCTTCTTTCAAGTGTCTTATCAGGATTCCGGATAGGATTATAAGTGGTAGTTGCTTTCAGCATCCCGATAAGGAGGGCTGCTTCTTCAACCTGAAGCTTATTTGTACCCTTATTGAAATAACGTTTGGATGCAGTTTTAATTCCGAACGTATTGTTTCCAAATGGAACGGTGTTGAGGTAAAGAGTGATTATCTCATTTTTAGAATAGTACTTTTCAAGTTTAGTAGCAGTAAGCCATTCTTTCAACTTAAATATCATAGTCCGTGCAACCGGAATGTATTTAACCAGCCCCTGGGATTTTCTGTTCCGGGTGCTGTAAAGATTTTTGGCGAGTTGTTGCGTAATAGTACTGGCGCCACGGCGATCGCCTGTTGCTGTGGAAATAGTACTTGATACTAAAGAACGTAAATCTATGCCGCTATGTTCATAGAATCTTATATCTTCGGTGGCAACCAAAGCATCAATAACTGCAGGGGAGATACTGTCATATTCTACTGGGGTTCGGTTTTCTTTAAAATATTTACCTATCAGTTTACCGTCTGCGGTATAAAGCTCTGAGATTATATTAATGTTGGGGGTCTTAATATCTCTTATTGAGGGTGAATAGCCGAAAAGCCACAAGAAATTGAGCTCAAGGGCACAGAAAAATATTATAATAGAATATATAACTATTGAAAAATAACGAAGAGGCTTGTTTTTGATTCTTCTGAACATTGGGTAAATATGAGGAAATCGGAATGAATATGCAGCAAATTTCTAAGAATTTCGAATTACTGGCAAAATAACATTAAAGGGCTAAAATTTGTTTTAAATTGATGAAAAAGATTTTCTATAGATGAATTAATTACAAAGTTCAAAGTCAGCAAATGATCCTTATTAAATTTAAAAAGTCACGATCCCGGATTTTCAGCAGATTTTAAAAAAGAGCAGGCCATTTAATTACTAAGCGAACTCGGTAATGAGACGAGTTATTTGCACGAGGAAATGTATGCACTCAATAGAAATTCCCTCCTTATTATTTTTCAGGCTTTGGATGCTTCAGGAAAAGATAGTATAATACAACATACCATGAGTGGATTAAATCCTCAGGGCTGCCAGGTTTACAGCTTTAAACAACCAAGTGCTGAAGAGCTTGATCATGATTTTATCTGGCGACATTATAAAGCTTTGCCCGAAAAGGGTAGGATAGGTATCCATAACCGTTCTCATTATGAGAATGTATTGATTTGTAAGGTTCATCCGGAATATGTTTTAAATGAAGGAATTGCTGGAATAGAAAATCTAGAAAATATAAATGCTTCATTCTGGAAGAGCAGATATGAAAGTATCCGGAATTTTGAAAGACATATTTCCCAAAATGGCACTATTATTTAAAAATTTTTTTTAAATGTTTCTAAAAAGGAACAAAAAAAGCGTTTTCTGGAAAGGATTGATGATCCATCAAAGAATTGGAAATTTTCATCGGCAGATATTGATGAGCGTCAAAAGTGGGATCAGTATATGAAGGTCTATGAGGAAGCAATTAATGCCACCTCGGAAGCGCATGCACCCTGGTATGTTATACCTGCGGATAAAAAATGGTTTACCAGAATTGCTATTAGCAAGATCATTATTGATACGTTTAAATCAATGCAACTGCAACTACCTGAACTCTCCGTTACTGAAAAATTAAAGCTTAAAGATTGCAGGAATAGCTTGTTAAATGAGCATTAAATGGGGCAATTTTATGTAAAATGATTTTGAAAATCACACATTAAATTTATTGATTCGTTAGTTTAAAAGAATCGCCATCTTTTAGAAATGGAAGAGAGGAACGCGCTTCTGTTACAACATTTTTATTGATTGAAAAAGTATATAAATCTTCATCATTGGGTTTATTATAAATTACTCTCCCATTTGGATCAATGCACATCGAATCACCTGAATGATACACTTCATTGCCGTCATGGCCAACCCGATTTACACCAATTACAAAAGCCTGATTTTCTATAGCCCTTGCTGGGATAAGAGTGCGCCAGTGTAATGAACGACGTTCGGGCCAGTTGGCAACGATCAATAACAAATCATATTCCTGATTTGTATTTCTCAGCCAAACAGGAAAACGAAGGTCATAACAGATAACCGGACAAACTTTCCAGCCTTTAAGTTCTACGAAAAGCTTTTTAGCTCCTGCCTTATAATGCTGATCCTCTTCACCTAAGCCAAACAGATGTCTTTTGTCATAATACTCATAGGTTCCGTTAGGGCGCATCCAAATTAGCCGGTTATAATTCTTATTTTTTTCTTTTATGATGAGACTTCCTGTAACCACACATTTATATTTTTTTGCTTGTTCATGCATCCATTCCATAGATTTGTCGTCCATATTTTCAGCAAGTTTGTCTGGGTTCATAGAAAAACCTGTATTAAACATTTCAGGAAGAACTATAAGATCGGTAGTCTCACGAATTGAAGTAAGTCTTAAAGTTAGAAACTCAAGGTTCTTGTCAATGTTTTCCCAAAATAGGTAAGTCTGAACGGTTGTTATTTTTAGTAGGCTCATCCGATTTTGTTCTCCGTGATAAAAAAATGCTTTTAAACTTTCTTTTAGGAATTTATATAAATGTAAATAATTGTTTATTAGTGCAGCAAGTACAAATTCTAAGAACTTTTAACTAATTAAAGGTATGCTTCAAATTGATATTATTTATGATCAACCATGCAGAATCTAATCGCAGTCAAATACCATCAGCTGCTTTAATTATTAAATAACTGCGTAAATATCAATTATATTGGTGAAAAGTCTGGCCTCAGCAGATACCAGTATTGTCCAATTTTTTAATTGTGAACAAAAAAGGGTTTAAAAAATTAGATGCTGGTTGAAAGCTGAGATATTACAAGACTCGGTTTTTAATTATGAACTAGACTATAGAGATAAATCATTTTTGAATAGCCCATAGGTATGAGTTGGTGAAATTTACTATTTGATTAAGTAATAAACCTAGATTCTGAAGTTTTAAACATTTTTTTTCAAAAAGGCAGGGCTAATAGGGTGTAATTTTTTAACTATTCATAAGTGATAGACAATATCTGTTGTTTTTAAACTTTAATTAAGTTTTCAACGGCTTTTTCAAGTGTTTCTTTCTTTTTTGCAAAGCAAAATCGAAGTACATGATAGTCTGTACCTTTTGAATAAAATGCAGAAACCGGTATTCCTGCAACTCCGAATTCCTTTATTAACCTTATTGCCAAATCAGTATCTTTTTCGTTGCTGATTCTATTATATTGTACAGATTGGAAATAAGAACCATTACAAGTTAAAAGGTCGAAACGTGTTTCTTTCATCAAGGCGCAAAAAAAATCTTTTTTAACTTGAAAAAAATCACTGATTTCCAGGTAATTACGATCATTCTTTAAAAAATCTGATATCGCATACTGCACAAAAGAGTTTACACTAAATACTTCAAACTGATGAATTTTTCGAAATTCCTTCATTAACCATTCCGGTGCAAGGCAGTAACCAACCTTCCATCCAGTTGCATGCAAAAGTTTTCCAAATGATGCAGTAATAAAGCTTCTTTCCATTAACTCAGGATAGCGGGATATGCTCAGATGCTGTTTCCCGTCGTATACAAGGTGCTCATAAACTTCGTCACTAAGTATGAGGATATTGGTGTCTTTAGTTAAATTTATCAAGCATTTTATATCATTCTCATCCAGGGTTTTTCCGGTAGGATTGTTGGGATAGTTTAGAATGATCATTCGAGTTTTATCATTGATCAGTTTCCCAACTTCTGACCAGTCGATCGAATAGTTTGGAGCACTAAGTTCAACTGACCGGATACGGCCTCCAAACAGGGTTACAGTAGGGCCATAGGCATCATAAGCAGGTTCAAATATAATTACCTCATCATCAGGTCTGATTACGCACGCTATTGAAGCAAATATTGCCTGTGTTCCTCCTGCGGTGATCGTTATTTCTGTATTAGGATTGTAAATAACATTGTGAAGCTTTTCTTGTTTTTCTGCTATTCGTTCCCTGAGCGATAAAAGTCCGGCCATCGGTGCATATTGGTTATAACCTGATTTCATATAATGATCTACTAGCCTCATTAGTTCTGTAGAACATTCATAATCCGGAAAACCCTGCGATAAATTAATAGCTTGGTGCTGAACCGCAAGCTGTGACATAACCGTGAAAATTGTAGTGCCAACATCAGGCAATTTGGATTGTATTTGCATAATAGAGCTAAAATAATAAATTCTGCTGTCCTGATTTAAAATGTTCGATTAATATTCGGATTAAATTATTATTTTGAACTGTTATTAGATCTTAAACAAATGACTTATAAAACCAAAGAAAGTCGTCTTTTTCTTGTTCTGGGTTCTTTTTTAATAGCAAATGCTATTCTTGCAGAGTTTATCGGAGTTAAAATATTTACAGTTGAAGGTTCATTAGGTATTCAAAAATTCGACATTAATATGTTCGGTGTACCTGATCTTTCATTCAACATGTCTGCCGGTGTAGTAACCTGGCCGCTTATTTTTATCATGACAGATATTATCAATGAGTACTTTGGAGTTAAACAGGTTCGTTTTTTATCCATTTTGGCCTCTATTTTGATTACTTATGCTTTTTTAGTAGTTGGTTTTGCGATGGATCTGGTACCATCAGATTTCTGGATCAATCAAACCATTGATGGCGTTCCGGTTAATATGAATGCTGCTTTCAATGGTATTTTCGGACAGGGGATGTGGATCATAGCCGGTTCAATTATTGCCTTTCTGATCGGACAAATGGCAGATGTCGTCCTTTTTCATCGGATCAAAAAGCTCACCGGCGAACGTTTTCTGTGGTTGAGGGCTACCGGATCAACTCTTGTGTCACAATTGATCGATAGTTTTGTTGTTATTTTCATCGCATTTTATCTTAATCCTCAATATAACTGGAGCTGGCAAATGGTTGCAGCAATAGGATTGGTAAACTACACTTATAAATTTACAGTAGC
>CAMCTU010000174.1 GCA_945878525.1 Sphingobacterium thalpophilum
AACTGGCCTATATCAAACAGGAACTGCTTTCCCAAATCAAATTATATTGGCTGGATTGCTCAATCTAACTAGTATTATTGGTGTTAATTAATTTACCTAACATCTGACTCAGTTTATTAGTTTATATTCTGAAACTATATTTGAACCAGCCTAATTTTAAATTAATTTGTCCGTAATATTTTAATAAAATTTAAAATTTAAGCTGAAAATTGGCAGAAGGGAACAAAAAAATCACATTGCTTTCTCTTGCTTTTTTCTTTCTTTTTTAATTAACTTTAGCTTTGAATCAAACTAATACTTATGGCAATTTACAAACTTCAGGTTAACGGAAAGACCCTGCAGGCTGATGTAGAAGCAGATACTCCATTATTATGGGTATTGCGTGATCATTTAGGCCTCTTAGGAACCAAATATGGTTGCGGCATAGCACAATGCGGAGCATGTACAGTTCATGTGAATGGATCTGCTACGCGTTCTTGTGTATATCCTGTTTCGGCAGTGGGCACTTCACAAGTAATTACGATCGAAGGATTGTCTGAAAAAGGAGATCATCCTTTACAGCAGGCATGGGATGAGATCGATGTAGCACAATGTGGGTATTGTCAGGCAGGTCAGATTATGACTGCTGCTGCACTTTTGAAGCAAAATCCAAAGCCAAGTATGGATGAAATTGAAGTTACAATGAATGGTAATATCTGTCGTTGCGGTGCATATCACCGTATTCGTGATGCAGTAAAATTGGCCAGCTCTAAAATTTGATCATTATGACAAGTAAAACAACAAACAGCAGGCGCGATTTTTTAAAAATGAGCGCGATAGCAGGTGGAGGCCTCGTACTTGGATTTAATTGGTTCAGTGCTGAAGCCAGTGCGCCTAAAGTTATATCCAGTTCAGCAATGGCTGCCGGAAATATAGGTTTTAATAGTTATTTGTCGATCGCTACTGATGGTGTAATAACTATTATGTCACCAAACCCTGAGTTAGGACAGAACATTATTACTTCTTTTCCAATGGTTGTAGCTGAAGAGCTTGAAGCCGACTGGAAAACAGTAAAAGTATTACAAGCAAATCTAGATAATAAGTTTGATCGCCAGCTTACCGGTGGTAGCGGCGCGGTTCCACATTCTTGGAAATTATTGAGAAATGCAGGAGCTACAGCTAAATTCATGCTGATTGCAGCGGCGGCCAAGCAATGGTCGGTACCTGCAGCAGAATGTACAGCAGCAAATAGTTTTGTAATTCATGCCCGCAGTGGTAAGAAATTAAGCTTTGGAGAGCTTGCGGAAGCGGCATCAAAAATTCCTGTTCCTTCAAGTGTTAAGTTAAAAGATCGTAAGGATTTTAAATTAATCGGAAAATCAGTAAGAAACGTTGAAAATCTGAAGATCGTAACCGGAAAGCCCTTGTTCGGTATCGATTTTTACAGGGAAGGAATGGTTTTTGCAATGATTCAGCGTCCTTTACAGTTTGGGATGAAGCTGAAATCTTTTGATGGTTCTATCGCTAAATCAATGCCTGGAATTATTGATGTGGTTTCATTTAAGAACAATGTGGCCGTTGTGGGTAAATCTACCTGGCAGGTTCTTAAGGCAAGAAAAATGCTTAAGATTGAATATGAAAAGGAGTTCGATCTGGAAAGTACTGAGGATCACGATAAATTATTCCTGAACTTAATGGATAACGGTCAGGCAACTGTCAGACGTAAGGATGGGGATGTTGATGCTGCATTTAAAAATGCTGCAAAAGTGATAAAAGGTGAGTATCAGTGTCCATTTATTTCTCACAGTCCGATGGAGCCAATGAACTTTTTCGCTCATGTTCGTACGGATGGAGTTGAACTTATTGGACCTACGCAAACTCCGGGCAGAGCACGGACTGAGGTTTCAAAACTTTTAAACATTCCTGAAGACAAGATTACTCTACAGCTTACGCGTTTAGGCGGTGGCTTTGGCAGAAGATTATATAATGATTTTACTGTTGAAGCAGCTGAACTATCCAGCATTATCAAAGCTCCTGTAAAGTTGATCTGGAGCAAAGAAGATGATATGACTGCAGGTACTTATCGCCCGGCTTGTCGTTATCGTTTTGAGGCTGCGCTGGATGCATCAGGTAATCTTACGGGATATAAATTGCGAGGAGTAGGTATCAATTCAGGTAATCCAACAAGGGAGCATAATTTCCCATCAGGAGCAGTAGATAATCTGTTAATTGACTCAGTTGAACATAAATCGCCAATCACAACTGGTGCATGGCGTGCTCCGATCACTAATTTTCTTGCATTTGCGGAGCAGGCTTTTATTGATGAAGTAGCGCAGGCAGCAGGAAAAGATCCTGTTCAGTTCAGGCTTGATCTTCTTGCCAAGGCTAAGAAATCACCCGTTGGAGATATTCGCTATGATATCAGCAGAATGGAAGGAGTAATTAAAATGGCGGCTGAAAAATCTGGTTGGGGTAAGAAGAAGGATGTATCACAAGGGTTCAGTGTTTATTTCTCACATGCCTCTTATGTTGCCCAGGTAGCTGATGTGATTGTGCGTAACGGATTGCCGGTTGTTAAAAAGATCTATGCGGTTTCTGATTGCGGTCAGGTTGTTAGTATGAATGGGGCCAGCCATCAGGTAATGGGTGGTATCGTCGACGGATTGGGACATGCGATGTATAGTAAGTTAAGTTTCAGAGATGGTGCAGCCGATCAGAATAATTATAATACCTACCGTCTGATAAAAATGAAAGAAGTACCAGAAATTGAAACTCATTTTGTAGATAACGGAATTGATCCTACGGGTTTAGGTGAACCCGCTCTTCCGCCAACTGGTGGTGCAGTTGCAAATGCAATATTCAAAGCAACTGGTAAGCGATTAAGAAATCAGCCTTTCATAGAGGAGGATGTGTTTAAAACAGTTTCATAAATTATTTAAATTAATAGAAGCTGGCTGAGAATTTTCAGTCAGCTTTTTTTATGTTCAATCCATAGAAATGTCAATTTATTTCAAATAGTACAGAAGTATTGTTAGAGTTTATATTTTGCCATCAATAAATTTTAAGATATGAAATGCCCAAATTGTCAAACAACCTTGCTTATTGCAGATAAAAAAGGAATTGAGATTGATTATTGTCCTGATTGCCGGGGTATCTGGCTTGACCGTGGTGAATTGGAGAAAATTCTTGAACGTTCAGCTGAACATTATTCAAACAAAATTAATTACGATTCCGATTATAAAAAATACCAGTATGATCAGGACGATAATTACCATAAAAACCACCCTTACCGCAAGAAGAAATCATTTTTGAATGACATCTTTGATTTTTAGTATTAATTCATGTCAGATGTTTTACAATGCCTCTATACCTTAAATGTTTAGAGGCATTGTTTTTAACGCCCATTTTTAGGCTTTATAGCAGAAAATAGCTTGAAAATCATACCTTTGCAAAATTATTTTCCGAAAGCACAGTTAAATGTTTCTGCAATCTTTCGCAATTATTTAAAAATAAAGTATGAGAAAGATCGTTGATTACAGAAAAATTTTAGGTGTCGACAAAAATGCAGAGTTGCAGGAGTTGAAAACTGTTTACCGCACTTTAATGAAGAACTGGCATCCTGATAAGTTTACCGAATCTGCCGAAAGTAAGCTGGAAGCTGAAGAGAAAAGTAAAAGTATAATTGAAGCGTACCATTTTTTGGTTAGCATTGCCCCAGAAACTCGTTTACAAACTTTGGATGATTATAATCTAACTACCAGCAGTATTGGTATAGCTGATTTTGAATACAAGGGACAAGTATTGACAGTTAAGTTTGGTGATGGCAATGAATATGAATATTTCGATGTTCCAAAGGCTGTTTATATAAAACTGATTAATTCCGAGTCCCCCGGCAGGTTTGCACGAAGACATATTTATAATAATTTTATCTATAGAAGTACCAGTAAGCGTGTTTCCATAGCCTAATCCTACCATATTCCAGTACATCATATTTTTTTGATCGTATTTTGATTTGCTTGTAAAAACTGATTATTTATCCTGTTATGGGTTAGATCATTGGCTTAGTTTTAGAACAAATGACAGTCTCCTTGCATTTATCTTTACTGATTTTGAGTAGGATATGAAAACTGGCAAACGACATAAAATTGTATTTTAAAGCCTGGAAGTTCGATTTTTACTTAGGTAGTATTTTTTGGTTTTATTCTAGGTATACTAATGGATTCTTCCTTTGAAGCGTAGTGATTTATAAAAGCTCGAAGTCCAAAGTGTGTTTAAGGATTTGAAAAAATTATATAGATTTTCGGTACTGTTATGTCTTCATCTAGCCCTGAAAAGACAACTGATAACAGATAACTGGCAACAGAGAATAGAATCAAGTGCCAAGTATCAAAACTTAATTCGGATTCATTTGAAATCTCGATTCAAGAATATTGACCATTATTATTCATGCCATAATAACGATAATTTACTGTTAACAGGCAACAGCTAACACCCATGTCCTTCACCTTCAAGCATATTCCTGGCATGAAATACTCCAGGAAGGATAGCCTGCATAGATTCTTTTGCTCCATTTGTGCTTCCGGGAAGTGTCACGATTAAAGTTTTGCCGATAGATCCTGCAACTGAGCGGCTCATCATTGCAAGCGGGGTTCGCATCTGTCCGAAATTACGTATTGCCTCAGTAATGCCATCTGCATCTCTTTCAATAATCTCTCGCACGGCACTCACTGTGTTATCCCTGGGGCCTAGTCCGGTACCTCCTGTAGTGAATATAAACTGTATATCTTCATCTACCCAATCTAAAATCTGTTTTTGTATTTCATCTTTATTGTCAGGAAGGACTTTGTAATGCAAAACTTTGGCATTGGATATTTCAAGCATATTACAAATAAGCTTTCCGCTTTTATCTTCACGTTCACCCTTGGCAGTTGAATCAGAGCAAACTAAAACGGCGCAGGTAGCTGAGGTTTCAGTGTATCTGCTGCGGTCACTTTTTCCCCCTTTCTTTTCCAAAAGTTTGATATTACCAATCTCGAGATTAGCATCGACAGGTTTGAGCATGTCGTAAATTTCCAATGCAGCAACAGAAACGGCCGTCAATGTTTCCATCTCTATTCCGGTCCTGCCAATTGATTTAGCCACACCTTGAATCACTATACCAGTCCGACTCAAAATATCATCATCGAATAAATCAGAATGAAGTTTTCTTCCCAAAAATTCAAAGGTAAAATCCATTCCATCAATTGTAACCGGGTGACAATGTGGTAAGAGTTGTGGAGTTAACTTCGCACCTAAAAAGCCGGCTGCACGTGCAACATCAAATAGGTTCCCTTTAGGAAGTTTATTTGAATTAATCAGGTCAATGCTATTCTCTGAACAAAATATGATTCCTACTGCCCTCGCAGTACGAAGTGTGATTTGTTTATGACTGATATCGCGCATTTTGAGTTTTAAGTTATAAGTTGTAGGTTA
>CAMCTU010000175.1 GCA_945878525.1 Sphingobacterium thalpophilum
TATCGCCTTAAGTGGTGCCCCCCATAATCCGGGAACCATATATAGAGTAAAAGCAAGGATGAACATTGAGAAAAATAACCTTGGCAGCGATAGAAAACTTATTTCATTGTCATGTGATAAACGGATCTTTCCAAGCAGGTACAATGCCCAGAGTCCAAAGACAACGATCCAGATGATCAGGAAAATATCCCGGTTTAAAATACCCCAGTGATATGCCAGATCTACATTGGATAAAAATTTAAATGCAAGTGCTATCTCAAGGAAACCCAATGAAACTTTAACCGTATTAAGCCAACCTCCAGACTTGGGCATTTCTTTAAGCCAGGATGGAAAGATTGCAAAAAGCGTAAAGGGTATAGCTAAAGCGGATGAAAATCCAAGCATGCCAATAGCCGGTCCTAAATAAGATCCTTTAGAAACTGCATCAACCAATAAAGTTCCAATGATTGGTCCGGTACATGAAAAAGAAACAAGTGCTAGTGTAAAAGCCATAAAGAAAAGCCCAAGAAATCCATTTTGGTTTGATTTTTCATCCATCTTATTCACTAAAGAAGAAGGCAGCGTGATATCAAAAGCTCCAAGAAATGAGATTCCGAAAATAATCAGGATAATAAAGAATAATAAATTAAAGGATGCACTGCTTGCAGCTTCATTCAGGGCGGAAGCTCCGAAAATCAATGTGATAAGCAAACCTAAGGCAACATAAATCACTATAATCGAAAGACCATAAATTATTGCACTTTGGATTCCCTTAGATCTGGAACCAGATTTCTTGGTAAAAAAAGAAACAGTCAGTGGAATCATCGGATAGATACACGGCATAAAAAATGCTGCAAGTCCGCCGATAAACCCGGCTATAAAAATAGCCCATAGAGAACTTTCCGAAGAATCAGAGTCGGATTGAGTTGTTGTTGAACTTTCTGCCAAGAGGCCTGTGCTTAATGTATCGGGTGTAACTGTTGATGAAGTGCTATCTGCTTCAGCTAATACGCTTGCAGCATTAGCCTGCCCCGGATCCCCTTCTAACGCTATGGTAAATTCAACTTCTGCAGGGGGTAAGCAACGCTCATCATTGCATACCATGAATTCAAGCGTACCAGCAATACTTGTTTTTGGATCAAGCAAAAAAATCTTTTGTTTAAATATAACCAGATCCTTGTGCCATGCTATTTCCATGTTGAAATTCTTATCAAAGGCACTGACCGCTTTCGGACTTTCGGTAACTTTATCTACTAATTTATAATCCGGTGAGGACTTAAACTTGAAAGATGTAGGTATTGGTCCACCATCATCAATAAATTGGGAATAAACATGCCATCCTTTTTCAATTTTGGCAGTAATAATCAAATTGTGCTCATTACCATTCAATTTCTCAGATGAGAAGGTCCATTTTACAGGATCATAAATCTTAGCATTAGGATCAGGGAACTGTGCCTGCGTTGAAACAGCAAAAAACAGAAAAATAAGACCCAAAAATTTTTTCATATCGTTTTAAATTATAAACTCAATCTCCTTATTATTAAAATATTGCAATCCTAAGCTGGTTTCAAGAACCAGTTGTCCACTAGCTGTTATATCCCTTATTATCGCGTTTTGTATCTCATTATTGAACCCAAAAAGGGCATTTTCATCTTTAAGGTATAGTTTATTAAGGTACTCATCTTTTAAAATATCTTTATTTCCAGCTTTCAACTGCAAATATCTAGCCTCAATACAGGTACAAATTTCGCCTAATATTTGCATTAAGTTGTAATCCTGATGTAAAGCTTGTTTCAAAGAAGTTACATTCTTTAAATTAGATGGGAAATCCTCCTGATTTACATTAAGACCAATCCCAATTATGGCATGTTTGATTTTATTACCCTGTAATATATTTTCAATCAATATTCCGGCTATTTTTTTGTTGTTTAGATAACTGTCATTAGGCCATTTTATAGCTGCACCTTGCAATTTGTATTTGTTGAAAAAATCATTCAAAGCAAGACTGACGGCCATATTCAAGTCAAATTGCCTTTCAATTGGCAGAAAAACGGGGTTTAACAGTATACTGAAGGTCAGGTTTTTTCCTGCCTCACTGATCCAGGAATTACCTGTTTGCCCGCGTCCGGCAAGCTGACTGTCTGCCAATATAACAGTACCATCCAATAATGGCGTAGATTTTGACAAAGCATCCTTAAGAAAGGTATTTGTTGAGTCAACCTCTTTTAGATTAATTAGATTCCGACCAATAAATAATCCTGAAAAAGTATTATTTTGCAATTAAGATGCGTTAAAATGATTTAACAAAACTAATTTTTTTAATGGTAAAAAATAAAACTCTACAAGAATCTACTTCAATTTCAGAACTCGTTGTTTATGGAATCCAGGAGAAAAAGGGAAATGAAATAGTCCGGCTCGATTTGAGAAACATCCATAGTTCAGTTGCCGATTACTTTGTTGTATGCCACGCAGAATCTTCAACGCAGGTCAAGGCTATTGCACAAAGTGTGGAAGATGAAGTTTTAAAGGCATTAAAACTCGAGCCTTGGAGAAAAGAAGGTTTACAACAGTCTGAGTGGATAATTCTTGATTATATTGATGTCGTTGTTCATATTTTCAAGACAGACAAAAGAGAATTTTACGGAATAGAAGATCTTTGGGGTGATGCAGAAATGAAATCATTTAAAAGTGCCTGAAATTCAATATTTTAAGTACAAAAATGCCAATATATAGATACAAAAATGAAAGATAGTAAAACGGAAAAAAAATCTCCTATAAAAAAGATTCCAGGCAAGAAAATCGTTCCTAAAGCACCAAAATTCAACATCATGTGGCTTTATGCTGTAATAATTTTGGGCCTTTTTGTGGTTCAGTATATATTCAGTGGAAACAATGCCAAAATTATTAATTACCAGAAATTTGAGAATGAAATGCTCAAACCGGGTGATGTTGAAAAGTTGGTCGCATATAAAAATGGTGATCTTTACAACGTTGATGTCTACATAAAAAAAGATCGTTTAGAACAGAAAAAGTATGATGAAGTCCGCAATAAGAGCAGTTTCAATGCAACTACAAAAGGGCCGCAATATATTTTTACAGCCGCAACTTATGAAAGTTTTGAATCAAAAGTAATTGCTGCAGAAAAAGACCTTCTTCCAAATCAGCGTATACCTATTATTTCAGAATCAAGAGAAAGTCCATGGACTGGCTGGTTCATGTCTTTTATTCTTCCTGTACTTCTATTGGTAGGATTCTGGGTATTCATTATGAAAAGAATGGGTGGCGGTGCAGGTGGTGGTGCAGGTGGTCAGATTTTTAATATCGGTAAATCTAAGGCAACGCTTTTTGATAAAGAATCTCAGGTAACCATTACTTTTAATGATGTTGCGGGGTTAGAAGAAGCTAAGCAAGAGGTAATGGAGATTGTTGATTTCCTCAAAAACCCTAAAAAATATACAAACCTCGGAGGTAAAATTCCGAAAGGAGCATTACTGATCGGTGCGCCGGGTACCGGTAAAACCTTGATGGCAAAAGCAGTAGCAGGGGAAGCTCAGGTTCCTTTCTTCTCACTTTCAGGTTCAGATTTTGTTGAAATGTTTGTTGGTGTTGGTGCATCCAGGGTACGTGATCTGTTCAAACAGGCGAAAGAGAAGGCGCCTTGTATCATCTTTATTGATGAGATTGATGCGATTGGTCGTGCTCGCGGAAAAAACAATATTGTTGGTGGAAACGATGAACGTGAAAATACCCTGAATCAATTACTTGTAGAAATGGATGGTTTTGGTACAGATAGCGGAATCATAATTCTTGCTGCTACCAACAGACCAGATGTTTTGGATACAGCATTATTGCGCCCTGGACGTTTTGATCGTCAGATCTCTATTGATAAACCAGATTTGGTTGGCCGAGAGCAAATCTTTAAAGTGCACCTGAAACCTTTGAAACTTGCTGAAGGTGTTGATGCCAAGAAACTATCAGCACAGACTCCAGGATTTGCAGGAGCAGAAATCGCAAATGTATGTAACGAAGCTGCGCTAATCGCCGCCAGAAGGAACAAAGAGGCGGTAGATATGCAGGACTTTCAGGATGCGGTTGATCGTGTAATCGGCGGACTTGAGAAAAAGAATAAAATAATATCCCCCGAAGAGAAACGGATTGTTGCTTATCATGAAGCAGGGCATGCAATTGCAGGCTGGTTCCTTGAACATGCTGATCCATTGGTTAAGGTATCAATCGTACCCAGAGGTGTTGCAGCCCTTGGATATGCACAATATCTTCCGAAAGAGCAATTCTTGTATACTACTGAGCAATTATTGGATGGTATGTGTATGACTTTGGGTGGACGTGTTGCTGAGGATATTGTGTTTAACAAGATATCAACAGGTGCACAAAACGACTTGGAACGTATCACCAAACTATCTTATGCCATGGTGACTATCTATGGTATGAATGACAAGGTTGGTAATGTGTCTTTTAACGATACCCAGGGAGAGTACCAGTTCAATAAACCATATTCAGAAAAGACATCTGAAATGATTGATATTGAAGTTCGTAATCAAATAGACCTGGCTTATCAGCGAACAAAACAATTGCTGACTGATAAACGCGATGGTTTAGAGAAACTGGCGGAAAAATTACTCGAGAAAGAAATTCTGTTCCAATCGGATCTTGAAGAAATCTTGGGTAAACGTCCATTTGACAACCGCACCACATATGATGAGTTTGTGAATGGGACAAAAGCTGACGCTCCAGCTGAGCAGCCAAAAGAAAATCCTGATCATGAAGGTGTGGCAGATCACAATATAGATCTTCCTGAAAACAGGTCATCACAAGATTAAATTATCAAGTTTATAAAATTCCTATACAGGTAGAATGAAATTCAAAATTTCATTTTACCTGTATAAAATGTGTTCTTAAGAAAAGAAACAAATCTTATGAAATCATTCTTAAGAAAATCTGAAAATCACTTCTTGAAAAACGTGATAATCCTTATCCTAATTTAAAAGAAGCAAAAGGTAAATAGCCAAATTTTATTGAAGCGAATTATTATTTTAAAAAGAATATGTACATTTAAAACACTAAACCAATATAGTATTCAGTATAATTTCTTTTAATGAGCACTAAAATCAAGTCTGTTATTATAGGGACTGGAAGTTTCATTCCGGCTAACATCATACAAAATAAGGACTTTTCGGAGCACCGCTTTTACGAAAAGAATGGGGAACCCATTCTAAGGGAAAATCAGGAAGTCATCCAAAAGTTTCAAGACATCACAGAAATTGAGGAACGCCGCTATGCAGATAAAGAACACAATGCATCTGATCTGGGTTATTTTGCGGCATCAAACGCTATCGAAAGTTCAGGAACAGATCCTGAAAC
>CAMCTU010000176.1 GCA_945878525.1 Sphingobacterium thalpophilum
AACCCTTCTCTTGTTGCAATAGAAACCCGATTAAGTCGTGAGGATGCCCTGAATAAAATCAAACGTGGAGGAGGAAAAATGCCATCTTTCGCCAGTGTTATTTCCGGAAAGGAACAAGCAATAATTTCCTATCTGTTCGACAAAGAATCTTCTGCAGCGCGTCCCTCAAGAGAACAAAGCTTTTTAAAGGAAATTCAAGAGAATGAACTGGCTAATAAATCAGGTATCATCACACCGAAGGAAGATAAATACCTGAATTTGACTGCTTATGGTCAGTTTTTGGATAATCAGCGGCGTCCCGGAATCAAACCTCCCTGGGGACAATTACATGCCATCAATTTAAATACAGGTGAATTTGAATGGTCAGTCACCCTGGGCAATCAGCCGGAAGGACAATTACCCGGAGCTTCAGAGACTGGAGCAAGCGGTTCCGCTGGTCCATTATTAACCAACGGTGGCTTGCTCTTTATTGGAAGTACCCGCGACAAAAAATTCAGAGCCTTTGATCAGAAAACAGGTGAAAAAATTTGGGAAACAACCTTGCCCGGAATTGCAAATGCAAACCCTTCAACCTATTGGAGTAAAGGGAAACAATATATTGCAATTTCTGTTGGTGGAGATGCTGAAAATCCAGCCGGGTATATGATAACATTCGCATTACCTTCCAAATAAATAATAAAGATTATGATATCAGTTTGGCTTATTCGCTGCGTTCATAATCACGAAAATAAATCAAAATAAACAATGCGTAAAAACACATTAATCAGCGAGGTAATCTTAACCGCAATATTGCTTTCTTCAACAATACTGAATGCTCAAAATACAAGAGCTCCCAAAGCACTGGTACCCCCTGTAGCTTTAAGACCAGACATTAAAGTTGAACACGTGATGGCGGTAGCACCCAAAAGTGTTCGCATTTTATATGACGAATCAACAAAAACTATGTTCTTCACGTGTTATGATGGAGAAGTTTACAGAATAAATAATATACAGGATAAGAATCCTGTTGCCGAAAAAATCCTCTCTGTTGAGGATCATGGAATTCCGCGCTTGCAGGGTGCGGCAATTTATAAAAATACTCTTTTCCTCACCGGCAATACCAAGGTAAATAATGGTCTGGGTAACAAAGGCAGAATGGTTCGCTTTGATCTTGTGCCCAATGAAAAACCAATAATGACTGTGGTTTTTAATACGGTGGAATATGCTACAAACCGCACAGTATTTGACCATGGCTGGAATGCTCTTGAGATAAGTCAGGATGGGAAATACATCTATGTAAACAGCGGTTCACGTACCGATCATGGTGAGGTACAGGATAATAATGGAGCCTGGCCAAATGTCAGAAATACTGCTTTGACTGCAATTGTTTTTAGATTTCCGATAGGTTCCAAAAATCTGCTTTTAACTGATGATGAAGCAAAGTTAAAAGCAGATGGGTATATTTTTGCGGAAGGGATTCGTAATGCTTATGATCTCGCATTTGATGCCTCCGGGAAATTATTCGGTGTTTCAAATTCCTCCGATTACGACCATAATGAGGATATGTTTTGGATCAGACAAGGACATCACTATGGCTTTCCATGGGTAGTTGGTGGAATCGAAAATCCACAACAATATACAGACTGGCAGCCAAATCCTGATACCGATCCATTCATCCCGAAAAGTGCTCATGCCTGGGCAATGAGATACTTCAGAAATGACCCTGAATTCCCAAAAATTCCGGCGGGAGTAAAATTCACGTCAGGAATTCAAAATTTGGGACCCGATGCCAATGAGTATCGCGGACACTCCGGAAAAATACTGGATGGAGACCTGACGGGTGTAACAGTAAGCACATTTACCCCACACAGTTCTCCATTGGCATTGTTTTTTGACAATAAAAAGAATTTAACAAAAGATTTGAGAGGCGATGCATTCGCCATTCGTTATTCACTGGGAGCGCGCTCAGCCCTGATGAAACCATTTACAGATGAGGGTGCCGACCTATTGCATTTGGATTTGTCATTCGATCAGGGAACTGATAATTATTTTGTAAAAACTAAACGAATTGTCGAAGGTTTTAATGGAGCCACTGATGCCGTAATGATTAAGAATCAGGTATTTGTAATAGAATACGGAGCTGCCGGTGGCAATATCTGGAAGATTATTCTGCCTAATTAAACCAAAAGGTTCATGAGCAGAACAATATTTTAATCACACTGTCTGTAGAGTTTCCATCGTTTACCAAAATTGATTTTCCAGTACAAATAAATTGCTATTGTACAGATTAAGAGATCACGATGCTACTGTTGTTCAATAGGCTCCAGCTTTGGCTGGAGCTAAGATTTTGTTCGTTTTCGGGCCAGTCCGAACGGAGTTCATCCGGGCGGGCTTCAGCCCCACATTAAGCAAACAGTGAGGAAAATTTATGGGGCTTCAGCCCGATAGTTCGAAATTCTCAACTACTCGGTGAGTTTCCTGCAGTTAATAAAATCGATTTTTTTGCAACATTAATCGCTTAAAATTCTTGGTATTATTGATAGTACCTTCATTTCTTGTAGGCATTTTGATTGCTTATCTGGATGTAACATATGGAGACAACTACTTCGAGCTAGTTATAAGTCTTTGGATAATTGTATATCTACCCATAATAATCATACTTAGAATGAAAAGTCTGGGCTTTACCTTAAAAGAAGGTTTTAAAGCAATGGTTCGATTTTGGGGTTCTAATCTTAGAAACAGAATTTGGTTTGGAGAATAAATGATTGAGGATAATGAGCCGGACTTATTGTTCTCAATCTTGTAAGAATTAGAAAAACTTACACATTGTAAATCTTAACTTTATTTCATGTTAGTTTTATACCATACTAATAAACGGTTAGTTCACCTCTAAGATCAGTTTCAAGATATTCTGCTATTTTCTTAATACTTTTAAAAGTACCCAGAAGAAACATCAGTTTGGTGACCGCAGCTTCAAAAGTCATATCGTAACCACTAACTACTCCCATTTCCCTGAGTTGCCTGCTGGTTTCATAGCGTCCGAGTTCTACAGTACCCACTTTACATTGAGAAATATTCAAAATAAGCTTGCCCTCGTTAATTGCTTCGCGTAAGAGGTCTAAAAACCATTTTTGTGTAGAAGTATTTCCCGAACCAAAAGTCTCCATGATTATTGCCTTGCATCCGGCTGAGAGGGCCGACTTAACTATTACCGGACTAATACCCGGATATAATTTCAATATTCCGATTGCACTATCCAGTTTAGTATAGAATTTTACCGGTTCTGAATTGGGTTTCAGAATATAGTTTCTGTTGAACTTCAGATAAACGCCAGCTTCTGCAAGAATTGGGTAGTTTGGTGACCGGAATGCTTCAAATTTCTCAGAGTTATACTTAAAAGATCGGTTTCCTCTATATAATTTATAATCAAAGTAGATGCAAACCTCAGGCACCATGGCTTTACCTTTTCTCTTTTCTGCAGCAATCTCTAAAGCAGTAATCAGGTTTTCTTTGGCATCGGTACGAATTCCGTTCACGGGCAGCTGTGATCCTGTAAAAATTACCGGCTTATCCAGATTCTCGATCATGAAACTTAAAGCTGAAGCCGTGTAAGACATGGTATCAGAGCCGTGGAGAATAACAAAACCATCATATTTATCATAATCTCTCTGGATCCGCAGAGCAAGCTCTTTATAGATCTCCGGACTCATATTGGATGAATCAATCAGAGGGTCGAATGAGTGAACTGTGAACTTATACTTGAGTCGTTTGAGTTCAGGAACATGATCAGTGATCTGCTCAAAATTAAAAGGAACCAAGACTCCTGATATAGGATCATTGATCATACCGATCGTACCACCGGTATAAATTATCAGAACATTGGTCATGCTTAATTAATTGCTTATTGGATTGCAAAGATAGAAAAAGAAGGTAAATGAAATCATCTTCCGGCTTGAGTTTGCCTGTACGCTACAAACTATATACCGAAGACTATTTCAGAATTACGGGTAGTTATTTCAGCAAGTTTTTCAAGAGGGATCTGCTTTAAATCAGCAAGTTTCTGAGCTACATAAATCAGATAACTGCTCTCATTTTGTTTTCCACGGAATGGAACTGGTGTGAGGTATGGCGAATCAGTCTCAAGAACCAGGTGCTCCAACGAAATATTCTGTACAACTTTATCCAAACCCGAATTCTTATAAGTCAGCACCCCACCAATACCCAGATAAAATCCAAGACCAATCACTTTTTCTGCCTGAACAGCATCTCCCGTAAAGCAATGGAATATCCCCTTCAATTTATCGTCTTTTAATTCATCCAAAATTTCAAAGATCTCATCAAAAGCTTCTCTGCAATGGATCACGATGGGCAGACTCATTTGTTTTGCCCACTCAATTTGTGTACGAAAAGCCTCTTGCTGAATATTTAAGGTAGTTTTATCCCAGTAAAGATCGATACCAATTTCCCCAATTGCATAAATCTTTCTATGCTTTGCTTCTTTGTATATGAAGGCTAATTCCTCTTTGAAATCTTCCTTCACATCGCAGGGGTGCAAACCCAGCATAGGAAAACAATGCTGAGGATATTGCTCTGCTAATCCAAAGACCAGGGGTATGGATTTAGAATCAACATTGGGCAAAAAGAGTCGGCTAACCTCATTATCCAGACTTCTTTGCATCAGTTCTGTCAGGTTTTTAGGATCTGTTTCGTAGTATAAATGGGTATGAGTATCCGTCAAAATCATTCTGCAAAGTAACAAAAAAGCCTTTGGGTAATTCCAAAGGCTAATCACTTATTTAATCAGGTGTTTAAGCTGAATGATCTCTTTTTCTTCCAGATACCTCCAGCGACCTCTAGGAAGATCCTTTTTGGTTAGTTGTGAATACACTACACGGTCAAGTTTGACAACTTCATAACCTAAACTCTCAAAAATCCGTCTTACTACCCTGTTTTTACCACTATGAATCTGAATTCCAACTTCTTTTTTGCTTCCTCCGGCAACATAACTAACCTGATCAGGCTTGATTAAACCATCTTCAAGCTCAATACCAAATTGGATTTTATTTAAATCACCCTGAGACAAACTTTTATTTAGTTCAACCTGGTAAAGCTTGGTAATATTGTTTCTTGGGTGGGAAAGTTTTTCTGCCAGATCACCGTCATTGGTCATGAGTAATAAACCCGTGGTGTTTCTATCGAGACGACCTACAGGATAGATTCGCTCCCTCGAAGCTTTTTCTACAAGACTCATAACCGTTTTACGCTCCTGCGGATCGTCAGTGGTAGTTATATAATCCTTAGGCTTATTTAAAAGAACATATACCATTTTCTCCCTTTTCAGATTCTCGCCATTGTA
>CAMCTU010000177.1 GCA_945878525.1 Sphingobacterium thalpophilum
ATGATCATCAATACCCCGATAAACTGATTCGGCTCATACCATTTATCTGCAAACAAACGGGCGGTGAGATTATTTTAAAAGAACATGCTGATTATAAATGGCTGGATGTGAAGGATTTGTTAGATTTGGAGTGGGCGGAGGCGGATGTGCCAGTAGTTGAACAATACTTAAATAAATAAAATGGCATTTGAATTAGGGCTCTATGAACAACTGATTAATAGGTTAATTGCCAATAAACTTGAATCTGTAGATTTAAATGCCTTTTTTATAAAAAGTTCAAAACTTGACAAGGCAGAGGCATCAAGATATTTAAGTCGTTATTTAGCAGAAACAATTCATTTTGCGTTAAGTAGTTTTAAAGATGATGATGATTGCTCCATTAAACAAATCAACCTCTCCAATAAAATTATTCAATCCTTAATATTAGAATTACCCACTCTCAACCTATCGGAAAATTTAATCGACAATGAAGGTAAACTTCTTCAAGCAGTTTTTTCAAAGCTTGATTCACCATTTTCAGATTTAAATGACCGTGTAAAACACATTACACCTTACACAAGATTAAGCCAGAGTGAATTATTTACAGGGAGTAATGTTGGTATATCACTAGAAAGTGAGTTAAAAAAAGAGATTATTTCATCTGATGAAATCTGCTGGCTTGTATCCTTCATAAAATATTCCGGAATTCGCATTTTTAAAGATGAGTTGGAAGAATTTACCAATTCAGGAAAAAAGCTTAGAATAATTACAACCTCATATATGGGTGCTACTGACCTCAAGGCAGTAGAATTCTTAGCAGGATTAAAGAATACTGAAGTTAAAATTTCTTATAATGCTGACCATGAGCGACTTCATGCAAAAGCCTACCTCTTTTTAAGGAAAACAGGTTTCCATACTGGATACATAGGATCATCAAATATCTCAAGATCTGCTTTAACAAATGGACTTGAGTGGAATTTGAAAGTAACTACACAAGAGATAAGCCATATAATTGATAAGTTCAAAAAGACCTTTGAAACTTACTGGGAGGATAAAGAATTCGAATATTATAAGCAGGGTAAGGATCGCGAAAAATTACAAAATGCTCTAAGACAGCAAAGCAATTTTGAAAGAAAAGGAATTACTACTTTTTTTGACCTGAATCCCTACCCATTTCAAGATGAAATATTAAGTAAACTTGACTCCGAGCGGATTATTCACCATCGGTTTAAAAACCTAGTTGTAGCAGCAACCGGCACAGGAAAAACAGTAGTTTCCGCATTTGATTATAAAAAATTTAAAGAAAATAATCCGAGAGCTAGATTACTATTTGTTGCTCACAGAAAAGAAATTTTACAGCAAGCACAAGAAACATTTCAACATGTTTTAAGAGATTCCAATTTTGGCGAATTATGGTTAGATGGTTATGAGCCTAAAAATTATGAATATCTTTTCGCTTCTGTTCAGACCTTGAATAATAGAATTAAAGATATTTCCCTTTCAAAAGATTTCTTCGACTTTATCATTATTGATGAAGTGCATCATATTTCTGCGAATAGTTACCGCCCAATAATTGAAAAGTTCTATCCTAAAATTCTATTGGGATTAACAGCAACTCCGGAGCGTATGGATGGTGAAGATATCTTATTGGATTTTTGTAATACCATTGCTGCAGAGATTCGATTACCTGAAGCTCTTAACAGAAAACTATTATCCCCTTTTCAATATTTTGCAGTTTCAGACAGTGTTGATCTCTCTCAAATAAACTGGAAAAGTGGAAAATATGAAATCAACGAGCTAACTAAACTTTACACAGAAGATGATCGACGCGTTGGTGAGATTCTCAGTAATTGCGAAAAATATTTAACAGATATAAATGATGTTCGAGCTTTGGGGTTTTGCGTTAGTCAGGAGCATTGTCGCTATATGGCAAAAAAATTTACAATAGCAGGCTTAAAAGCAGATTATTTAACAAGCGATAATTCAGAACATAGGGAACTAGTAAGAGACAGACTACGAAAGAAAGAAATTAACTATTTATTTGTAAGAGATATCTATAATGAGGGTGTTGATATACCAGAAATAGATACAGTTTTGTTTTTACGACCTACTGAAAGTTTAACCATATGCCTACAACAATTGGGTCGAGGATTGAGGCTGGCAAAAGACAAAGACTGCTTGACTGTTCTGGATTTTGTTGGAAATGCAAGACCAGAATACGATTTCGAACATAAATTTCGAGCATTAGTAGGTAAGACTCACACATCAATCATAAAAGAAATTGAAGATGAATTTCCTCACTTACCATTAGGATGTTCAATAATATTAGAGAAAAAGGCAAAAGAAATAATTTTAAAGAATATTAGTGAAGCAATTGGTTTTAATCGCAATCAATTAATAGGTAAAATTCGAAACTTCAAGCATCAATTTACAATACCATTAACGTTGAACAATTTTTTAAATGTTCACCAAATAGACATCCAGCTCATTTATAAAAAAGGATCTTGGAAACGGCTATGTGCTGATGCAAGTGTTATTCCCGATTTTAGTGAACCCAATGAAGTCGAACTTACACGTTGCATCAAGAAATTACTCCAGTGCAATTCATTAAGCTATCTTCAATTTATACAAAAACTAATCTCAAACAACGTCCATTTCCAAGATTTTATTGGGCAAGAATCAATGTTATTAATGTTTTATTACGATTTATGGCAAAACTCAGGTCCAAAACTCGGATTTAGCTCAATAAACGAAAGTCTTTTTCAACTTTTTGATAATAAAACCTTAGTTTCCGAACTAAATGAGGTATTGGACTATCTAATCAATAAAATAGACTTTATTGAGAAGGAAATAAGATTGAATTTCCCCTTCCCCTTAAAGCTGCATAGTAGATATAATTTAGATGAAATTTTGGTTGCATTGGGTATGCAGACATTTGAAAAAACAGCTTTTGGTCAAACAGGTGTTTTTTATAACAAAGACACCAATACCGAAGCTCTTTTAATTACCCTTAAAAAATCTGAAAAGGAATATTCACCAACCACGCTTTATGACGATTATGCTCTAAGTGAGTATCTTTTTCACTGGCAGTCCCAAAATGCAACAGCTCCTGAATCTCCTAAAGGACAATCCTATATAAATCAACAAAAATTGAATAAAAAAATATTGCTGTTTGTTAGAGAACGTAATAGTGATGAATACGGGTTCACAATGAATTATGTATTTTTAGGTCTCGCCGATTTCTTGAATTCATTTGGAGCAAAACCTATGAATATCGAATGGAAGTTAAAAGAACCAATGCCAGCTTACATTTGGAAAGAAAGCGGAAAATTGGCAGTTGGATAATGATGTGAAGATAAATCAGTTCACTAATGAGTAACCCTATTTTGAATTCCTTTCGCTCAAAACTCTCTAAGTTAAACAGAGCTAATACCCCCTATGGTAAAGCTCCGCATAAACCATTACTTCTAATTTCTATCATCGAGCTTATTGAAAAAGGAATAGTTTGGAATAACCAAGTTTATGTAAATACCGACCTTGTAGGCGCATTTCAAGAAAACTGGCGTTTATTGGTGAATACCTTACATCAACCTGATTTTACTCAACCATTTTATCACCTACAGAGCGAAAAAATCAATGGAAAACAGTTCTGGTTTCTTAAACCTAAATTAGGATGTCAAATAAATGCGCACATAAAAAGTGTTACTCGATTGGCCGAAGTATTAGATTATGGCTCTTTAAGCGATGAATTCTTTCAACTTTTAATAGACCCTGTTTCTAAAAACACAATAAAAACTCTATTACTTGATACATATTTTTTAGCGACTAAAAATAATTTTCTGGTAAACAAAGAAAAAGGGTTGGGTTATATTCATGACCTGCAGGATTATATACTAAATGAACCTGAGGCTAAATACAGGCATATCAAAATTGAAACAGAAGAAGACATTTTTGTTAGAGGAGGATTGTTTAAAAAACTAATACCCAAAGTGTATGATTCAACTTGTTGTTTTACAGGGATGCGTCTTGAGTCAACATATGGATACAATTTTATTGATGCCTGCCATATCGTCCCCTTTAGTCAAACACATGATGATAAAATAAATAACGGTATCGCTTTATGCCCTAATTTACATCGTGCATTTGACAGAGGCTTAGTAAGTATTGATAACGAATATCGTATTCTAATTAGTTCCCAAATAACTGAAAATACAGATCATCCTTATGGCTTAGCCAAATTGAAAGGGGCAAAAATAAGGTTACCATTTGGAAGCAGACATTATCCTTCTCAAGAAAATCTTGACATTCACAGAAATAAAATTTTTAAACCTTGAAGTCCCATAAAACAATGATTTTCAAGTCTTAAATGCATTCTTAATCCCCCTCCATGAAACGCCGCCAACTCCTCAAATCCCTTAGTCTACTACCCTTAGCAGGTTCAATTACTAACCTTTCCCTACAAGCAGAACCTGCTCCGGCAGAAGATCTGTACAAGGAACTGGGAATCCGCACCTTCATTAATGCGGCTGGCACATTAACCTATATGACCGGCAGCATTATGCAGGACCAGGTGTTGAAGGCAATCAATAGTTCGGTAGGCAAGTTTTGCATGCTGGATGAGCTACAGGACAAGGTGGGTGAACAGATTGCAAAAATGACGCATGCGGAGGCTGCAACCGTAACCAGCGGGGCTTATTCGGCTATGACCCTGGGGTTGGCGGGTGTACTCACCGGTTTGGATATGAAAAAGGTGGGACAATTGCCTAATCTGGAGGGTATGAAATCGGAAGTAATCTGTCAGAAATCACATAAAGATGCTTATACCCAGGCCTTTTTACTGACCGGTTGTAAGATTATCACCGTAGAAACCCGGGAAGAACTTGAGAAAGCCATCAATGAAAAAACAGCGATGATGCATTTCCTGAATATTGCAGTGAATGGCGGTAAGATCAAATATGAAGAATGGATAGAAGTCGGTAAAAATCACAATATTCCTACTGCCATTGATATCGCAGCAGATGTACCACCCATAGAAAACCTTTGGAAATTCAATGATATGGGCTTTGATCTGGTCTTTCTTTCGGGAGGCAAGGCAGTCCGCGCACCCCAAAGCACCGGATATTTAATGGGCAGAAAACACCTGATCGAGGCTGCTCGCTTAAGTGCGCCACCCCGTGCGGTAACCATCGGCCGCGGACATAAAGTAAACAAAGAAGAGATCCTGGGAGCTTATGTAGCAATCAAAAACATGCTAGCAATGGATCATGATAAAGAGTGGAAGAAATGGGAAGCGGGTATTGCCATGATTGA
>CAMCTU010000178.1 GCA_945878525.1 Sphingobacterium thalpophilum
AATGGTAAAATCTTAAGGATGAATCTTGATGGTACTGCACCACTTGATAATCCTATGAAGGGAAGCTTGGTCTGGGCCTGGGGATTTCGGAATATTCAGGGAATGGTGTTTTCAAATACCGGAAAATTATATACTTCTGAACATGGTGATGCAACTGATGATGAGATCAATCTGATCTCTAAAGCAAAAAATTATGGCTGGCCAACTGTTCAGGGCTATGCTGAAACCGTGGAAGAAACCACGTTTAAAGGACTTCATAATACGCTTGATCCCATTAAAGCATGGACACCTACCATAGCTCCGGCAGGTCTCGATTTTTATTCAGCTGATAAAATACCTGCTTTAAAAAATTCACTTTTATTAGTAACTCTAAAAGGAAAGAGCTTGAGAGTTTTAAAACTGGACAATGACGGAAAAAGGATACTGAACGAGCAAGTCTATTTTGAAAATAAATTCGGTAGAATAAGAGACTTATGCGTCTCTCCTGCAGGAGATGTATATCTTGCAACCAGTAATCGCGACTGGAATCCGGTTTCAGGTTTTCCTTTACCAAGTGATGATAGGATAATCAAAATATCAAAACTAAATCCGGCAAATCCTCAGAATATTGTTTCTACTATCCCGGCAGGTTCAAAATCTGCACTTTTATACAATCAATATTGTGCATCTTGTCACAAGGAAAATGGAATGGGTTTGAAAGGGATATTTCCATCTCTGCAGTCCTCATTAATTGTAGTCAATAGTCCTAAAGAATTTATCAAAAAGATTTTGGCGGGCTCAAATGGCTCTGCAACAATAAATGGCATTACATATGATACACCGATGCCCTCATACGCATTTCTTGAAGATGATGAACTCTTGGAAATCATGACTTATGTTCGTTCTTTGGGTTCTAACCATGCCGCCCCGATTAAACCTGAATTAATAAAAGAAGTAAGAAACTCTAACAATAAATAATTTATTTAGTTACAAGGCTGAGTTCAATATAAGTAATGGTTAATCCACAATATTAACACATCTGATTAGGTTTATGGTCAGCAATTCTTTATGGAATTACAGCTCCAGTACTCATTTTAATTAGCCTGAATATAGGCAATAATAAGGAGGTGATGGGCGAGTTTACCAATGATAAAAAGTCTAATATACTTGGCTACACAGCATTTGGCCTGATGTCTGTCGCAGCATTAACCCTTATCTATCTTGAGATATTCGATAAATAAAAGCATTTTTAACTCATTATACGCTATTCATAACATGGTAATGAATCCCTTTTTCTGGATTCAAGAAATCTGTACAGGTAAAATTGAGGCTTGAAAATTGGTTTTATCTGTATTGAAATACCATATCTTCCTTCAGTTTTGATTGGTTTTATGCTTAATTTTCTATTAATTAGAGGATTGAATATCCGCTCTAAAATTTACAAAATAAGAACCCAATGAATTATAAAGAATACTCTGAAAAATATAAGGACAACCTTTTAAAGGACGTTGTTCCTTTTTGGCTTAAGAATTCGGGCGACAAGGAATTCGGAGGCTTTTTTACTTGTCTTGACAGAGAAGGAAAAGTTTTTGATACTGATAAATTTGCCTGGCTTCAATTCAGGCAGGTCTGGTGTTTTAGTATGCTGTACAATCAGGTCGAACAAAAAAAAGAATGGCTTGATTTTGCAGTTCAGGGTGCTGAATTCATGAAGAAGCATGGTAGGGACAAGGAGGGAAATTTTTATTTCTCTTTAACTCGTGAAGGTCAGCCTTTGATTCAACCCTATAATATTTTTTCAGATTGTTTTGCTGCAATGGCTTTTGCACAACTTTACAGGGCTACAGGCACTGAGGAATATGCACAGCTTGCTGTTAAAACCTTTAATAATATTCTCAGAAAGCGTGATGATCCAAAAGGAAAGTATACTAAGGCCTTCCCGGATACCCGTCCGCTACAGGGTTTTTCATTACCGATGATCTTATGTAACCTGGTGTTGGAATTGGAACATCTATTAGAACGGGATCTAATCGAAAAGACAATCAATGACGGGATCCATTCAGTGATGGAAGTATTTTATCAGCCGGATCTTGGAATTATACTCGAAAATGTGAAACCGGATGGCTCTTTCTCCGACTCATTTGAAGGTCGTCTTGTAAATCCGGGTCATGGTCTGGAATCTATGTGGTTCATCATGGATATTGCAGAGCGCAGAAACGATCAGGTATTAATAAAAAAGGCCGTTGACATAAGCATTAATATTCTGGAATACGGCTGGGATAAGGAATACGAGGGTATTTTATATTTTATGGATGTGAAAGGTTATCCGCCTCAACAACTGGAATGGGATCAGAAACTCTGGTGGGTACACATGGAGACTTTAATAACTCTCCTGAAAGGATATTACCATACCGGGGATCAGCGATGCTGGGATTGGTTTGAAAAGGTTCACCAATATACCTGGAGCCATTTCCCGGATGCCAATAAGGGAGAATGGTATGGTTATCTTAACCGCAGAGGAGAAGTATTGCTTCCTCTAAAAGGGGGTAAATGGAAGGGATGTTTTCATGTTCCCAGAGGTTTATACCAATGCTGGAAAACATTGGAGAAGATTGACGCAAAGTATTCAAAATAATACCAATTCATAGCTTAAAGCTGAAGGCAAAAACCTTAAAGCCTTAGCATAATGCTAAAAAAACATAATAGATTATGGCAAATATACCTTTACCTAATACAGTAGTTTCCGATCAGGAAAATTCAGGACAGAATTACATGCCTGCACTTATCTCGCTGGCAGTTTTGTACTTCATGAATGGCTTTATAACCTGTCTGAACGATACCCTTGTCCCGTTTTTTAAAGAGGGCTTCGCGCTTAGTTATGCCGATTCATCACTAGTGCAGTTTTATTTCTTTCTAACCTACGGACTCATGTCCTTCCCAGCAGGAATGATCGTAGAGAAGATTGGTTATAAAAACGGCATGGTGCTTGGTTTTGCTATTGCAGCTATTGGGGCATTACTATTTTATCCTGCTGCAGATATGCATCTGTATTATTTATTTCTGGCAGCCTTGTTTGTTTTGGCTATTGGGATTGTGGTTTTACAGGTTGCTTCTAATCCTTATATTACGGCATTGGGGCCGGCTAAAACAGCTTCTTCAAGACTTACTTTGATTCAGGCTGTTGGTTCAATCGGAACAACCGTTGCACCAATTTTTGGTGCTCATTACATATTATCTAAACTCCAGGAATCAGGTTCATCAAGTGATGCTGTAAAATACCCGTATCTTGGAATTGCTGCCTTACTGACAGCCATTGCATTGGTGGTTTACAATTTAAAACTGCCAAAAATCAGTACCGGTGCAGGGAGTTTTCAGGCCAGTCCAGAAGAAAGTTTAAGCATTTTTTCGTTCCGCAATCTAAATTTTGGAGCATGGGCGATATTTGCATATGTTGGCGCAGAAGTATCAGTAGGTACTTTTCTAACCAATTACATAGCAGATACTTTAAGTGTTGGTGTAGAGGATGCAAATTCTTATGTTTCTTATTATTGGGGAGGAATGCTTGCAGGCCGTTTGATTGGCTCTTATTTACTTAAAACTATCAGACCTTCATTTATTCTGACTATTTGTGCCGCTGCTGCGATTCTGCTGATCGTTCTTTCCGTAAGCACCTCAGGAACATTCGCGATTTGGTCGATGATCGGAGTGGGACTCTTCAACTCGGTTATGTTTGCCATTATCTTTTCGCTTTCAGTTCAGGGTCTGGGTAATTATACCACTAAGGCTTCGGGTATTTTATCAACTGCTATTGTAGGTGGAGCTATTGTATCCTTTTCTCAGGGTTATGTTAAAGATCATTCAACATGGGCAGTTGCATTTATGATTCCTGTTCTTTGTTATTTATATATTGTATTTTTTGGGGTTAACGGCTATAAATCAAAAGCTGAAATTTTATGAAAAGAAGGAATTTTATAGGTCTTACTGGACTTGGAGCAACAGGATTGGCTTCAGGAGTAATATCGGCCTTTCCAACAGATGTTTTTGCCAGTAATTTACAGAAGGATTTAAACGCGTCTGAACTGAGTGCAACTTTAGTTATTGCCGGAGGTGGGATAGGGGGCTGTGCAGCCGCATTAGCTGCTTTGCGCAATGGACTGGATGTAATTATGACCGAAGAAACCGACTGGGTTGGGGGGCAACTTACCTCTCAGGGGGTACCTCCTGATGAACACACCTGGATTGAAACTCATGGAGCTCCACAATCTTACCGTGATTACAGAAATTCTGTTAGAGACTATTATAATAGGAATTATCCGCTTACAACAGCAGCAAAATCCAGGCAATTTCTTAATCCGGGGAATGCAACCGTTTCGGCACTTTGTCATGAACCTAGAGTTTCACTTGCGGTTTTGCATGAGATGCTGGCACCCTACATCAGTTCAGGGAAACTTATTTTACTCATTGAACATAAGGTGCGTTCCGCAGATTTTTCGGGGAATAAGGTCAAAGCTTTGAAGGTTCAAAGCCTCAGATCAGGTCGTTCTTATACATTGAAAGGAACTTATTTTGTAGATGCTACTGAAACAGGCGAATTGTTGCCATTGACAGGTACTGAATTTGTGATGGGAACAGAATCACGAAATGAAACCCATGAGATTCATGCTCCCCTTAAAGCTGATCCTGATAACCATCAGGCTTTTACAGTATGTTTTGCAATGGATTATGTTCACGGAACAAATAATGTGGCAGATAAACCTGCAGAATATGATTTTTGGAAAAATTTGGTTCCAAAAATGAGTCCGGCATGGTCTGGTAAATTACTGGACCTGAATTATTCTAATCCCAAAACCCTTGAAAAGAAAACCCTGGGCTTTAACCCAGATGGAAGTTCCACCGATCCATACTTGAACTTATGGAATTATCGCAGGATTCTGGCCAAGGACAATTTCAGTCCAGGTGCTTATAAAGGAGACATTTGTACAGTAAACTGGCCTCAGAATGATTATACCCTAGGTAATCTGGTTGGTGTTTCCCAAAAGGAATTTGATCATCATCTGGCTCGGGCGAAGCAACTTAGTTTATCTTTATTTCACTGGTTGCAGACTGAGGCTCCACGCCCGGATGGCAAACTGGGCTGGCCCGGTCTTCGCTTGAGAAAGGATATCATGGGAACTGAAGATGGTATGGCAAAATATCCTTACATCCGTGAATCAAGGCGTATAAAAGCATTATTTACAGTTTTAGAAGAACATGTTGGTCAGGAAAACCGGATTAAGGTGGCAGGA
>CAMCTU010000179.1 GCA_945878525.1 Sphingobacterium thalpophilum
GCAGTTTGTGTTGCCTGGAAGCTCAGCAAAACTTCTACCGGTTCGGCTTTACGCTGAATACCTACTTTCTCTTCCAGATTCACTACCTTATAATACATCCAGCCCTTCGCCCAGTCCCTCCAGGCTGAAGGAAGCGAGGAAACGGTTCCATACTGGCTTGCTGGAATTAATGGAGTCCCGAAATCTTCATGATCAGCCTGTGCCTGAAGTTCAGAAATACGAAGGGAATTTGTCAATGCGCGTGCAAGGCGATAATCCTTCTTATCCCATGCATTTTGAAGCATTTTCATTTTATCCTCAAAACTATCCGACTGACAGGAAACCGATTCTGCCAATGAAATAGATTTTTTAACAAAATCCTCAATAGCTGTCTTTCCTTCTGCTTTAGTGCCAAGCGGCAAACTAAGTCCGGCCAGGCCTAACAAACCCATACCCAGGAATTTACGACGCTTTATTCCATCAGAATTTAGAGTTTCAGACCCTGTTTCCCGAGTTTCTTCAGAGAATAATCCTTCTGAAGGTGAAATTCCAGAGTCTGATTTCCGAAGAACTGATCCCGATTTAGATTGACTATTTTTTTTCACGATTGAACTATTAAAAGCATTTCATTTTTAAACCAAAATCCGATTTATTATTTTTCAAATTATATCCCTAATTTTTTACGTCCTTCTTCCGAAATCAGATTAGAATTCCATTCAGGATACCAGGTTTGCTCAACTACAACTTTTCGAACACCGGGAATTTCGGTTAGTGCACCCACAATTGTTTTGGAAACAGTACGGTGAACTACACTTGATCCCCAGATGAAGAAGCTTGATAATGGACGGCCCCTGTGAGGCATTGTCATGAGTACTTTAACAATACCGTCATCATCCATCGAAAGATTATAAATGTATCCCAGCTCAACAATATTCACATCTGCGATGTACAATTGCTGATCTTTACAATTCCGTAATGCGTCCCATAAAACCTTTTTAGAAATCTGACCGTTTTGCGCTTCACCTTCTCGGGCAAGTACCCTTTTATTTTCTTTTGCAGGTACTGCGGCAGGTAAGGAAGCCTGGAAAGTAGAAATCGGACTTAATAATTCTTTTCTTAATGCTTCAATTTTAGCTGGTCCATCCGCTTCAGTAAATCCAATAGTCACGTAAGCATTCTTTTGATGAAGAACCGCTCCTTCCGGTACAAGCTGATTCTTTTCGAGTGGATAGCGTGACCATGTTGTTCCATGCCAGTTGTAATACAAAAGGGAATGTCCGGCATGAAGGAATTTCGGTATTTCTTCTGCAGAATGTTCTAAATACAATCCGATAAATGAATCCTTTGAATCTTTATTATAATATCCAAATGCCTTAACACTGTGCTCGTTTGCCTTATCTATTTCACCGAATTTCAATTTCTCATCTGCTCCCATCCATAAACTACCGGTAAAAGGCTGTCCGGTAAAAACCCATTCATCATCTCTGAGAGCGGTAGAAATAAATTGTTTAACAGCTTTCATCTTACCAAACTTGTGGAAGAATGGTAATCCGGCATAGAACCGATATTCGATATCTATATTCAAACGGGAAGGATTATAAACAGGATGCAAAGCAGAATGCGGGAAGCCCCAGCGCCGGACAATCGTACAAACTGGACCGCGGATGATTTCATAATCAGGGCATTCTCCCCAATATTGAATTCTGACCTTCATGAAATTATCTTCAGTAACATAATCATGAGCCCAATCAATACAGGTAGTTTCGCCGTGTCCGGGACCACCGGCATATAATTCAACCCCATGTTCTCTTTTAACTAACATTCGTTCCAACTGACCGGTTTGTTTGGAAAGAGAAGCAATGAAGTATTGATTTTCTATTTTTAAGTGATATCCTTCTCCGCTTACTTCAAGATCTGAAGTATACTCAGGTAACTCGGCATCAGGATTGCCAAAAAACACCAGATAATTACGCTTTTCCCCACCTTGATTATCAGCCAGGAACATTACCTTACATAATCTCTCTGCACCTCTTCGTACAACCCCGTAAACTTGAGAAGTTACTTCTTTAATTTGACCATTATAAATTTCAGCAATACGAATTTCTCTGGCAAGGGATGTGACTTGTTCTGAGCGGAAAGCTAATAAAACCTCTACAGGTTCGGCATTCCTTTTAATTCCGGCCTTCTCCTCCAATCCAATAACCTTATAATATTTCCAGCCATTGGCCCAGTTTTTCCAGGCAGCAGGAAGTGTTGCAACAGAACCAAATTCGGCTGAACCTACTAATGGTTTTCCAGGATCTTCATCTTCGATCTGTGCCTGAATGCCGGTATTGCGCAATGAATCGCTTAATGAACGAACCATTCGATAATCCTTTTCCGCCCAGGCCTTCTCGATTAATTTTATTTTGGTTTCGAAGGTGTCGGACTGCTTTTTGAAAAGTTCAGTTTCCTCTGCGATTACCCCTTTTACAAAATCCTTAACAGCATTATTTTCGTTTGCTCTCACCCCAAAAGGTAAACTCAAACCAGCCATCCCTAACAAACCCATTCCCAAAAATTTTCTTCGTTTGATGGGATCCAAAACCTTAGTATGGACCTCATTATTATTGGTTTTTGAATCAAGGGTACCATTCAAAGAAGTTTCCTGAAATGAATCAACCGGACTCAATAATTCAGATAGGATTGGATTATTATTTTTCATTTTTCAATTGATATTTTACTGTGGGCTTTATTTGTTAATTCATTGTTCTTAGCTGTGATTCTCTACTGACATCTGAAGTCTGACATCTGAAGTCTGACATCCGAAGTCTGACTTCAGACCTCTGACCTCCGGCATTCTACCTCTCATATCCCCAATTTTTCCCTACACCCATCCGTCATTAAATTGGAATTCCACTCAGGATACCAGGTCTGATCTACAACAACTTTTCTGACTCCTGGAACTTCCATTAAAGCCCCAACAATTGTTTTTGAAACCGTTCTATGTACTACACTGGAACCCCAGATAAAAAAACTTGATAATGGCCTTCCTCTATGTGGCATAGTCATCAAAACTTTAACTACCCCATCATCATCTATGGAAAGGTTGTAAATGTATCCTAGTTCAACAAGGTTCACATTAGAGATATACATTTGCTGATCGATACAGCTTTTCAATGCCTCCCACAAAACAAGCTTCGAAATCGGACTATCCCCTGCTTCTCCAGGTCTTGCAAGAGATCGTTTACTTTCTTGCGCTGAAGTAATTGCAGGTAAATCAGATGAAAAGCTTTCCATCGGACTTAACAATTCTCTTCTCAGTGCTTCAATTTTACCGGGTCCATCCTTTTCAGTAAAAGCAATTGTAACATAAGCGTTCTTCTGCCGAAGAATTGCACCTTCTGGTATAGTATGGTTTTTGATTCCCTCAATCGTAGGATGCCTGACCCATACCGTTCCATGCCAGTTATAGTAGAACAAGGAAGATCCCCCATTTAGAAGATCTGGAATTACTTCTGAAGAGTGATCTAAATACAGTCCCACAAATGAGTCCTTTGAATCTTTATTATAATAGCCAAAGCCCTTCACACTATTCTTATTGGCTTGATCAACTTCACCAAACTTTACCTTCTCATCAGCTCCAATCCATAAACTACCGGTAAAAGGCTGACCTGTGAAAACCCATTCATCATCACGCATGGTCTGGATAACAAATGATTTTACAGCTTTCATTTTACTGGATTTGTAGAAGTATGGTAATCCTGAATAAAAGCGATATTCTACATTAATATTTAAACGGGATGGATTATAAATGGGATGAAGTGCAGAGTGAGGAAATCCCCAGCGTCTGACGATTGTACAAATCGGACCACGAACAATTTCATAATCAGGGCATTCGCCCCAATATTGAATCCTGACCTTCATGAAAAAATCTTCTGCAACATAATCATGAGACCAGTCAATGCATGGAGTTTCGGCATGACCAGGACCTCCGGCATATAGTTCAACACCGTGTTCTCTCTTGATCAGCATCCGTTCTAACTGACCGGTTTGCTTTGAGAGCTTAGCGATAAAATACTGGTTTTCAATTTCCAGATCATAGCCTTCACCTCTAACTTCAAGATCAGTACTATAATCAGGCAGTTCCGCATCGGGATTTCCATAGAAAATGAAATACTGACGCTTTTCTGAACCTTTGTTGTCAGCCAGAAACATGACTTTACATAGCCTTTCAGTCCCTCTTCTGACTACTCCAAAAACCTGTGAAGTAACTTCTTTAAGTAAGCCATTATTTATTTCTGCAACGCGAATTTCACGTGCTAATGAGTTAATCTGATCTGATCTAAAACCCAATAAGACTTCTACAGGTTCAGCTAGTCTTTGGATACCGGCTTTTTCTTCAAGACCAATCACTTTGTAATACTTCCAGCCCTTTGCCCAAGTTCTCCAGACTAATGGAAGCCTGTCGACTAAACCAAACTGACTTCCATTAAGAATTGGTTTACCCGGATCTTCATATTCATTCTGAGCCTGAATGCCTGTATTCCTGATGGAGTCGCTTAAGGAGCGCACCATCCTGAAATCCTTCTCATCCCAAGCCTTTTGCATCAATTTCATTTTATCCTCAAAACTATCTGAATGTTTTTTAAACAAATCAGATTCTGAGGAAACAACATTACTAACAAATTCTTCAATAAACTTATTCTCAGTTCCATGCACTCTTGAAGGTAAGCCCAAACCAGCAATTCCCAGTAAACCTAAACCCAGAAACTTTCTGCGCTTAAGTTTTAGGCTTTCATGTGTCTTATCCTCAGAGAGAGCATGGTCCAATTGGATAGGTTTTTCATTTTCAGAAATTCCTCCCGAAAGACCCTTATCTGTTAATCCATAAAAGTTCTTATTATATTCTTGCATGCGATGGAAAATATCAGATTCAAAAGCGCTTCAAAATAAAAATGCTTAAGAATGAATAATGGATTAAAAACCGCTTAAAAATATCGGTAACAGTAATTACAGAAATACCAATTGATGAGTAAATTAGGGCATACCTGCTTTCGCAGGTATGCCCTGGTATTATAATGATGCATTTTAAGAAATAAGTAACCTACCGTATGGTTCCTTATTTTGATTTTGATTTATCCCACCACAAACGGGTAGCCACATTATCAGGACCGCCACCCAACAATGGAACAGCTGCTTTTACTGCAACACCATTAGCAATGATTTCCCTGTCGAGGAAGGATATTCTCCTA
>CAMCTU010000180.1 GCA_945878525.1 Sphingobacterium thalpophilum
CCATTGTAAAATGTTGGTCTGTCCTAGCCCTATTATATCTCAAATAGAACTAGTATTAATTATATCTATGTTCGTATTTAACTTAAAATAACAAAGTATCTTATTACTCGTTATACTTCAATTGACATTTCTTTAAAGAACGTTGCGCCTTCGCCTCGCGGGTTGGCTTATATTTAGTCCCGGATTAAATCCAGGGTAAATCTTTCATCTCGTTTTGCTCCAGGCATCGCGCCATCAGCTTGTTTTGTTTTTCCCGTTTTTGTTGGGACTGCAAAGGTAGCATTATTCAGCACTCCCGCAAAATTTATTTTGAAGTTTTTTTTATGACCCACATCTTCAATCATACACCCCTCTTCTCACTCAATATCATAACCGCATAATACTCAAAAAAAAATCCGCATATCTCTCATTGCGGGTTGCAAAGGTATGAATTCTTACTATCCTACACAACTCCTAATGTGAATTAATTGGTCAAAGACCCCTAAGTCGCTGGTAACAAGCAGGAAAAATTATTAAAAGTCCTTTCAATACTATCCAATATCAAGTATTCCCGTATTTTTGGGTCAATTATGAGCAGCAAACTCCCACCCGCATTTATCCGGTCTTTAATAGAACATTATAATATAGAAGAGGAAGAGTTTATCTTATCCCATGAAAACGGCGAACAGCTTACCTCCGTTAGAATAAATCCCTTTAAACCTTCCTATCTGTTTAAATCAGAAGAACAGGTGCCCTGGTGCAAAAATGGAAGATACCTGAAGGAAAGGCCTTCATTTACCGCTGATCCGCTGTTTCATGCAGGCTGCTATTACGTACAGGAAGCTTCTTCCATGTTCCTTGAACAGGTACTGAAAAATACTGCAGATCTTTCTCAAAACCTCAAAGTGCTCGACCTCTGTGCTGCCCCGGGTGGAAAAAGCACTTTGATCAGTTCATTACTGAACAAAAACAGTTTACTGCTTGCCAATGAAATCATTAAAACCCGGGTACCTGTACTTTGTGATAACCTGAGCAAATGGGGACCTGAAAATACTTATGTAAGCAACAATGACCCTCGAGACTTTAAACGACTGGAAGGTTATTTCGATGTCATTGTGGCTGATGCACCCTGCTCAGGATCCGGAATGTTCAGAAAAGATCCGGCTGCCATTAATGAATGGTCGGAAAGCGCTGTAGAATTATGCAGCCAAAGACAGAAGCGCATACTGGCTGATGTTTATCCCGCATTGAAACAAAACGGAACACTGATCTATTCCACCTGTTCCTATTCAAAACAGGAAAACGAAGAAATATCCGACTGGCTCTGTGAAGAATTTGATGTTTCATCCATTGAGATTCCACTAAATACTGAATGGGGAATTCTTGAAACCCTATCAGATAAGAATAAATGTTTTGGCTACCGTTTTTATCCTCATAAAGTTAAAGGAGAGGGTTTTTTCATTGCAGCCTTCCGTAAAAATCAGGTAACAGCATCTCCGCATATTAAAAGAGCAAAAGAAAATTCAGTAAACCAAAAAAGTGAAGACCTGATCAAAAGATGGCTCAAACATACTGAGGATATCAGAATAGTTAACCAGAATGATGAATATTTTGCGATTCCGGCTTGCCATGAGGCAGATCTTCAATATTTACAGTCCAATCTCTATTTAAAAAAATCAGGGGTCAGGATCGGAAAGATAATGGGCAAAGACCTGGTACCGAATCATGAACTTGCAATCAGCCTGATTGCCGGTTCTGAATTGCCAAAACTTAATCTGACAAGGGAACAATCCATTGCTTACCTAAAACGTGATGAAATCAGGATCGAAACAGATATCCGGGGCTGGGCAATGATGTGTTTTGAAGGTCATCCTTTGGGATGGGCAAAGATTCTGGATAATAGATTGAATAATTACTTCCCCAAAGAAATTCGAATTACTAACCCCAATGTAGTTTAGCGTACCGATCAGCTAGTATTGACCTGTAGAAAGCAACACCAAGGTACAAGCCTCCGTGCATTCTATCCCATTGGCCTCAGCCAACTCCTCCAGTTCAGGATTTTCTGTTCCGGGATTAAAAATAATGCGTTTAGGCTTGGACTTTAATATGTAATCGTAATACCCCGGCTGATTCTGTGAACCCAAGTATAAAGTAATTGTATCCAGATCTGTATGTATAAGTTCGGGCATCTCAATAGTAGCTCCTGCCACCTCCCCCGCTTTTAAACCTACATTAATAATCGGGTGTCCCTGGGATACCAAACGGTGAGCAGCAAGATATGCATATCGGGAAGGGTTGGTGCTTGCACCAAGTATAAGGGTCTTTTTCATTTCAATGTTGATAATTTATAAGATTAAATGTACACAGCCTCATTCTTTAAATTGAGCTTATTTTGATCCTTTGCAGGATAGTTTCGGTTTAAAAGCACAGTCTTGACGGTCTTAAACCCAGCTGTAGCGGATACCGGCCTGTGCCTAAGGCCTGTGGGGTATGAGCGGAAGAAGGGGCTTCCATTAAAAACTGCAAAACAGCATATTTCCAAACCTTAAACATCTTAAAAACCCAGCAAAAAAGTATCATAAGTTTTATAAAACCTCAAAACCAAATTAGTTTATAGCCCTGAAAACCGCATCTGCACAATTCATACCATCTATTGCAGCAGAAACTATCCCACCGGCATAACCTGCACCCTCGCCACATGGGTATAAACCAGCCAATTGGGGGTGCTGCAACGATTCCTTATCTCGTGGAATTCTTAGAGGTGATGAAGTCCTTGATTCAACCCCAACAAGAATTGCCTCGTTGGTAAAATAACCATTCATTTTCTTCCCAAAGGCAGGTAAAGCCGTTTGAAGCCGTTTGAAAATGAATTCTGGTAGCACGGATCTCAGATCAGCACTTTTTGTACCGGGAATATAAGAATTGCTTGGCAGATCTGTTGATATTTTATTATTGACAAAATCGATCATCCTTTGCGCAGGTGCTACAAGATTCCCTCCACCAACCTGGAATGCTAACTTTTCTATTTCTGCCTGAAACTTTAACATTGCCAGAGCATCTTCTGAACTACCCGGAACATCCTCCAGGTTGATCTGGACAACAGTCCCTGAGTTTGCAAAAGGATTATTACGTTTTGAAGGTGACCAACCATTCACTACGATTTCATCATGGTCAGTAGAACAGGGGGCAATTATTCCTCCCGGACACATACAGAATGAAAATACTCCGCGGCCATCTACCTGCTCAACAAGACTGTAATAAGATGGTGGGAGGTAAGGTCCGCGGTCACTACAATGGTATTGTGCCTGATCAATGATTTCCTGAGGATGCTCTATCCTGACACCGAGGGCAAAGGGTTTGGCTTCCAATAAGACATTGTGTTTATGTAGAAGGTAATAAATATCCCTTGCCGAGTGTCCGGTAGCGAGAACCACATGATCAGATTCAAACTTCTTATCTCCTGCCGATACTCCCTTCAATTTCTTTGCACTGATTAAAAGATCTGTAATCCGACATTGAAAATGGATCTCTCCTCCGGCATTTAAAATGCTGTCGCGCATGGATGTAATTACACCGGGTAATTTATTGGTACCAATATGCGGGCGGGCATCAATTAAAATTTCGTCTGTAGCGCCATGTGATACAAATGCTTTCAGTACATAATTTACATCTCCACGCTTATTGGATCGGGTGTAGAGTTTACCATCAGAATAGGTTCCGGCGCCACCTTCTCCAAAACAATAATTAGAATCCGGGTCAATACGTCCTTCCCTGTTGATTAAAGCAAGATCCCTCCGCCTTAATTTAACGTCTTTACCACGTTCCAAAACAATCGGTTTAAGTCCGAGCTCAATACATCTTATCGCAGCAAATAATCCGGCCGGACCGGCGCCAATAATTAAAACCGGCTTTTTGTCGCTGACATTTTGGTATTTAACGGTAAATATTTCAGGTTCAGGAAGCTCATCAATAAAAACATTTACTTTAAGCCTGAATACTACTTTACGGCTTCGGGCATCGATAGAACGTTTTAAAATTCGGACTATAACACTTCGTTTATTGCTGTTATTGAGTGACTTACAAGCTAGTTCCCTGATAAAGTCTTCATCATTTGAATGTTCCGGAGGAAGAACTAATTCAATCTCTTTGATCATATTTTATGCCGGGTATTATCCCGGATGTGTAACAAAGGTATGAAATTTGATTCTTATACTGTAAATTTATAGATTAGGTAAAAGCAAAAATCAATTATGAAAAGAATAGTATTAAATATCGTTGCATTTTTCGCAGTGCTTTCATTAAGCTCTTGCGGATACAATAGTATGGTGAAACTCGATGAGCAGGTAACTTCTCAATGGGCTCAGGTTGAAAACGTATATCAAAGAAGAGTAGACCTTATTCCTAATTTGGTTTCAAGTGTAAAAGGGGCTGCGAATTTTGAAAAAGAAACCTTGACACAGGTTATTGAAGCTAGGGCTAAAGCAACCTCAATAAGTGTTGATCCTACAAAACTAACACCTGAGTCGATAGCACAATTTCAGGCTGCACAGGGTCAGCTTGGTCAGTCGTTGGGAAGATTACTGGCTACGGTAGAAGCATATCCTGAATTGAAGGCAAACCAGAATTTTCTTGAGCTTCAGGCACAACTTGAAGGAACTGAAAACCGAATTACTGTAGAGCGTCAGAAGTTCAATACAGTTACTCAAGAGTATAATTCTACTATCAGAACATTCCCAAATAACCTGACAGCAGGTATGTTTGGTTTCAAGGCTAAAGGATACTTCCAGGCAGAAGCCGGTGCGAATAAAGCACCCAAGGTTGAATTCTAAATTGCCTTTCGCATTTAATATTTTTAACTAATCGCTGGAATTAATTTCCGGCGATTTAAATGAAGAGCATGTCAATTTTTAGTGAAAAAGAGCAACAATTGATCAGTGAGGCAGTTGAATCAGCAGAGCGATACACGTCAGGCGAAATCCGTATTTGTGTTGAGAAAACCTGCAGTGAGCCGGTTTTGGATCGTGCAGCTAACTATTTCCATAAGCTTGGGATGAATAAGACGGCTCAGAGAAATGGTGTATTAATTTACATTGCCACCAATGACCATCAATTTGCCATTATCGGTGACGCCGGAATAAATAAACAGGTTCCTCATGATTTTTGGGATAGCACCAAGGAAGCAATGTTAAGCCATTTTAAAAAC
>CAMCTU010000181.1 GCA_945878525.1 Sphingobacterium thalpophilum
ATGTATTGAGCTTGCCGGAGCTAATTCTACCATAAAATAAGGGCTATTTACCGTTTTCTGATTATTTCCTTCTCCAATAGTTGTAAATGAATGTTCTCCAAAAGCACCTGCCTGAACAATTAATTTCCTGCTTTCAGAGGGATTTAGGTTCACAAGCTGTATGCCGGTTTCATTTGCTTTCAATTCGTCAACCAAAGCAGACACGTCAAGAGGAAGTCCGGGTCTCTGCAAATCGGCATCGAAATACCTTACTGTTGCTCTCAGCAAACCTCCGTTGTAAATTGTTTGAGGTGTTCCCATTGTCGTTTGCACAAGTCCTTTAGTAATTACAGGATTATTTGGATAAAGGTCATCTTTTTGAATGCTATAAATATTACGCGGATCATTCTGCATAAAGTTCATTCTTTTCATCACCTCTTGGTAATCAGCTTTCAGGACTTCTAAAGGCCAATCAGGATTTTTTCCAGCATAATACATCAGGCGTGCATGTTCTGTTAGTCCAAATGTTCGGTCGCCCATACTCTCTTCTCGATTCCAATCAAATGGTTCGGCCTTTTTCCAAACAATCGTATCAAGCTCTCCAAGGGTATTCTGACCCCAAACGCCTTCTCCCCATAAAGGATGAAACTTATTTCCTTTCATTAGGACTTCAATTTTTTTCCAGTCATCCTGTTCCATTGAAGCATGCCAGAGGTGGGCAAGATCCTGGATCATCATTGGCCGGTAACTATACCAGCCCTCTTTTTTATAGCGAAAAGGAACCAACATCTGACCCTCTTTTGTGAACTTCGCTCTTTGCATAATACTGTTAATCTGTGAGCGGAGTAAATCAAGGTATTTTTGATCGCCAGAAAGCAGGTAGGCACATTCGCTGGCCACAGAAAGCGCTGAAAATTGCATTAATACACCATAACGGCCATACCAGCCGTAAAGACCACCCCACCATTGTCCGTTTCTGTACTCACCAATTTTACCACTTTGACCTATATTGTCAGGAAGTAAACCGCCATTATCTGCAATTCGCTGCATCCAGCCATCGACGTAATCAAGGACCCAATTTTTATATTTTTCATCTCCGGTATAGAGGTATGCATTGGTAATCAACCCGGTAGAAAGTAGGTTAACGGGTACATCCGTTCTGGTAATGATTTCATCATACAAGGCCTGAATTTGCATTTGTCGTTCCGGTTTTTCATGCCAGTCAGGCTCCAGTTCGTTCAATATTGGATACAAGGAGGTGTGGCCATAGCGGAGATTATAGACTGCACTGGAAGTGCTTGCTGCTCCAGCGCTACCCGTGAATATGGACTTTATTGTTTTATTCACAGGATTAAAATTTTGCGCTTCCGGATCCTCATTCATGTAAAATCCTGCAAATCGTTTTGCCCGCTTTATATTTTCTGTAAGTTTTGCATCAGCCAATCCCATATTGTAAAAAAGGGTGATACCTTCAGAAATATGGAAATAGTCATCTTGTCTTGGGAATTCTTTAAACAATTGGTGATTGTAGTCAATCGAATCCTTTACATAAGCTGAATTGTTCAGCGTGATGGCATTATAAGTTTTAAGAGCAGTTTCAAACAAGTAGTCACTTCCTCCAAGGGCATACATTTCTGGCCAGTTGTAGAACATTTCATAGACATCATCGTAAGGTCCTAATCCATAGGGAGTACCATCTTTCTGAGTGAATTTCTTCACATATCCTGGAGCTGATTGCTCGATAGCTTTCATCAGTTGGCGCTGCATGATGGCCCAATCCGGATGGGGGGCTAGCTTTGTTGCTTTAATGAGAGGTAGATTTTTTATAAATCCTGCGAAAGAATGATCATCCACAGACTTTATATTCTGGGCCAGGGTATTAAATCCATTGCTGAAAAGAAAAATGAATAAAAGGAATTTCAGCCCCTTGTTAGTTTTCTTATTTGTTGGATTGCGCATACTAATTTTTATTTGTTGTTGGTTTGACGCCAGAAAACAAAATCCTTCTCTACAGCAATTTCGAGAAGATTTCATCCCTTAACGCGTTGACATAAATTCTTAATCAGGTAAAGAAAATGCTACATAGGCATCTGAAGATTTTGTCTTCATTTTACCGCCCCCACATGCAATAACAACATATTGCTTGCCATTTAAACTATAAATAGCCGGGTTGGCATATCCGCCGGCAGGCAGTTTGGTTTCAAATAAAAGTTTACCTGTTTTTTTATTGTAAGCACGGAACATTTCATCGCTGGTTGCTGCAATGAAAACCAGTCCACCGGCAGTTACAACCGATCCTCCCCAATTTTCTGTACCAGAATGGATACCCTTAGCTTTCATATCCGGATGATCGCCCAATGTTTGTTTCCAAACCACTTTTCCGTTGTTAAGATCAATAGCACGCAATGTACCCCAGGGCGGACTCACAGCCGGGTATCCTTCGATGGTTAAAAATTGTTTGATCCCTCCTAAACGATACGGTACTTCGTAGAATGGGTGTTTCTTTTTTTGCTCAGGTATAAACGCTGCTTTTTGAAGAGCCTCATCTTTGAGCAAATAAGCTGTCAGAGCAGTTTTATCGGCCTCAGTCAGGTTTTTAAAAGCGGGCATCATCCTTCTTCCAGAGCTGATCAGATTTTTAAAATCTAAGGCTTTGTATCTTTTATTCAGATCTACTAATGCCGGAAAATTGCCAGATCCTTTCAGATCGGCCCCGTGGCAGCCACTACAATTTTTAGTGTAGAGTGATGTGCCGGCTTCGAGATTAGTTTGACTTTTTGTTACCCGCTTATCAACGCGATTATCTGCTATGGTAACAATCCAGGGTAACTCATTTGCATTGATATACATTATTCCACTTTCCGGATCAACCGATGGACCACCCCATTCGCCACCGCCGGTAAGTCCGGGGAATACCAAAGTTCCTTCCAAACTTGGAGGTGTAAACATTGGTCCGCTTTTAAAGCTCCGGAAGCGCTTAAGAAGTTCCTGGTAAGAAGAATCCGGGATATTTTTATTGAGATCTGCTTCAGAAATCCCTTGTCGTGCAAATGCAGGAATGACCGTTGGGATAGGCTGAGTAGGGGATGGATATTCCCCATCAAGATCCGATTTGGCAGGAACCGGGGTTTCTACAATTGGGTAAACTGGCTTGCCGGTGACCCTATCAAGCAGGTAAATGTATCCCTGTTTGCTGGTTTGTACCAGGGCATCTATGGATTTACCATCTTTCTTTACAGTCAACAAGGCAGGTGCATTGGGGAAATCCCAATCCCATAAATCGTGGTGTATGGCCTGAAAATGCCAGATATATTTCCCGGTTGCAGCATCTAAAGCCAGAATGCTGTTTCCAAAAAGATTATTGCCTTTCCGTTTACCTCCATAATAATCTGCATTTGCTGTGCCTGTTGAAGCATACAGAATTCCTCTTTTTTCATCGAGACTAAATCCACCCCAGGCATTGGCACTACCGACAAATTTATAAGCTTCAGGATCATCCCATGTTTCATAACCTTTCTCTCCCGGTGCCGGGATGGTTTTGAAGAGCCATTTTAATTCACCGGTAAAAACATCATAAGCCCGGATATGCCCAGGAGCTGATTCTTCTTCTTCAGATAAGCTACTGCCCATAATGATCAGGTCTTTATAGATCATGCCTGCTGAAGTGGAAGTTACTCTTAGATCACCGATATCCCTGTTCATTTCCAGATTATCATGCAAAGAAATCCTGCCATCCTTACCAAAGCTGCTAAGGGGCTTTCCGGTAGCGCTATTTATACAATAAAGCGATGAGCCTGCAGTATAAAATATCCGGTGTTCATTATTCTCTCCCTTGTGAATAGCAATTCCACGGCAAACATTCAAACCATAACTTTGTTTTCCTGCATTATCCATGAGCATGCTTGGAACCGGGTCGAAAATCCATTTTTCCTTGCCTGTGGCAGCATCAGCAGCGAAAAGTTTTAACTGCGGAGATGTACCATAGAGAACACCATTAATGATTAGTGGGTTGGTCTGAATTTGACTCGAATTATCCGCGTCTTTGGTATTATAAATCCATGCTACTTTAAGATCCTTGACATTGTTTGTATCAATTTGATTTAAAGGGGAATAAGCCTGACGATCTTTGCCTCCCGCGTAAACATCCCATTCTTTATTGCTAAGATTATTTGTACAGGAATTGAGTGATATGACAGCCAAAAGGCATAAAAACCCAATATTGTGTCCTTTGAACGAATTGAATATCATAAACAGATAGGATTATTTGTGGAAATTAAATATTATAAAATTTAACGGCATTATCATGGAACAATTTCTTTTGTTCTTTGTAAGGCCTGTTTTTGACAATTTCTTTAAGAATATTTACCCAGTTTTCAAGTTCGCTGCCTTTTAAGCACCACGGCCAGTCGCTGGCAAACATGACACGGTTTGGCCCAAAAATATCAAGGCAATGGTTGATGCCCGGAGCCAGGGTTTCGGCGGATTTAGGATATCCAGAACTAACCGATATAATTCCCGAAATTTTACAAACCACATTTTCGTTTTCGGCCACTGTTTTCATTGCAGCGATCCACTCATTGGCATCATGGTTCGGTTTGCCGCTTATTGTGGATGGATCGAGAAATGCTCTGGGATCAGCATTCCCACAATGGTTTACCAGGAATCTTGTGCTCGGACAGGTTTTAATTAGCCCGGCAATTGCGGGTAACCAGGCTGGTGAAATAGTGAAATCTAAACTCATATTGAGTCTGCCCAAAACTTCTACGTTTTTGATCAAAAGAGGATCCTTCATCTCTTCAACAGATCTGAAGCCATACCGAATACCTTTTATATATTCAGATCCTTTGAACTGTGTAATATAGTCTTCAAAATCAGGACTCATCAGATTAGCACTTATAATAGCTGCAACTGTAGGATTGGATTTATCCTTACACATTTCTATTGCATATAGCGCTTCTTCATGACGTTTCGCAACCGGAACTGCCACTTCCATGTAAACCGCTTTGACCATGTTGACATTGCGGGTGGCTTCCATGTAAGCCTTCATGTCATAATTACCTGGTACCGGCGGCGAGGTCCAGCCTTTTCCAAAGCGAACCAGATCGGCAAGATGCTGATGGGTATCGA
>CAMCTU010000182.1 GCA_945878525.1 Sphingobacterium thalpophilum
TGAATTTCTTAACAGTTAAACCGAAAAGGATTAGGGATAATTTATTTATTAATTTAATTCCTGTTTGTGTGGTAAAGAGCTTGAATTAGCGTAACGTTTTACCGATTTGCGATGGGCGTGATTTTTAGCCTCCCGCAACTCTGGGGCTGGATGGTCATTTATTAAATAAGCGTAAAAAGTACACTTATCCTTGAATTTATGTACATTAGTTATCCGAAGAAATTAACCTGCGTTTTATGGAACAATCTTATGTAATTGGAGTGGATTATGGAACCGATTCTGTCCGTTCTATAGTTGTAAATGCTTCAAGCGGAGAAGAACTGGCTTTTTCAGTATTTTATTATCCACGTTGGAAAAAGCAAATGTACTGCAATGCATCCCAAAATCAATTTCGTCAGCATCCGCTGGACTATCTCGAGGGTCTGGAGGCAAGCTTAAAGGATTGTTTGCATCAGGTGGGTGCAGCAGTTGCTAGGAATGTAAAAGGAATTGCAATTGACACAACAGGATCTACACCTGTGGCAGTTGATGCAAGCGGCACTCCGCTCTGTATGTTGCCAGAGTTTGCAAATAATCCTAATGCGATGTTTGTTTTGTGGAAAGATCATACAAGTGTCAGGGAGGCAGCAGAAATTAATTTGCACGCAACAAAGTTTGAAACCAATTATCTAAAGTATGTAGGGGGCGTTTATAGTAGTGAGTGGTTTTGGGCAAAACTACTGCATGTGTTAAGAGCTGATTCGAATGTGGCTGCAGCAATACATAGTTGGGTAGAACATTGTGATTGGATTCCATTTGTATTAACAGGTGGCAAGAATGTCAAGGACATCAAGAGAGGTGTTTGCAGTGCTGGTCATAAAGGTCTGTGGAGTGAAGCATTTGGTGGCTATCCACCTGATTCATTTTTTTCAAGTTTGGATCCTTTACTAACAGGGTTCACTGATAAGCTTCCTGCCCAAACATTTACTTCAGATAAGTCTGCAGGGAATTTATCCCCAGATTGGGCTGCGCGATTAGGACTTAGCACTGATGTAGTGGTTGCTGTTGGCGCTTTTGATGCGCACATGGGAGCCGTAGGTGGGCAGATTGAACCATATTATTTAAGTAAAGTTATTGGTACATCTACCTGTGATATGCTGGTTGCTCCTGCTGATGAAGTAAATGACGCCCTTGTAACCGGTATTTGCGGACAAGTAAATGGTTCTATCATTCCGGGCATGATAGGTATGGAGGCAGGTCAATCCGCTTTTGGAGATGTGTATGCTTGGCTAAAGAATATTTTAACTTGGAGTTTGGATTTATTGGAAGATGAAGATTTAAAAAATAAAGCGGCTGAAAGAATAATGACTACACTTTCTGAACAAGCCGCCCTTTTATCGCTCGATGAAAAGGATGAAATAGCAATTGATTGGTTAAATGGGAGACGTACGCCAGATGCCAATCAACTATTGAATGGTGCCTTCGCCGGGTTGAGCCTGGCCACAGATGCCCCCAGACTATTTAAGGCTCTTGTTGAATCTACTTGTTTTGGTGCAAAAGCAATAGTTGAACGATTTGTGGCAGAAGGTATTCCGGTAAAAGGATTAATAGGACTTGGTGGTGTTGCAAAAAAATCACCCTATATCATGCAGGTATTAGTGGATGTTATCAATATGCCGATCAGGATTCATAAATCTGAACAAACCTGTGCCTTGGGTGCTGCCATGTTTGCCGCAACTGCTGCGGGTCTTTATACTAAAGTAGAGGATGCCATGAGTGCTATGGGTCAAGGATTTGCGGTAACTTATACACCAAATAAAGCGCATACTGCCTACTATCAAAAGCGCTATGATCAGTATAAAAAATTAGGAAATTTTATTGAAACACACTTGTAATAAACTACTATGGAAAAGTATTCACATATCATGGAAGAGGCTTACGAAGCCAATATGCAATTACCAAAATTAGGTTTGGTGCTTTTCACCTTTGGAAATGTAAGTGCTGCCGATAGAAGTTTAGGTGTTTTTGCTATTAAGCCAAGTGGTATTCCTTACCAGCAATTATCTCCGGCTGACATGGTAATTGTTGATTTTGAAGGGAATATAGTCTCCGGCAGTCTGAGGCCTTCTTCTGATACTAAAACCCATGCAGTTTTGTACAAAAACTGGGAAGATATTGGTGGCATTGTGCATACTCATTCGGTATACGGTACTGCATGGGCCCAATCTCAAAGAGACATTCCAATTTTTGGAACTACCCATGCCGATTACAATACTGTAGATATTCCTTGTACCCCACCTATGGAGGATGACATGATAAAGGGCAATTATGAACTTGAAACAGGATTTCAAATTATTAATTGCTTTAAAGAAAGAAGACTCGATTATAAAGAAGTAGAAATGGTTTTGGTGGGCAACCATGCACCCTTTACCTGGGGTAAAAATGCAGATATTGCAGTGCATAATAGCGCAGTACTTGAACAAATTGCACAGTTGGCACTATTAACTGAACAGATAAATCCACATGCTCTGCGCTTAAAAGAGGCACTTATTAAAAAGCATTACGAAAGAAAACATGGACCTGATAGTTATTACGGACAATAAAATTGTTGGGTTTAAACGATAGATATATGAAAAGCTTAAGAACATTAGAAGTTTGGTTTGTTACCGGTAGTCAGGATTTATATGGTGCAGAGACTCTGCAAAAGGTAGCGGTTAATGCACGGGAAATTGCAGAATCACTTCATGCAAATGAACAAATTCCTGTATCTGTTATTTGGAAGCCAACTGTTAAATCTTCAGAAGAGATCTTTGCTGTTTGTCAGGAAGCAAATACCTCTAAAAATTGTATAGGCATTATTGCATGGATGCACACATTTTCTCCGGCAAAAATGTGGATTACAGGTTTGAAAATTTTACAAAAACCACTCTTGCATTTTCATACACAGTTTAATAGAGATATTCCCTGGGATACTATTGATATGGATTTTATGAATCTAAATCAATCAGCTCATGGAGACAGAGAATTTGGATTTATCATGAGCCGAATGCGCTTGAACAGAAAGGTTGTTGTGGGGCATTGGCAGGATCAAGAAACCATAGCAAAGATAAGTATTTGGCTAAGAGCAGCTGCAGGTTGGAGCGATTGGCAAGGTGCAAAATTTGTCCGCTTTGGCGACAATATGCGGCAGGTGGCAGTAACAGACGGGGATAAGGTAGAAGCAGAAATCAAATTTGGTTATTCGGTAAACACTTTTGGTATTGGAGATTTAGTTCAGGTGATCAATGAAGTAAGTGAATCAGAAATAGATGCTTTATTAGAAATTTATGAAGCTAGTTATAATTTAATGCCTGTTTTACAAAAGGGTGGTGCAAATCGATCATCACTCAGAGAAGCTGCTAAAATTGAACTTGGTATAGAGGCTTTTCTGGTAGCTGGAGATTTTAAGGGATTCACTGATACTTTTGAAGACCTGCATGGCATGACGCAACTACCGGGTATTGCTGCCCAGCGCTTGATGGCTAAAGGTTATGGTTTTGCTGGTGAAGGCGATTGGAAAACTGCTGCGCTGGTTAGAGCTATGAAAGTTATGGGTACCGATCTGGCAGGGGGAAATTCATTTATGGAAGATTATACCTACCATTTTAATCCATCTAATGGGATGGTGCTTGGCGCACATATGCTGGAGATTTGTGAGAGTATTGCCGATGCAAAACCAAATTGCGAAATCCATCCTTTGGGAATAGGTGGAAAGGCAGATCCTGTTCGGCTGGTATTTAATTCGGCACCTGGTTCTGCAATAAATGCATCTTTGGTAGATATGGGAAACCGTTTTCGTTTACTCGTAAATGAAGTGCTTGCAGTTGCGCCGGTTTATGCTTTACCAAAATTACCGGTAGCAAGAGTGTTATGGAAACCATATCCGAATCTGCAAACTGGATGTGCCGCTTGGATTTATGCCGGGGGTGCACATCATACATGTTATTCGCAAAATTTAACGGCAGAGCATTTAGAAGATTTTGCCGCAATGGCAGGTATTGAGTTTTCATTAATTGGAAAAGAAACTACACTGCATCAGTTCAAAAATGAATTGAAGTGGAGTGATGTTTACTATCATATTAACAGACAATAGGTATGAAAAAGGCTTTTCTTTTTGATCTCAATGGGACCATTATAGACGATATGGAATTTCATGCGCGTGCATGGTATCAAATTCTTGTAAACCAGCTTGGAGCTAAGCTTTCCTGGGAAGAAGTAAAAAAAGAAATGTATGGGAAAAATGAAGAATTGCTAATTAGAATATTTGGCAAAGATCATTTTACCAAAGCACAAATGGTTGAGATGTCTTTTGAAAAAGAAAGAGGGTATCAAAAAGAATTTACCCCACATTTAAAACTGATCAAGGGCCTGGATGTTTTTTTTGCTAATGCACAAAAGGCAGAAATCCCTATGGCTATTGGTTCTGCAGCTATTTTATTTAACATCGATTTTGTTTTGGATGGACTTAATCTGCGGCAGTATTTCTCAACTATTGTAAGTGCTGATGACGTGGCAATTAGTAAGCCAGACCCTGAAACATTTATAAAATGTGCCAATGGTTTAAATGCGCCGTATCAGGATTGTATTGTATTTGAGGATTCTCCCAAGGGGGTTGAATCTGCACTAAAGGCAGGTATGAAAGCCGTGGTTATTAAAACGTATCATCAGGTACATGAGTTTGATCATTTACCTAATGTGCTATTTTTTATTGATGATTATACGGATGACAGACTCCATTCATTGCTGGAATAAGCTTTAAATCAGAATAGGTTTAAAATTGTAACCTATTGCTATTATTTTTTTAGAATAATTTTCAATCACATTGACAGATATTGTTAGTAAACACTTAAATACATTGATTCTATGAATACCCTTGCTCTCTCCGACAAAATCATTTTTGTTTTTTATTTCATTATAGTTGCCAGTTATGGATACTGGGTC
>CAMCTU010000183.1 GCA_945878525.1 Sphingobacterium thalpophilum
TTGGACATTTGTTTGATATTTCCGGGAGTAAAGGTCAGGTTTGAAGCCTCAATTTCATCATAACCATGGGTTAGTTCTACGTCACCAAGTTCCTCAATTCGGCCATTATAAGACATGCTTTCAAAATTTGGACCTTTGATTTGAGAACGTATAATTCCAAGATTGGTCCGGAATTGAATACCTTCCTTTGTTATACTTATATTTCTGATCAGCACATCATATAAAGAGCGGCTGTTCTCGGGAATTTCCTGATAATCAGCAAGGTTTTGTTTAGTATAAGTTTGTTCTGCTATCGAAACAAATGCATTGAGAAGTGCATAAAAATTCAGCTTTCTGATGTGTTGCTTCTCAGGATCAGCATAAAAACCGCCCGACTCAATCAGTATGGTTGAGATACCCATTCCCTGAAATGTATCCCCAAAACAACGGGGGTCAAATGCATCATCGTATTTAGCAATTTTGCCCGGAACCTTTGTCTGCAGGGCCTTGTTCATTGTCAATATTAATTGGGTAGCTCTTTTTCTAACCTCATTCATACTTTTCGGATAATCATAAGCCGGAGCCAGAAAAGATAAAGTAGCTGTATTATCGTTACGACCGGCAGCATATAATGTGCTTTGATCATGAAGGTTAAAGCCTATTTCGGGTTTGATTTTCTTGGCAAGATCCATTAATGCCCTACCCTCCGGTGTTACCAGCATCCGGGCATCCCTGTTTACATCAATCTCAAGATCATTCCTTCTTTTCCATTGCTGAGAACCATCAGGATTGAGCATGGGGACGATGTGGAGTTCCAGTCTGCTAAGGATCAACTTTCTTAGATCATTAAACTCATCATCAGCCTGGAGAAAATTGAACAGATCGAAAAGCACCATAGTTGCAGTCGACTCATCACCATGCATTTGTGACCATAATAAAACTTTAGTTTTACCTGTACCAAGTGTTAAGTGATTAATGCTTCTCCCTCTAACCGATTGTCCAATTTCTTCGGAAATAAGCAGACTGGTATTTGCGTGTTTCCTGATCAGGGACACAACATCTGCATGTTTAAAAAAACGGTCTTTGATAACAGGCTCCTTGTATCGGTCAAAATGATCCCAAGCCAGATCCACACTTTTCAGATTTACCTGACCAAGGACTGCCTGAAACATACTTAACAGCAAAACACAAAACAATAAACTAATAGACCGGATCATAAATGCATTATATTTTTAGGAAATAAAAATACAAATTATACTATTGCTATATTCGCTATTGCTCCTTTAATATTCCGGAGTGTTATGATGTATTCACTAATCCTGCCTATACTACTCTTCATGATGCCATCAAGTGCTAAAGATCCGGAAGAACTCAAGAACCAAATCAATATAGAACTCGCTAAGAATAAGGGAATCTTTGCACTAGCCTTTAAAAATCTGCTTAGCGGTGAAGAAATCTTAATCAATGAAAAGATAAATTTTCATGCTGCCAGTACAATGAAAACCCCTGTACTTATTGAAGCTTATAAACAGGCCAAAACAGGGAAATTTTCAATTCATGATTCGCTTGAAATTAAAAATGAATTTAAAAGTATAGTTGATGGAACTAACTATTCCCTAAATCCAAAAGACGACAGTGAGACTGACTTGTATAAAAAAGCAGGAAAGAAAGTCAAGATTTATGATTTGCTTTATCTCATGATTATTCAAAGCAGTAATCTGGCGACCAACATGATAATCGATCTGGTGGGAGCCAAAAATGCAAACAAAACCATGAGGGAAATGGGTGCCAATCACATTCAGGTATTACGCGGTGTGGAAGATACAAAAGCCTTTCGTGCAGGACTTAATAATACGACCACAGCTTACGATCAGATGCTGATCTTTACAAAAATGGCCCAAGGTCTTGCGGTCGACAAAAATGCCTCAGATGCGATGATTGATATTCTTCTCGACCAGAAATTTAACGATAAAATTCCTGCAAAACTTCCCATAAAAGTAAAAGTAGCGCATAAAACCGGCTGGATTACCGGTGTGAATCATGACGCCGGAATTGTGATCCTTCCTGATGGACGAAAATATGTTTTGGTATTATTATCGAAAAATTTGGAGGACGATAAAGCTGCGGTAAAATCGATGGCTAAAGTATCCAGAATAATTTATGATTATTTTTTGAGTAAGGAGTAGTTTTTTGATCCAGGAACCAAGAACCAGGAATCAAGACATTAATTGCTAATGTCACATGAACTACTCAGTTAACAAAGGCCATCCATTAATAAAATTGCACTCTTCTCTGGAATGCTCATCATCTCATTAAAACTGAATCATGACTATATACAGTTCTGGATCTTGAGTCTTTACTTTCTATCCTATAAAGTTATCTCCCGCAACAAAAGCTGATTATTCATTTAAAGCAGATAGATTGACTTGGGATCAATTTATAAAATACAGACTTAATCAATTCTCTTAATTTTGATTATTTTACGGTCAGGTAACAAAAGACATTAAAAATTTCAAAATATCCCCTGTTTTCTTTAAAAATAGTATTAGCAACATGATAAACCTGAGAAATAAGTTCCCTTTAGTCGCGTTTTTTCTATTCATTAACATATTTTCCATCCGGGGGATTGCACAAAATAATCTGATCAAACTGATCGTCCTTGACCCGGGTCATGGACATGCAACTTATATGCAGGGCAGAATGTATGAAGGTCTGGATCCGGAAGTACATGTGTATGCACCTGCAGGACCTGATGTTGAGACCTATCTGCAAAGCATCAATGGGATGAATTCCCGCTCTTCCAATCCAACAAAATGGAAAATGGTGGTTTATACCAGTTCAGATTACCTGGAAAAGATGCTGGCCGAGAAAAAAGGTAATGCGGTGATTATTTCAGGGAATAACAGCAAAAAAGCTGAGTATATGCGCAGATCCATTGAGGCTGGCATGCATGTTTTAGCAGATAAACCCATGGCTGTAACATCAGAAGATTTTGCAAAATTGAAAAAATCATTCAAACTGGCTCAAAAAAACAAAGTGCTGATTTTTGACCCTATGGACCTTCGCTATGATATCAGTAACATCCTTCAGAGGGAACTTGCAGCAATGCCTGAATTGTTTGGGAAACTTAAAAATGGAAGTCTGGAGGATCCATCGCTTATTCAGGAAAATTTACACCATTTTCTGAAATTTTCAGGTTCTGAGCCTGCCCGCAGACCGGCATGGTTCTTTGACATTGAACAACAGGGTCATGGAATTACTGATGTAAGCACCCACCTTGTGGATATGTCACAATGGGCTGGATTTCCTGAAGTTATACTTAACTATAAAAAGGATATTAAAATTTTAAGTTCCAGGGAATGGCCCACAGCGCTGACGCCATCAGAATTTAAACGGGTTACCCGCGTCGATTATCCAGAATACCTGAAAAAATATGTAAAAGACAGTATTTTATCGGTCTTGGCAAATGGTGAGATTAATTATACCATTAAAGGGGTTCATGCTAAAGTTACTGTGAAATGGAATTATCGTGAACCAGCAGGCTCTAGCGATACCCATTATGCATTGATGCGTGGTACCAGAGCCGATCTGGAACTCCGTCAGGGTCCGGATGAAAAATACCGAGCTACATTGTATATCAGGGCAGCACCGGGTATTGCTGAAGCTGAATTTAGTCTGGTGATCGAAAAGGTGAAAGCAGCATTTCAGCAGAAATATCCAGGCTTTGATCTGATCAGAAAAGGCAATGAATGGGTGCTCGTACCGGGAAGTTTTAGCCGCAGCAATTCTGCTGAAATGGCGATCCGCTATATCATGAACAATGAGATGCCTGCTTGGGAAATTCCGAACATGATGGCGAAATATTATACTACCACCGGGGCAATAGGATTAAAGGATTAGAGGATGGATAGAATTTTTAATCAGGGTCAGGTATTGGGTATTAAAACTATTATAATCCTTCAAATCCTATCCATCCTGCTCAGTTGTAGCCCCAGGATATCCCCATCCTATTCCCAATTCCAAATTTCAGGTTTCGCACAGGGTACCAGTTACCAGATTAGCTATTATGCCTCGGATGCAATCATCAGCTCCAGATCAATTGACCAAAAATTCTCTGAACTTGATAGCTCCCTGTCTATATATAAGTCCTATTCATTGATCAATAAGTTTAATAATTCTGAAACAGGAATAGAGATGGACGAACATCTGAAGAAGGTGGTCAAGCGATCTTTAAAGATCTGGAAGGAAAGTGAGGGCGTTTTCGACATCAGTATATTACCTATCTCAGAAGCCTGGGGTTTCGGAGTAAAGCGGCATAGTAATCAGCCATCAGACAAGGTCATTAAGCAGGCGCTATCTTGCTCAGGCTCGGATAAGCTGCATATTCTGGGGAATAAACTAATCAAGGATATTCCATGCCTGAAGATTGATGTAAATGGCATTGCACAGGGATACAGTGTGGATGTGCTTGCTGATTACATCGAATCAAGAGGTATTCAAAATTATCTGATCGAAATTGGTGGAGAGATCAGGGTAAAAGGACGTAAATATCCCGGGAAACAGATCATGCGGATTGGGATTGAACAGCCGGCCAATAATAAAAATGAAGAAGCTACCCTCCAGAAAATTATCGAGTTAAAAGGCGGGGCAATTACCACTTCCGGAAATTACCGTAAATACCTTCAGAATGGATCAAAAAGGCTCTCTCATCTGATGGATCCCAAAACCGGCAGTCCGCTTGAAAATGAAATGATCAGTGTAACTGTCAGAACATCAAATGCCATGAGTGCTGATGGCTATGATAATGTGCTGATTGGTATGGGC
>CAMCTU010000184.1 GCA_945878525.1 Sphingobacterium thalpophilum
TCCCATGATCGGTGATGGCCATTGCTTTCATGCCGTCGGCTTTAGCCTTTTTGAAGAGCCGCGAAATATCTGCCGCACCATCCAGCAGTGAAAATTGTGTATGAACGTGGAGGTGCGAAAAATCAGGCATAAAGATATTTTTGGGATGAATCCAAATTTACAAATCTTTTGAGGTGGGAAGAAGGGTGTTGAAAAGTATAAAGATATCAACCTGAAATTGTCAATTGTGAGCCCGCCCAATATGAATACTAAATTCTGAATCAAGTTCAGGATGAAAGACTCATTATCACCTAATTTCAAAGATCTATTTTGAATTATACTTCATGCGTTACTAAAAAAAATTACTAGTGTCCGGGGAACTTTAAATTGTAAAATAAAAGATCAAATTCTTAGCTCATAATTATTATCTCTACTTTTTTCGCTTTTTTTTGTTTTTTTATTTGTGCTCAAGATTCACTGCGGGAGGTCCCTGCAGCCCGCCCGGATGAACCCGTTCGGACGGGCAGAAATTAGCATGCCGAGGAGGAACGACGAGACCATGAGTGCCTTAAAAACAATACACAAATACGAATAAATGCCGCCGCTGCACCTGATGCTATTAAAGTCAATGCTTTGGCTTGGACTGTGCCTGCCGCACCAGTCCCGATGTAAATCGGGACGGAAAAAAGCTTAACGCAAATTTTGTGCTTAGGCCAAAGCTTATCAACAGTCCTGTTATTTTAGGTAGAATTTTGCAGATTTCAAGGCAGTGAAACTATAAAAAATGATTCTAAACTAAAAGGGGGTCTTGCTTTGTATCAAACTCTTAAAAACGTACTTCGAACAATGTAAATGATCATTTTATTAAAAATTTTATTTTAACCGCACAACAGTGAAAAAAAATAAACAACTATCACTAATAATTTCATAAAAAAGATTGAATTCTCTATCTTCGGCTTATTAACTTAAATGTGCTTGCAAAGGTATTTTTGAATATAAATAAGGCAGATTTTAATTAAATCTCAAACAGTTCCGATCTCAAATTAAAAACAAATCACAAAATGAAAATTACAGTTGTAGGAGCCGGTGCAGTAGGTGCAACCTGTGCTGATAACATCGCCAGAAAAGAATTAGCAGAAGAACTTATTTTATTAGACATCAGAGAAGGTTTTGCCGAAGGTAAAGCGATCGACATGATGCAGACTTCAGCACTTCTGGGTTTTGATACAAAAATCAAAGGTGTTACCAATGATTATGCTGCTACTGCAGGATCTGAAGTCGTTGTAATTACTTCAGGATTACCACGTAAACCGGGAATGACCCGTGAAGAGCTGATCGGTACCAATGCAAACATTGTAAAGAGCGTGACAGAAAACATTCTGAAACACTCTCCAAATACGATTATCATCGTGGTTTCTAACCCAATGGATACCATGAATTACCTCACACTTCAAACTTCTGGTCTCCCAAAGAATAAAATTTTGGGAATGGGTGGGGCCTTGGATTCTGCAAGGTTTAAATATTATCTAAGTGTAGAACTAGGTTGCTCACCAGCAGATCTGAATGCTGTGGTTATTGGAGGACATGGTGACACAACTATGATTCCTTTAATCAATCATGCTTATTGGAATAGCATTCCGGTTACTCAGTTATTGACTAAAGAGCAGCAGGAAAGAGTAGTTTCTTCAACTATGGTTGGTGGTGCTACCTTAACAAAACTGATCGGTACTTCCGCATGGTATGCACCTGGTGCTGGTACTGCGGCAATGGTTGAAAGTATTGTCCGGGATGAGAAAAAACTAATTTCCTGCGGCGTTGCCCTTGATGGTGAATACGGTCAGAAAGATATTTCCCTCGTGGTTCCTGTTATCATTGGCAAAAACGGCTGGGAAAAAATCCTCGACTTCAAACTTTCTGATGCTGAGCAAGCTGAATTTAACAAGAGCGCAGATGCTGTAAGAAACATGAACCAGGTTCTGAGAGATTCAAATCTTATCTAATCGCTTAATGAGCGAAACAAAAGTTCCATTAGAACTGGTAAATTTACATAACGACGGCTTCCACCTATTGGTGGAAGTTGTTGTTTTCGGACAATCTTTTCATGTGGTGCTTGATACCGGCGCTTCGAAAACGGTTTTTGATAAAACCGTCATTGAAAAGCATATGAAAAACACCGAATTATTGAGTTCAGAGCTTCTTTCTACCGGTTTGGGTACTAGCAATATGGTAAGCTACACCATAGTTCTTCCTGTTTTCAAAATAGGAAAATTCAAATTAAAGAATTTTGAAGCAGCAGTACTTGATCTGAGCATGATAAGTCAGACTTATTCAAATCTGAATCTTCCACCTGTTATTGGAGTTTTAGGCGGGGATATTCTCATGCCATACCAGGCAATCATCAATTACAAAAAACTGCATTTGAAACTTTTTCAATAAGAGACTTGCCTTAAACAAGTTAAAATCATTAACTTGATGTAAATTAAGGTATGAAATGCATCCTGCTCATTTTCTTATCATTCCTTACCCAAGAGATCCTTGGGCAAAACATTAGCGGGAAATGGTATGGAAAAATTACCCAAGGCCCCGGGGGATACAGTCAACTTTATGATCTTGAAATGAATCTGACTCAAAAGAAGAATATTTGGGGTGATTCATATGCCTGGATGGGTAAAGTTGTAAGAATCCGTATCGGATTTTCGGGTAAAATGAAGGGCGATAGCGTAAAATTATATGAAAGCATGAGCTGGATTCGGGAAGACCTCGTGCCTTGGGACTGGGTTGCCTGCATCAAAACTTATGAACTGGCCTATCGAAATGATGGGACTTATGAATATCTTGAGGGAACGTGGAATGGGTTTAGTAAGGATGATCCGAATGAAGTTTGCATCCCTGGTAAAGTGATCTTATCCAGGTCTGTTGAAGGTCTGAATAAATTTTTGGAACAGCGCAAAGACTCAGTAATTAATGTTTTAGCACAAAATAAGGTACAAGCACCTCCGGTTATAGTTGATTTTAGTTCGGGTTTTCTCAAAACTGAGCCTAAAAAAATAACAGAAATTGAAGTGCACAACACCGATTTGCAGATCCAACTTTTGGATTATATGAAACCCGATAATGATACTGTTTCAATTTACCTCAACAGGGAAATTCTTACGAAAAATATTCAAATTTCAAAAAGACCTGCTTTGATAAAATTTCAAATTGATAAACGAATTGTTCTTCATGAACTACTTTTGTATGCAGAGAATCTTGGATTAGTCCCGCCAAATACTTCAGAACTTATTTTAATTGATGGCGAAACCAGACATAGGGTAATGATCGTGTCTGATAAGCAAAAGACCGCGGCAATATATCTAAGATATAAACCGCAAGAAATCAAAAAAAGACCAGTAAATAATAATTATTAATGAAATATATTTGCTTACTCTTCCTTTTGCTAGCCACTATTTCTGGCTATTCCCAGGATTTTAAAGGGGTATGGCTTGGCTATTTGGATACCGACCTTCAACACACAAAAACCCTGGACGTAAACTATATTTTACACATAAAAGATCAGGATAACAATATTGTTAATGGAAAAGCCTACATCTATCGAGATAACCCGCTCAGGGCTGAAGGGATCCTCGACTTCATTGGCGTCATCAATAAGTCTAGCCTCAGGGTTAATGAGCTTAAAATACTGCATTCGAAAATTCCAAGTGATACTGCACGATTTCTATGTATAAAAGACCTCAAACTCAGTCTGAAAAGGGAGGATGGTGTTGATAACCTGACTGGTACCTTTACTGGCGTTGGTGAAAATTCAATATCCTGCTATCCAGGTAATGCCTATCTGCAACGATTCACAGATGCAAACAAACAAAATATACCTCAAAACTATCTTAGTGCCATTTTACTGGATGCCCGTGATCCAAATGTATTTATGCAAACTAAACTCGCCCGACCGATTGTCATTGAAATTACCGAAAATGTAGTAAGACTGGAAATAAAAGACTATTTGAAGGAAGATGGAGATATTATTTCTGTTTATCATAACCGAAGGCCATTTATCAGAAACCAGCTAATTGTGAATAAGCCCTCTACTCACACACTTCGATTAAACAGAAATCAGGAATTGCATGAGATCATTCTTTATGCGGAAAATTTGGGAAAGATTCCTCCAAACACATCCAATCTGAGAATTTATGATGGTGTTAAGGAACATCAGGTATTAATCCGGTCAAGTAAGGAAGTTAGTGCAGTGGTCTATTTACGATACGCATCTGAACCAAAAAGCCCTCCAGAATAAGTGAAGGGCTTAATTAACCTGACTTCGATATTTAGGGATGATGGAAAATACCGTTTTAACTGATCTCATAATGCTCTAGGTTCGTATTATTTGATTTTTGAAACCAATACCTGCTTTTTATAGCTTAGTTCAGTCCTTTCATATTGAGTATTTCCGGCAAGTAATCGTAGTCATTCCAGCGACAGCTGGAACCTCCTTCGGCAAGGTTTATTTTACCTGAAGCTGTTTTTCATCGGGACGGGCTTCCGTTAATAGAACCATAGGCCCTATTCAATAAACCCGAGTGGCAGCTCTATCTTTTTTGCAATAATGAATCTTATGATAAAATTAAAATTCCAGCAAAAAAATAGAGCAGAACACGGGGGAAGAGAAACAGACCCTGCTTTCCAAAAGGAGAGAAAAACTTTAGTCTAAACTTAACCAAGCAAGATTTTATATTGAACTCATGTTATGTAATGAATTGCAAAACAAGTTATTTTTATTTGTAGAGATCGATCCGGAATAAATACCATTAATAAATAAAAGG
>CAMCTU010000185.1 GCA_945878525.1 Sphingobacterium thalpophilum
CATGATCCTAAAACGTCAGTTCTCAATAAATGGAATCAGATGCATGATGTAAAGAATGTATTCGTTACCGATGGTGCTTTCATGACTTCAAACGCTTGTCAGAACCCTTCCTTAACGTATATGGCCTTCACCGCCAGGGCTTGTGATCATGCTGTAAATGAATTAAAGAAAGGGAATTTGTAAGAGAACGCTGACAGGGTTCAAAACCCTGTCAGCGTTTATTCCACCAGGCCTTATGACCATGAGCTTAGTCAATGAAGAAATGGAATTTATAAAAAAATATAAGGAAGGGTTTTTAACCACATAGATACATAGTTCTTTCTTAATGCATAAATTCTAAACCTATGTCTCTATGTGGTTAATTATTAGTCATTCAACAACTGTAGAAGTAATAAGCTAACATCCATAAACAGAAATATAACTAATATGTCAAATCAATTAAAACCAGTACGTATCCTTGTCTTGGGCTGTGGAAATATGGGCGCTTCTCATGCCATTGCATATCACAATGATCCGGGTTTTGAGGTTCTTGGACTTGTATCCCGCGGAAAATCCAAGGAAGTATTGAACGCCAGAATGGGGAATAGATATCCTTTATTCAACGATATGGATGAGGCAATGGAAGCTACAACACCAGATGCTGTTTGTATTTCTACCTATCCTGATACACATGAGAAATATGCTATTCAAGCTTTTGAAGCCGGTTGTCATGTATTCATTGAAAAGCCGCTTGCCGATTCTGTTCAAGGTGCAGAACGTGTCATTGCAGCAGCGAAGAAAGCTAATAAAAAACTTGTGGTTGGTTATATTCTCCGCCATCATCCTTCATGGGAAAAGTTCATTGAACTCACTGCCGAATTAGGTAAACCATTGGTTATGAGAATGAATTTAAATCAGCAAAGTGATGGAGCGATGTGGACTTTGCATCGTAACCTGATGAGTACACTCAGTCCGATAGTAGATTGCGGAGTTCATTATATCGATGTAATGTGCCAAATGACCCGTTCCAAACCGGTTCAGGTATATGCTATCGGGGCAAGATTGACTGAAGACATTCCCGCAGGGAATTATAACTATGGGCAGCTTCAAATCCGATTTGAAGATGGTTCAGTGGGTTGGTATGAAGCCGGCTGGGGTCCAATGATCAGCGAAACAGCCTATTTTGTTAAAGATGTTTTTGGTCCGAAAGGCTCTGTATCCATAGTGGCAAAGAATGCCGGTGGCGCAGGTAAATCCGCGTCAATCGAATCCCATTCCAAAACAGAGTCTATACTTTTTCATCATGCAGATCTTGACAAGGATGAAAAATTTGCGAAGGAAGATATTGTGATCAATCTGGAAGATGAACCCGATCACCAGGAACTTTGTAACCGTGAGCAAAGATATTTTCTTAAATCAATTGTAGAAGACCTCGATCTGACTGCACATGGTGAAGATGCTGTAAATAGTCTGAGGATCGCATTTGCATGTGATGAATCGGTCAAAACCGGTAAGGTAGTATCCTTAATTTAAAGTATGTAAATAGACAATAAAATAAATATGTCAATAAAAACAAATGAAATTCCGGTAGGTGTTATCGGTCTGGGCCTGATGGGTTGTAGTATAACTACCTGCCTTCTGATTGCCGGTCATCCGGTTATTGCTATTGCTCCTGTCAGTATCGACATGACCACCGCCGAATCGCGTATCCGTAAACATTTTGTGAAGGCAAAAGAAGAAGGTATGGTGACCGAAGATCCGGAATTCTACTTTAAAAATTTGCTTATTACGGAAGATTACGGAGCCTTGAAGCCATGCAAAATAGCCATAGAATGTACCCTCGAAAGTGAAGAAATTAAAAAGACTGTTTATGGCAAGATTGAAGCAGTTATTGCAGAAGATGCGCTGATGACAAGTAATACCTCGGCTATTCCGATCAGTCTCTTGCAGAAGATGACCAAACATCCTGCCCGCTTCTTCGGATTACATTGGGCTGAGCCTTCGCATACTACCCGTTTTTTAGAAATAATTTGTGGGGATGAAAGTGATATTGCAGGGGGTGAATATCTCTATGAACTTTCTAATTACTGGAATAAGGAAGCCACTCTGGTGAGGAAAGATATTCGGGGCTTTATTGGCAACCGTTTGATGTATGCCATGTACCGTGAGGCCTTTTACCTGGTTGAAAATGGTTATGCAACTATTGAGGATGTTGACAGAGTGTGCCGAAATAATACTGGTTTCTGGATGACTCTGGTTGGTGTTTTTGGATGGATGGACTTAACCGGTGTGCCTGCTTATCATAATGTAATGAAGGATCTAAATCCAACTCTTTGCAACGATACGCATGTTCCAAAGCTGATTGATGATATCGTGAAAGCCGGTGGAAAGGGTGTTGCAAATGGACATGGTTTTTACAAATATACTCCTGAGGAGTCTAAAATGTGGGAAGAGACATTTGCTGATTTTAACTACGAGATTAGAAATCTTGCAATGAAATATCCTTTTGATATCGTTAAAAGAAAACTGGCGAAACAAAAGGAAGAAAACGAAGGTAAAGACAGTTGATATGAAAACCTTATCTGTTCCATTTATTCATGTAGATAAGATCGATGCTTTAGATGAAATTTCGACAAAACTGGATCATATTCATCAGGAACTGATCAATATCACACCATGGGATGCATTTCCTTACAAACCAGAGATTGCTTTTGCAATAGCTTATAGTGATCATGCTGTGTTCCTTAAGTTTTATGTTGAAGAAAAGCATATCAGAGCCATTTATTCTGAACCCAACGAACCGGTTTATAAGGATAGCTGTGTAGAGTTTTTTTTATCTTTTGGGGATGAAAAGGAATACTATAATTTTGAGTTTAATTGTGCAGGGACTTGTCTGCTAGGCTTTGGCGAAGAAAGAACCAATCGGATAATGGGTAGTGATGAACTGATCAAATCAATTGGATTTCGAAGTTCCTTAAAGCCTGCAGTCAACAAGGATTCTAATATTGGCTGGGAACTGACTTTGTCAATACCAAACAATGCTTTTCAATATCATCAGTTTAAATCCCTTAAGAGTCAGAAATGCCGCGCCAATTTTTATAAATGTGGCGATGATCTCCCGGAGCCGCATTTTGTAGTCTGGAATAATATCGAAACACCGGAACCAGATTATCACAGACCGGAGTTTTTCGGTTCAATAGAGTTTAAATAACAAATTATCAATTATATTAATTACAAAGAAAATGGAAAAAGTAGAAATTCAACACCCAGACAAGGCAGATAAAAGTTTTACAACAGGAGCATACTCGGCAGGAGTTTTGGCAGCAGGCGACTGGCTGTTTGTAAGCGGGCAGGCTGCAGTAGATTTTACCACAAGTACTTTCGTCTTGGGTACGATAGAGGAGGAAACACATCTTACCATACACAATGTTAAGCGCATTTGTGAGGCTGCAGGATTTACTTTGGATGATATCGTGAAATGTACTGTTCATTTGAGTGATATCAAAGATTTTGATCGCTATAATGCGGTTTATGCAACGTATTTTACAAAAGTTAAGCCGGCTCGTACAACCGTACAATCAGGTTTAGGCCATGGCATAAAAGTAGAGATTGATGCTATTGCATTTCGCCAGGGACGGTAATTTTAGTATTAACCTCAATTCGATTGTTAATATAGGTTGACCACATAGACACATAGTCTTTTTGTTTAAATATGAGTGAAATATAGATTACTAAAGCAATTTCACATAGTTAGAAGCCCGGCTTCCAGGCTATATGTTCTATGCCTTAATATCTAACACACCAAAACTATGTATCTATGTGGTTTTAATTGCGACATAAAGAGAATTTAGCTTTTAAATGTTTCTCTTACTTTTTAGAATAAAAAAATGACTGAAGAATCACTATTTATTTTCGATTGCCATCTGGATCTTTCGATGAATGCGATTGAATGGAACAGGGATCTTAAAAAGTCTGTTTATGAAATCCGGGACAGTGAGATGGGCATGACAGATAAGCTTGATCGGGGTCTTGGAACTGTCGCATTGCCTGAATTACGTAAAGGTAATATTGGATTGGTGGTAGCCACTCAAATTGCCCGTTATGTAGAACGGGGCAGTCTTATTCCTGGATGGAACTCACCTGAAATTGCCTGGGGAATATCCCAGGCTCAGTTAGCCTGGTACCGTGCTATGGAAGATCATGGGGAAATGGTGCAGATTACCAATCTCACTCAGATGGAAGCACATCTGGCACTTTGGTTTGATAAGTCTGTACCTGATGAAGGGAAACCTGTAGGATATATTCTTAGTCTGGAAGGCGCTGATTCATTTGTCAATATTTCTTACCTCGAAAAGGCATACGCTTACGGTCTCAGGGCTTGTGGTCCGGCACATTACGGACCGGGCAGGTATGCTGCAGGTACGGGCCGGACTGAAGGGTTAACAGCCGCCGGTAAAGAGTTAATCGCAGAAATGGATAATTTGAACATGATCCTGGATGTAACTCATCTTACCGATAAAGGCTTTAATGAGGCTACGTCTATATATAAAGGACCGATGTGGGCAAGCCATCATAACTGCCGGAAACTGGTAGATCACCAAAGGCAGTTAACAGATGATCAAATCAAAGTTCTGATAGAAAGAGAGGCTGTAATTGGTGGGGTTTTCGATACCTGGATGCTGACTGATAACTGGGTTCGTGGGAAAGACGACCCTAAGGAGAGGAATGTACATCTCGAGCTGATCGTAGATCATTACGATCATATTTGTCAGCTTGCCGGAAACAGTTTGAACGTGGC
>CAMCTU010000186.1 GCA_945878525.1 Sphingobacterium thalpophilum
TGAATCCCTGAATTAAATAGATAATTAAGTATGAGAAAAAAATGAATCAGAAATATCGATAACCGTTGGCTGATTTCTGTTTTAAATTTAAACCTCGACAAATGATATAGTCCGCTTTGGATGACTAAGGCTAAAAAAGCAATTAAGGCTGGGATTGGTAATCCCAAAATGAGATCTAATGGAATGGCTATAAGAAGAATAAAGAAGGCTACTATACAAAAAGAATGAAATATCCTTGATTCAAGAGAGAAATCTTGATTTGTCCCTATTAAATTGTCCCAGAATTTGTTCATGAAGGAATATGGTATGGGATAAAATTGAATAATTGATGCTACACAAATCTAAGAATTTCAAATCATATAATTGGGTGAAATGCGGCTTTAAGTTTGAGTTTCAATTATAAAAAGCGTTTTTTATTTCCCAATAATTTTTATTAGCGAACCTGCTAAAACTCTGTCGCTTAGTTGCATACCATTGAGTAACGAAATTTCTTCCTGTCTGCTTTCAGCCATGTTGTAACTATTCAGAGCCATTTTAAGGGTTCCACTTTGTTTAACTGGTTTAATTCTTATTCTTTCAGGCTGTTTGTTCAATTTAGAAACATCTTTTAACTCTTTAAAATTCTTCATTGTTTGAAGAAAATTTTGAGAGTAGGTATTAAAATCAGTTTCCGAAGTTGCGCCAAGTATATGATAAACAGTGTTGTTGTATTGTATCAAGTAAGATAAAGTTCTGACGGTTGATTCCTGTTGTTGTTCTGCTTTTACATCTGCCAACATTGATATTGCATTCAATCCATTGACTGTGACCTGATTTGATTCTAAAACCTGCAGGTTGTTTTTTTGCACCACATTGCTTGCTGCTTCCTGTAATGAATTTCCGGGAATTAATGTCATCATGAGAATAGCCTTTCCATCCGTTGGGGCAAATTGTACTTCCTCGGGTGTATTTTGATAATTCCAGCCCTGTGGAGTTTTGAACTGAAATTTTAATACAGGATGGTAAAATACATTGTTCTCTAAAAAACCTTGTTTAGGATCTTCACCATAAATCAGACCTTCAATTTTCTTTAAATAACTTTCCCTGCTTACTTTAGGATCAATAAGATTTAATTTCTTTTTCCATTCGTCAGACAGCTTGCTTACAGCACTATTTCTGTCTCCCGGGTTGGGGTGAGTGGACATGAAATCCGGTAATTCTGCACTCTCGCTGCCTATTCTTTGTCTTTCAAGGGTATTGAAAAATCCGGCCATTTCCTTTGCATCATAGCCTATTTTTGAGGAATATTCAACTCCAAGTTCATCCGATTGACGTTCAGCATCCCGTCCGAATTTCAGGAATAACAATTCCAATCCCTGTGATAACGGCTCAGCAAATTCTTCAACCTGCGGAACAAGAATCATACTTCCAATCAATCCTACCTGACCAAGAATGGCTTTAGTTTGTTGTGTAACAGAATGTCTGGCCGTGATATGACCTATTTCGTGTCCTAAAACGCCTGCAAACTCAGCTTCATTATTAAAGTGAGCCATAATACCCCTTGTGAAATATACATATCCACCAGGTACTGCAAATGCATTTAAAACTTCTGAGTCAACAATTTTAAATTCATACTTTAGATCAGGACGGTGCGATATCGCGGCCATTTCATTTCCTTTTTGAGTGATGAAATCCTGCAGGATTTTATCTTCATAACGACCATATTGAGCTACTATTTCTGGATCAGTAGCTGCGCCCATGGCAATTTCCTGGCTCTCCGACATCAGAACAACCTGTTTTTTACCTGTAACTGGATTAACAGCACAAGAGCCTGTTATGAGGAGCGATACACTTAGACAGATTAAGATCAATTGATTTTTCATTTCCTGATAGATTTGAACACAATTATTCAATATTCAAGCCAAAAAAACTGAAATATTAGTATTAAAGATTTTAAAAGACATGAGGCTCTGAGGATATTGTAAAACAAAGTTTTAAAATATCTCAAATGAGACATTATCAAGGTAATTAACTTTATATTTTAGCAAAAAGTCCTTCTTATAATTCCCTGATCCAAATGTTACGAAAGCTAATTGCTTCACTTGGATCACCGTGGTCTTGTAATTTTATCGGTAGGGCTCCGTGTTTCTTATAGAAAGGAGGCCCAACATAAACTGTTTCACCTTTAAGTTCTATGTTATTCTGGATTAATAAACCATTATGCAATACACTCACTCTTGCCGCTGATTTCAAGCTGCCATTTTCATTAAATAATGGTGCAGTCCAGATTATATCGTAAGACTGCCATTCTCCCGGCTTTCTGGATGCGTTTACTAATGGTATAAATTGCTTGTAGATACTTCCGGCCTGACCGTTACTGTATGTTGTGTTGCCATAAGAATCGAGCACCTGTAATTCGTAACCTTCATCTCCATTACCTGTAGAGCCCAGAAAAATGCCGCTATTTCCTCTTGCTTGTCCTGATCCAGTAATATTTTCAGGAATAAACCATTCTATGTGCATTTGATAATTCAGGAATGATTTTTTGCTTTGAATGTTGCCTGTGCCTTTTTTGACAGTGAATTGTCCATTAGTTACGGTCCATTTCGCTTCAGACTGGTCTTTAGCTGTTTGCCATTGATTAAGATCCTTTCCTCCAAAAAGTATAATTGCATCTTCGGGGGCAGTCAAGATGGTTTTCGCCGGACTTACTATTTTCGGGACTGGTGACCAGGCCTCTGTATCTTTTGGGTCTGCTTTTTGCTGTGCAAAAGTACTGTTCAGGATAACAGTTGAAATGATGGAGAGTAAAATGATTCTTTTCATTGGTTTAATTCCTTGTTTATTGGCCGCTTAAGCGGAATTGAAATGATTCTTTTGATAAATAAACAACAATATATGAATTTGGAGATTATGAACTAATTTTTATTTTTTATTTGAGGTAATATTTGAAAATATAAATAATTAATTGGCCGCTTCTTTCTCGGCGTATATTTTAATTAAACTATTTTTGTGTAATGGGAATTATTAAACAAAAGGTAAGCTTGAACGGCGCTCGTTTTTTTTCTTATCATGGATTTTATCCGGAAGAGCAAATACTGGGTACGGAATTTATTGTTGATATTGAAACAGAAATAGAGGTAGTTGATTCTGGCGGTGATGAGCTATCCAATACTGTTAATTATGAGCGATTATTACATATCGCTTCCGAAGAAATGAATATCCCACGTAAATTAATAGAAACTGTAGCCCATAGTATACTCGAACGGATCAGGCATGAATTTTTGACTGTACAGATAATTCGGGTCATTATTCGAAAAGTGCATCCACCCTTGGGTGTCCAAATTAATAATTCAACCATTGAGCTTTCGTTCAGCAGATAATATGTCTTTTAACCGGATAAGTAAGGATATTTTAGCGGAAATAATTGAAATTATTGGAACAGATAATGTTTTCACAGATCCTGTTAAACTTGAAAAATACGCTCAGGATGAAACAGAAGATTTGATCTTTTTCCCGGAAGTTGTTGTCAGACCGAACACCAAGGAGCAGATTTCACAGCTATTTCAATTGTGCAACCGGTCCATGATTCCTGTGACTCCGAGAGGTGCGGGAACAGGATTAAGTGGTGGGGCCTTGGCCGTGATGGGCGGACTGTTGCTATCGATGGAGAGGTTTGATAAGATTATTGAAATAGATGAGCGTAATCTTCAGGCTACGGTTGAACCAGGAGTTATAACCGAAGTATTTATGAATGCTGTTGCTGAAAAGGGATTGCTGTATCCGGTTGATCCCAGCAGTAAAGGCTCTTGTTTTATCGGTGGAAACGTAGCACATGGTAGTGGAGGGCCAAGAGTAGTAAAATATGGCACAATCAGGGAGTATGTTTTGAATATGGAGCTTGTATTACCTGATGGTGAAATAATTTGGACTGGAGCGAACACATTGAAGTATGCTTCAGGTTACAATCTAACCCAGTTGATAATTGGTTCTGAAGGTACACTAGGAATTATAACTAAAATAGTGTTAAAGCTAATCCCGCGTCCTACACAAAATATCGTCATGCTTGCCTCTTTTCCAGGAATTGAACAGGCTTGCGATGCGGTATCTGCAATTTTTCGTACAGGCGTAACCCCGTCTACTCTCGAATTTATGGAGAGAAGGGCGGTTGAATGGGTAATTGAATATGATCACTTTCAATTCGATCTAAAAGACAATGTGCAGGCATTTTTAATGATAGAAGTAGATGGTAATGACATGGATGTCCTTTTTACTGAATGCGAAAAGATCAACGAAGTACTTGAGAATAATTACTGCTCTGATGTTCTTTTTGCTGATACGGCGGCTCAAAAGGAAGCTATATGGAGACTGCGGCGTACCATGCCTTTGTCAGTGAAGTCGAATTCAGTTTATAAGGAGGAAGATACAGTAGTACCAAGGGCAGAGCTGGCAAAATTAATTCATGGAATAAAAGAAATAGGAGCCAGATTTGGATTTCAGTCCATTTGTTATGGACATGCAGGAGATGGAAATGTGCACGTCAATATCATTAAAGGTAATATGTCTGATAATGACTGGAATACTAAACTAAAAGAAGGTGTAAGACAAATATTTGAATTAACAGTTTCGCTTGGAGGTACCATATCCGGTGAACATGGAATAGGATCAGTACAACGGGAGTACATGGACATTAAATATTCTGAAGTTCATCTCAACCTG
>CAMCTU010000187.1 GCA_945878525.1 Sphingobacterium thalpophilum
TTCTCCCCCTGACCATAATCTCTTTGATAGTCGGTATAATCGAGTGGATCGTCTGTGGTGTAGTTTGAATTATATGTAACTGTAACTCCATCAGTACCTTTACTTTTAGTAGTAATCATAATTACTCCATCCTTAGCTCTGGAACCATACAGTGCTGATGCTGCTGCACCTTTTAATACCGTCATGCTTTCAATATCGTCCGGGTTGATACTACCTAAACCATCACCACCATCCGAAGTACGGTTACTTCCTCTTTCTGCTACATCTCCCCGGGCAGCGTAGTTAGTATTGTCAATAGGAACACCATTAACAACAATCAGCGGAGAATTGTTACCACCAAATGAAGACTGGCCCCTAATCCTGATTTTACTGGTTCCGGCAGGACCTGTACCCATTGGTGTGATATTTACTCCGGCAACTTTTCCCTGAAGTGCATTCATGAAGTTTGTAGTCCGGTTTACTGTCAACTCTTCTGCTGAGACATTTGTGGTTGCATATCCTAAACTCTTAGATTGTCTTTTGATACCTAGCGCTGTTACAACAACCTCATTAAGTGCAGTGTTGGCAGTTGCCAAGGTTACATTAATTGAGGTGCGCTGATTGACGGCAACTTCCTGAGTTGTAAAGCCAATGAATGAAAACACCAGAGATCCACTTCCATCTGGAATAGATATTGAAAACTTTCCATCCAAATCTGTGGTTGCTCCAATTGTCGAGCCCTTAAGTTTAATACCAACTCCAGGAAGAGTTTCGCCTTTGGCATCCTTTACAACGCCTTTCACAACGATATCCTTCATTAAATTAACCTCTGCCGAGGCAGAAGATAAATTCTGAATTGGTTTCTGTTCTATTGAAGAAACAGCCTTTTTAGAAACAAGAATAGTTTTGTTTTTAATAGTGAAATTAAGAGGCTGATCTTTGAAGACATTTATCAAAACCTTTGAGAGATCTTCATTTGATGCATTAATTGTAACCGGTTTTGCTAATGCGAATAACTCCTCTTGAAAAAAGAAACCATAACCGGTTTGTTTTTTTATTACAGTAAACACTGTTTCCAAGGTGACATTTTCACCGCGGTAGGTAATCCTTTGAGAAAATCCTTCGGCACTTGCGTTTAATATTAAAACAACAAGTAGTATGAATGTCAGCTTCATAATACGGAGTATTTTATTGAAAATAACCGATTGTAAACTAGCATATGTTAAGAATTGAAGTCCACTTATTATCCCTGGCTTTGGTTCTAAACTTGAGTTAAAACCCATATAGCCTCCCTTTTTAGAAAATAAATTCATAAATTTGATTGGTTTGGTGATCAGAAATTGAAGTAATTAAATTATTTGAAGTCCAAACTTTTACCAGGAGCGCGCCAACGCTTCTGGTTTTTGTTTAGCCTTTTATTTGTAAGATTTTAAGGCATAACAATCACCTCCTTTCCATCTAATCTAAAATGGATATTACTTTTTTCTAAAATTTCTAAAACTTCCAACAGCGTTAAGCTATTTGAAATAGCACCTGAAAAATGCTGTTCAGGTAAATTACCTTCATAACGGGCTGTTACGCCATACCATCTTCCAAGTTGTCTCATAACTGTTTCTATGTCCGCCTTTTTGAAATGAAAATAACCTTCCTTCCAGGCTATTTCGGTTTGGGTATCAATTCTCCTGATCCGAATACTTTGATCAACATTTGATTGTTCCCCCGGTTTCAAAAGTTTTGAATCATTTGTTTTTAAATCAATTACACGAATTTCGCCCTCAAAAAGAGTTGTTTTGATCGATTTCTCATCAGAATAAGCATTGATGTTAAACTGGGTACCTAAAACTTCTACCGTTTGAATTCCTGAACGGACTGAAAATTTTCTTTTGGAATCCTTTGAAACTTCAAAATAGGCTTCCCCCCTTAGCTCAACCTCGCGATTGTCCTTAGAAAAAAAGATTGGAAATCGTAAAGAAGAAGAAGAATTTAACCAAACTTTACTTCCGTCGGCAAGATTTAGTTGATACTTACCCCCAACCGGAGTTTCAATTGTGTTGAAAACAGGTTCTACCGGATCCAAAGTATATATGGAAGCGGTTTCTTGTTTAGAAAATGTATATTCAATAATACCATCAGAATTCTTATGTACTTTGATATCCCCTTGATTCACCAGTACCCCATTTTTTGATTCATCCAGTTCTATCTTTCTTCCATCCGCTAATGTCAGAACAGCCTTACTTCCACCAGGCAGGATATCTACAGGCTTTTTGGATAAAAGAGTTTCATCAACATTGGGGCTTCGAAATTGATTTGAACTATAAAAAGCTGCGAGAGCAAGAACTGCTAAAAATAAAAAAGCTGTACCTATTTTATTGAATTTGTTTTTATAGTTAGTGTTCAGATCAGTTTCAGTTTCATCCTGCTCGGCGATTTTTTTATAAATCATTGATTTGAGATCGAGTTCTGATTGAGAGTTATTTAATTCCCACTCAGATTCAAGATTGCTCTCTCTCCAATACCATTGAAGCAATCTTTCCTCCTCCTCCTTAGAGGCATTATTATGCAGGTATTTTTCGACTAATTCCTGAACTTCCTCTTTTTGCATGGCTTAAAAATTGGGCATATTAATCATAGAGTACCATAAAGTACCCAGCTACCCTTGCTCATGGAATAAATATTTTAAGAAATATTGTTTAATTGACCTAGAAGATATTGAGAGAATTCTTTAGGCTGAGTCTAAGAGCTTTCAATCCCTTTGTTAAGTGGCCTTCTACCGTCTTTTCAGAAATTCCTAATTCCATTGAGATTTCAGAAATACTAAGACCTGCATTTCTACTAAACCTGAAAACCAGTTTACACTTCTCAGGAAGCTTCTCAACCAATTTATTGATATATTCTTGTGTGAACCTGGCATCAATAAGTTCTTCACTCAGGCTTGAAGATTCATCCAGACAATTTGAAGATTCGATTTCCATTCTTCTTTTTTGTCTGTAAATAAACTTAAACATTGATAATCTTACAGAACTAGCGAGGTAGCTATTCAAAGAATGGATATCAAGATCTAATCTTCTATTCCAGATCCCAATAAAAATATCCTGAACAATCTCCTGGGCAGCAGATTTATCCTTACTGATATTATAGGCAATGGCAAGTAGCCTCTTCCAGTATCTGTTGTAGATTTCTGAGAAGGCGTCTTCATTTCCAAACCTCAATAAGGCAAGTAATTCACTATCTGATTTTGATTGACAATTCAAAATTTTCAAATATTAGTAAACCTAATATAGGAATATTTCAATAATCAAATTCGAATAAACAATTTTTTTTATGCTGGATCAGTTAAGAATCAAGCTATAGCTAATCTATATTTACGTACTAAACTATTTATACAAAGCACCTTTTACAGGTCTTCCAATCCAAACCTGTGGTGTTTTTAGCTTCAGTAAATCAGCTAAAGTTGCTGCTGTATCAAATGTCATGATACTTTCAGATAATTCCTTCCCCTTTTGAATGCCCGGGCCTTTAATTATCCAGGGAATCTGCATCTCAGCCATAGAAATCAAGCCGTGTCCTTTGTTTATACCTCCATGATCTGAAGTAAATAGTACCACTGTTTTCTTCTCAATCCCTGCCTCTTTTATGCTTTGCAAGATTGTACCAATATGGCTATCAGTGCGCTCAATGGCTGCATAATATTCAGGACTGCCATGTCCAATCAGATGACCAACACTGTCTACATCATGGAGATGCACAAACAAAAAGTTTGGTTTTTTTTCTTTGATATACTTTGAAGCAGCGGCAGCAATGGCAATATCACCATCCGGATTCTGGTCATGATTTACCGCTGCCTTAGGAAATAAATAACCGATACCATCCCATTCATAAATTACACCAATCTCACTATCCGGTCTCTCCTTACGCAGTAGTGCATAGAGACTTGGGAACATTCCATACTCGTCTAATATTCTTGCAGGCATATCTGGCTTTTTACTGCCCCAGGTTGTGTATCCGTGTAATTCAGGACCAGCACCCATAACCATCGATGCCCAGTTTGAAGCACTTGCGGATGGAAGGACAGATCTTGCCTCTAAACTCCAGGATCCTTCATTCATCATTGCTCTGAGGTTTGGTACTTTAGCATTTTGAAAGGCATAGGCGCCAAAACCATCAGAACCAATTAATATTACATGTTCAATTTTCTGAGAGAAAATTTTTGAAGGCACGAAAGCGATCAGAATCAATAACACAAAGGGCTTAGCAAATTTATTTTTCATTATTTCTTGTTTAAAAAAGGAAAATTAGACCCTAAAATTAGCGTGAACTCGACATAATATTTAAAAACCACATACCTGCCGTAAGGCAGGGAAACATAGCATTTTATAATCTAACATACACATCAGACATAGATAGCCTTGAAGCTTCGCTTCAAGCGATGTGTTTTACAATCTATGTGTCCTTCCAAACATAATATAGGTCAATCAATGTAGTTAGATATTGATCTTTAGACATTGATATATCGAACTCACGTAAATTTAATATCCACTTAACAAATTACGTAGTTGAATGTTAATTATTGATTACTAAACTTAGATGAAAAGTATTCATTAATTAAATAATCACTGAAAACAATTATATATTTATTAATTATAAACTATAAATTTCATGAAACAATTTTCATTTCTAAAGAAGCA
>CAMCTU010000188.1 GCA_945878525.1 Sphingobacterium thalpophilum
ACTGAAGCACTGATTGAATTCACCTCATTTTCTAAACCAGATTGCTATTCAGATCAGGTTTATGATTCATATCTTAAAGAATATATTTCTTCAAAATTCGATTGTCCTTACGAAATTATAAGAGAGGAAAAGGGAAAAATTCCAATGACCGATTTTAACTTTCCTGCACAAGATAAAGAAGGGATAATTCAGATTGGATCTGCAGGAGGTGCGATAAAACCAAGTACAGGCTATGCGTTTAACCGTATTTCGAGGCAAACTAAGTATTTAATCGAATGCTTTCTGAATAATAATCAAAGCATAGTTAATTCAAATAGTTCAAGCAGGTTCCATTTTTACGATACGCTGCTGCTACAGATCATTCGTGATCAACCTGAGATGGTTTCAAAGATTATGGATCAGCTTTTTGTAAACAATTCATTCTTGAAAATTTTATCCTTCTTAGATGAGAGTTCCACATTGTTTGAAGAGTTAAGCCTTTTTTCTACCTTACCCAAACGATTATTCTTAAAACAGGTCTTGCATTATGTTCATGCTAAACTTTAAATCTAGGCGGTCTAAATTCCTTCTTCTGGCTATTGTTCTGTTTTTAATAAATTCCTTCTACCCTTTAAGTTTAGAGATTCAACTTATCTTTTTCGGATTAGGCGTCATTTTTTTAGGAATTCCACATGGATCGCTGGATCATTTTATTTACCACCATGTACGAAATCAGGCATTGAATTTCAAATCAATTTCCAAGTTTTTATTATTCTACGTAGGTTTTGCAGTTCTATATGCCATACTATGGATGATCAGTGTTGAACTATCCATACTGTTGTTCATATTAATATCAGCTTATCATTTCGGAGAAATGGATTTGAACGGACTGTCATTAACGAGCAGTTTGAAAACCAGGATTTTATTTTCCTTATATGGCCTTTTGTTTCTGTTGAATTATCTGCTTTTCCAGTTTCCGCAGGTTGAAGCTATTCTGCTCGGTTTTCCGGGCTTTGATCAAGGTCAGATTGAAAAAATACAATTCCTGTATGGATACCAAAAGGAAGTTTTGATTGCTTCCATCCTTTTATTTCTTCCTATTCTGTTAATCTTTTTATATCAAACTCAACAACTCGGCATCATTCAAATAATATCAATGTTGCAGTTAGCGGGATTAATGCTTATCGTCTTTAATTTACCCATATTGTTAGGTTTCGGTTTTTATTTTAATATATGGCATGCCGGACTTTCAATGGTTGAAATAAAGAAATTTTTAGGCTGGGAAGATAAAAGTTACTGGTTTATCTATCGTAAATCATGGTTAACTAATGGTATTTCCTTTTTGATGATTGCAGTTTTATTTCTGATTTTTAAAGGTAATCTGGAAAGGTTATTAGCAATTTTCTTTATGTCAATTGCCATTTTAACTGCACCACACATGAAAGTGATTTCGGTTCTTTTTGCAAAAAGGAATTAATTTTTTTGCCGATTAATTTTTGATTAATCTTTACTTGACTCATTAGACAAAAGGCCTGAAAAATCTGCCGAATGACTAAAATTTTGTCGAATAATTAATAAACTTAGGCTTATTTCAAATTATCCTGAGATTGATATAAAATCTTGCCACGCTATTTTTGATTGAAGATTTTATCTTTTTTAGAAAGCAGGGTCTGTGCCTCTTCGGTCCCACCAGGCCCGTGTTCTGCCCTAGTTTTTTCCCATACATTGCTTTTTGAGATAAAATTTTGCCTGTGCAAAAAGGTACTGTCTTCAAAACCAAATAAAATCAATAAAAAATCTTGTAGATTTATTAGTTAATGAGAATATCCTCTGGGAGTTCATCATGGGTAGCCTCAGCTTTGTCTGGGGCTATTATTTCCCTCTGGTTGGTGTTATCACCGACCATTTGATAGCTGGTTCTTGGTACGGTGACAACACCGACCAAAGGGGGATTTCTTGCCGGAAATATTCCGGAGGAAAGGGCTGAACTAACCTATACCACACTGGTGTTGGTTTCAACAAACAACTTATTATGAATCCAGAGCCTTATCTGATGCGTTATAACCGTATTATTTTACCCTGCTTATATCGTAGGTTAATTAAACTATTCTGAAACATTAACTTAACCTTGTCTAGATTAATTTAAGGTAAATCTATTCTTGAATTAAGTTATAACTTATTTATTTTTAATTGAATAAGAATTATTTTTCTCAAGAAGGGCGATCTGGGTGTCTCCTGTAACTGTAAACGGACAAAGTGTTTATCAGGGAATTGACAGTGGCTATCCAACAAGTCTGGAATATATCGTGGGTCGTAATTCAAGTTATCCTGATGTTTTAAAAACATCACCGCTGCTCGGTGTAATGATGACCTACTCAGAAGTTGAGTTTATAAATGCTGAATTAGCTTTAAAGGGCTTTAATACGGGAAGAACAGCCAAGGCACATTACGATGCAGGTATAATGGCTTCTATGGTTCAATGGGGAGTAACTATGTCAGCTGGTTTTTTGAATACGGCGGGTGTGGCGTACAATGCTACCGGTACTGTAGCACAGCAGCTGGAGCAAATCATACTACAAAAATATTATGCATACTTTTTTGTGGACTATCAGTCATGGTTTGAAAAACGCCGTACTGGTTATCCCGTTTTACCAAGAGGAACAGGAATTCCGGCTGAGAATCTATTTCCTTCAAGGGTGCCTTATCCAACCTATTTGCAGTCTTTAAATTCAAGTAATCTTCAGGCTGCAATTGCTTCAATAGGCGGTGATAACAGTAATGTTAAGCTTTGGTGGGAGAAATAGTATATTTAACTGAGTATTGAGTAATGAGAATTGAGTGTAGAGAAACGAGAAATTAGTTCAAATTCAACTTTATTAATTACTATAAATCCATTTTAAAATAAACACACGATAAAATATAAAAATGAAAAAATTACTTTTTCTGGGCGTAATGCTATTTGCTTTTGCCGCAAATGCACAGAATCTAAATGATCAGCTGAATTCTAAGAGAATTATTTTACCTAATGGCTGGTCATTGTCTCCTGCCGGTAGATCAGTTGAGTTGGGTGACCTGCCATTGAATATTGCAGTTTCAGAATCCGAAAAGTTTATAGCGGTCACCAACAATGGACAGAGTACTCAAACTATTCAGCTAATTGATCCGAAAACAGAAAAAGTGTTAGATAAGGTTGAAATTCCAAAATCTTTTTACGGACTAGAGTTCAGTAAGGATGACCGCTTTCTCTATGCTTCCGGTGGAAATGATAACTGGATTTTGAAATATGAAATCGCTAATTCAAAATTACTCATTAGGGATACGCTAAAACTGGGTAAGCCTTGGCCTGAGAAAATTTCACCTGTTGGTTTGGAGATTGATGATGACAGAAATCTTTTGTACGTGGTCACCAAGGAGAATAATTCGCTATACATTTTTGACCTAAAGAGCAATAAAATCATTCATCAGCAAAGTATTGAGAACGAAGGTTATACCTGTGTTTTATCGCCCGATAAGAAAACATTGTATATTTCTTTATGGGGAGGTAAAAAAGTAGCATTTTTCGATACAAATCTCAGAAAAATTACGGCTTCTGTTGATGTTTCCTACAATCCAAATGAACTAATTCTGAATAAACCAGGAAGCATACTTTATGTTGCCAATTCTCAGGACAACAGTGTTTCTGTGATAGACGTCAAGGCAAAAAAAGTTATTGAAATTTTGAATACCGCTTTATTCCCAAATTCCCTTACCGGATCTACAACCAATGGTTTGGCTTTATCAAAAGACGGGCAAAGTTTGTATATCGCTAATGCAGATAATAATTGTCTTGCAGTTTTTAATGTAAGTCAGAAGGGTAAAAGTGTTTCTAAAGGTTTTATTCCTGTTGGATGGTTCCCTACGAATGTTAGAGTGATTGGTAGTAAGATATTTGTGAGTAATGGGAAAGGTTTTTCTTCATTCGCGAACCCTCAGGGACCACAGCCCGTCAGACCTGATGTAAAATCTGAATCACATAGAGGAGAACTCCCACAGGCAAATAACAGATTGCAATATATCGGTAGTCTGATGAAAGGAACAATGAGCGTAATTGATGAACCTTCTGCCATCGATCTTGAAGTATATTCCAGAAATGTATTCACGAATACTCCTTATCAAAAGGATAAAGAATTAATTGCTGATGGCGAAACCGGTAATCCTATTCCCAAAAAGGTAGGTGATCCTTCCCCAATTAAATATGTTTTTTACATAATAAAGGAAAACCGTACCTATGATCAGGTTTTTGGAGATATCAAGGAAGGCAATGGCGATTCAACACTGACTCTTTTTGGAGAAAAATATACGCCAAATCAACATAAGCTTGTGCGGGAATATGTCTTGCTGGATAATTTTTATGTGGATGCTGAGGTTAGTGCCGATGGTCATAACTGGTCATTGGGAGCTTATGCAACAGACTTTCTGGAAAAGACATGGCCAACATCCTATGGTCGCAGAGGTGGTCAAAATGATGGTTTAGGTCGCCGTACTATTGCCAATAATAAAGATGGGTTTATTTGGGATATGGCCAAAAAACACGGTGTTTCATTTAGAACCTATGGTGTTTTTGCAGATAAAGATAAAGGTAACATACCCGTTTTAGATGAAGCACATGTCGCCTCTACGTTTACAGG
>CAMCTU010000189.1 GCA_945878525.1 Sphingobacterium thalpophilum
GTGAGATGATGAAGAAAGGGGCCATATTTTTTACGTTAGTACATATACTTTTTATTTCTGGTATATGCTTGGCACAAACGCTGCCTTCAGGTTTGCCTGTCCTCGAGGAAGCATATCGCAGGGAACAGTTGTTAGGCACAAAAGATTCACTCATTTCTCTCACTATCAGACCCATTTATGCCGGGGATGAGTTGAATTCAGGGATTGATACCATTTCTGCCGGAAATCGATTGTTTAAGTTTAATAGCCGTTTAAATCTTTCGGGAGATCAGGCATTTTTTCAGTTATTGCCACTCAGTTTGCAGTATCAGTACAATTCGATTCTTCCATATGATTGGAATGATGGAGCCATGATTCCAGCTATTGGTCGCCAGACCCAAGTGAGTTTCGGTGCATTCTTCAAATATGGGCCTCTGAGTGTCCAGTTAAGACCTGAATATGTTTATGCAGACAATCCCACGTTCGAACGTTTTCCATCGGAGCAGTATGATATCGTTTGGGCAAGGTATTATAATAATTATTTTAACGTTTCTGATATTACAGAACGATATGGAGAGGATCCTTATTCAAAATTTTTTTTGGGACAAAGTAGTGTACGATTAACATTTGATCCGGTATCCATTGGAATTTCAAATGAAAACCTATGGTGGGGTCCGGGCAGAAGAAATTCACTGTTGATGAGTAATAATGCACCCGGCTTTAAGCACATCACACTGAATACCAGTCGCCCGGTTCAAACTCCGATTGGTTCTTTTGAAGCCCAGATGATTGGCGGTCGCGTGGAGAATTCCGGTATTTTACCTCCACAAGAGAACAGGGTTTATCAAGGACGATCGCTTTACGTACCTAAGAGGGAGGACTGGCGGTTTCTTTCAGGATTTGTTTTAACCTACAATCCAAAAGGAGTACCTGGATTGTTTATCGGTGCAAGCCAGGTCTCTCAGATGTATAAGCAGGATGCAGGTCAGCGAATGTCAGATTTTCTACCTTTATTGCTGCCATTAGAAAGTAAGGAAGCAGCGTCAATCAGAGACAGGTATTCCAGCGTATTTTTTCGTTGGCTTATGCAGGGGGCAAACGCGGAGGTATATGGAGAGTATGGACATCAGGGTAAACGCACAGCCTTTTTAAGAGAACCCGACAAGTCGGCAGCCTATTTGTTTGGTCTTAGAAAAATTTCGCCTTTGAACAGGCACCCTGGTCAATACCTTCAGGTTTCATTAGAATTTACCCAGCTGCAGCAAACCTCAGTTCCTGAACGGGGTGGATGGTATACAAGTTCTGTGGTAAGGCAGGGCTATACACATATGGGCCAGTTATTGGGAGCTGGTATTGGCCCGGGAAGTAATCTTCAGTCGCTGGATATTAGTTGGTTTAAGGGTTTTAAGAGAATAGGGGTTCAATTTGAACGATATCTTCATAACAATGACTTCTATTACCAAATGTATAATGATCCGGTTGATATCAGAAAACATTATGTGGATATGAGCGCTGCGGTTTCCGCCGACTGGGATTATAAAAATTTAATTTTTAGTGCTAAAGGAGCTATGATCCGTTCGCTGAATTATCAGTATGTCCTATATAACCGTCCGGATGACTATTTTATTACTGGCTGGGACAGGCTTAACTATCAGGTTAAGTTAGGAGTGATGTATAGGTTTTAGGTAATTGAGAAGGGAGAGTGGAGAATGAGCAAATTTGAGAATGAGCAAATTAGCAAATGGGATGAGGACTAAATTTGGGGTTATTGGTCTTGTCTTTGTTCTTTGAACCATCTTATCTGTCAATGAGGTGATTTGTCATTTTGTCGATGGGGGAACGAGCAAATGGTTCCGTCATTTCGATGAGCGAAAACTATTTTTGCAATTAGAAATATTTTAAACGCTAAGAGAAATCTCTTCTATAAGGGCACAAACCCAAATCAATAGATTTCTCCACACCGCGAAGTACAACATTAGGAAGAAAATACTGCTGATGTGTTCGAAATGACGGATTTCCACCCGATAATGATCAACCCAATAGTTGTTGGGTCTCAATTCTTCTCCAATAAAGTACTGCTGAGACTAGTATCAATACTTCACAAGTTGTAGTTGCGATAGCCGCTCCCTTTGCTCCATAAACAGGGATAAGAAAGAAATTCAGAACTACATTGAGGATTATCATGATCAGGTTCAGGTAAACCAGAAATTTAACTCTGTTTTTTGCTACCAGGCTATTGCTGATTGGTCCGTAAATGAAAACAATTGCAAGATACCAGACCAGTATTTTAAAAACGGGTATAGAGGCATCGAATTTATCAGCAAAAAACAATTGAAAGATTAGATCAGCCCCGAAGTAAAGTGAGGTACTAAGTACTATTCCGATTGCTCCAAGATAAAAGAGGGCAAGATTTTGGATACTCTTGAATTTATCCTTTTCTTCAGAATACTTTGCCAGTTTAGGAAAGATTGCTGTCATGAATGCGCTTGAAATGAACATGAAAGGGTATATAAACTTTGTGGCTCCCGAATAATAACCAACTTCTGTACTCCCAATCATTTTTTCAAGCATTATAATATCTATTTTATTATAGATCACATTCGCAGCCATTAGAATGGTGAATAGAAAGCCATGCCTGATGTAATCCATGCTGTCTCTGATGGCAAGCTTGAAACTTAAAATGCGCTTAAATTCCTCGAGATATCGGGTGTAAAGGAAAAGACCTAACAGGACGATACAGTTTATAAATCCAAGGTAAATAAAGTAGGCAAATGGAGCTTTCAAGTAAATTCCAAACAGTATAAACACTATCCTAATAACACTCAGGCTTACATCCTTATAAAATATCAGGTCTTTTCTGCCTGATGCAATCAAAATAGCCAGCAGGGGTGCGAACCATGCACCAATCACTACACTCAGTCCGAATACAAATAAAAAATAAAAGTCTTGTCTGGAATTCGTAGAATAGCTTATGGTGGTAATCAGAGCAAGCATTAATCCACTAATCAGCAGTTGAGCTGATTGGGCTTTGGAATATATTTTTTCAATAGAGCCAGGATTTTGGCTACTTTCCTTTATGATATGTTGAGTAAATCCCCCATCAGAGAAAAAGGCAAAAATGGAGATGAATTCAATGATATAGGTATATTTTCCGTACTCACCTACCGGAAGAAAACGCATCAAACTAACCAGTCCAATAAAGCCAAGGATTTGAACAATGATGCTGCCACTCATGTAAATAGCCGAATCTCTCAGTAATTGTTTACGCATCTTCCTTCAGTTTATCTGACAGTTTTCTAACAATGCCTGGCCAGGAAAAATTGGCAATTGAAAATTCGAGAGAATTTTCGTAGAGTTTTGAATTTAAAAAACCTTCTTCTATACAATCCTGAATTGCAAATGAAAAATCCTTAGCTTCGGCTTTTACTATCTTACCGAATTCACTATTATTTGTGATTTCTAAGGCACTTGAAACAGGGCTGCTGATTATGAAATTTCCAAAATAAAGAGCCTCTGGAAATGTGATTGGAAATCCTTCGAATCGTGAGGTTAAGCAAAATATTTTTGCCCGGTTATACCATTCAAATAGCGCTTTTCGGGCGGTGATATTACCCATTAACAGAATCTTTTCAGCTAACTGAGGATTTATTTTAAAATAGGTGTCAATGTAGGTTTGAAATGAGGCTTCAACGGGCCCCAGAATATATACTTTCCAACTGCCTAAGTCTACATCTTTTAAGGCTTCCAGGAATAGTTCGGTGTTTTTTTGAAATGTCCCAATTCGACCGACTGTGATGATAATATTCTCTTTTTCTTCCCAGGAACTTAATTTAATCTCTCCTTCCAGATATAGATTGTCTACACCATTGGTTATGCAAATTAATTTTTGCTCTAATTCCGGATAAACTTGTAAAAGATATGATTTGGCTTCTTCGGTTTCAACTGAAAAAACATCCGTTATTTTAAACATCCATTTTGTTATGGCTTTCAAAAGGTAGTTTTTGATTGAATACTTAGAGTACAGAAAAGCATTATAATCTTTAAAAAACAGGATATCCATGTCCAGTTTTATGTAAGATTTCCCTTTTGGATTCAAGGTTTTATAGAGCAACAGATAAAGTAAATGATCTTTCTTGAAGTGAAACAGGTTTAATACGTCGATTGATTTTGAAAAAGACCATAGGTATGACAGAATTCCGACTTCAAAATAGAGTAATCTGCCTTTATTCCTGATAAAATTTAGCTTCAATCCCTTAACTTCTTTGTTAAGAAAGGGATATTCTTCATTATTCTTGTAGCAGATTAACTCTGCATCATACCTTTCTGTTTTGTACATAAAGTATGGAATCTGTCCAACATCTTTAACCAAATGGAAGTTCTCCGTATCAGTAAATATGGTAACAAATGTGGGCCTTTTTTTCATACACATTGGCAGGCCTTGATGAATTAAATTTGCCTGTCAGATTGATTTTAAAATTAATGATTTAAGTCGCAGTATTTTGTCTGAACCGTGATTTATTTTCCTTTGGTTGGTGTTTTCACCATACCATAAACGCAGATAGAGCTAGTTGGCAAAAACACCGACCGGAGGGTGGATTGATAGACTGATTGGTGATAACACCAACCAGAGGGAAATTTCTTATTTTAGCA
>CAMCTU010000190.1 GCA_945878525.1 Sphingobacterium thalpophilum
AGACTCTGTTTCTGTATCTACCTAAACAAAAAGCCCGACACTTTCGTATCAGGCTTCGTACCCAGCGCCGGAATCGAACCGGCACAGTTTCCTATCGGTGTTTGAGACCGACGCGTCTACCAGTTCCGCCAGCTGGGCATTTTGTATAAACGTTTAAGATAAATCGCGATCTACGTTGCGGGATGCAAACATAAATAAAATTTTAATAATTTTACAGGATTTAAGCTATGAATTTGTTCAGAATTTCCCCTGCTATCCGTAGTGTTAAATAAAGCGTGACTACTGATTATCTAATGCTGAGGAGTCTTCTGACTCCTCGAATAATATAAGGCCCAACCTTTTAAAACCATGTACCGGTCCAATTTGTACTCCTCCCATGGTCCTGTTTTGAAATAAGAAGTAATTAGCAGTACATTTGTACCAAATTGGTACATATATTTTAAATCATGGTAATTATAAGCAGCAGAGAGTTTAGGGAAAAACAGGCGGAATATATGGACCTGGCCGACAATGGTGAACAGATCATCATCCAAAGAGGGAAGAACAAAGCTTATTCTATAACACCGGTACTTAAGGATGACTTGTATTTTAGTCCTCAGCTTATTGAAAAAATCCGTAAAGCGCTGAAACAGGCTGAAGAAGGTAAAGTAACCCGTGTGAGTGGAAAACCGGCCCTTGAGCAGTTTCTTGACACGCTTTGATGTACACGCTGGAATTTACTGAACAGGCAATTGACGACCTTAGATTGCTGAAACGATCTGAGCCTTCAGCCTATAAGAAAGCGCAGAAACTGCTCTCAGAACTGATGGAACATCCTAGAACAGGAACAGGTAAACCCGAAATGAAAAAATACGATCTGGCTGGCTTATATCCCAGACGGATAAGCCAAAAACATCGTCTTGTCTACCAGATCAGGGATTAGACTGTGACTGTTATAGTAATCACTGCGGCCGGACATTACGATGATAAATAAAATTAAAAGCGGGTAGAATGACGTTTAGAAGTTAAAAATTACTAAACGAAAGTATCAAAGCTCTCCTGTTCGTAAAGTTTATCAAAGCCCCTCTACGCCTGTCAGCTTATTATACTTTAAGGTCATTTTCCCAGCCTGTTTCTTTTAGAGCTGGATCATTCTCTTTCTTTAAAAAATCTGCATTCGATAAGGCCTCTGGTTCCCACTCTAATAAAGCTCTATCCGGCACTACTTCTATGGGCGTTTTCCATGACGTAGATGTTTCATTGTAGGCTAGGTTAGACTGCAAGGAGTAGCAGGAAATAATTGACCATCGGGGATGATCAGAAAGATTTGCCTCCGACCTATGTAGTAAGTTACTGTGAAAAATAAGTGCGTCACCTGCCTCTATCTCACAGTATACCAGATCCATGGTTTTCAGAGCATTTTCGACCATTACTATATCGGCCCCAACCTGTTCACCAGCAAAACCATGATTTACACGCCCGAGTTTATGGGAGCCTTTTATTACCTGTAAACAGCCATTTTCTTTGTTAGCTGGTGTAAGGGCTACCATCACACTAATTAGCTGATCAGGGAACATAAACTGGTTCTTATACCAGTAACCGTAATCTTGGTGCCATTCCCAGGCTCCTCCTATTTTGGGCTCTTTCTGCATCAGCTTGGAGTGAAAATGGCAAACCGGAGCATCTCCCTTAAGTAGCTGAGCAACTGAGCTAACCATACGTTCACTCCTGGTGAGATACCCAAAAACATCATTTCCCGGCTTAAACCAAAGTGAAAGCCTGGTTTTTTTACCAGTTTGGTCGTTCAGATCGAGTGCATTTTTTGACATCGCATCATCCTTCAGAGCTACATCGTATAGCTTTTTGATCTCAGCCGGACTGCAAAAATTTTTGATAACCAGGTAACCATCGTCATTATAACTTTTAATTTGTTCAGGATTTAGTTTCATAACCGGAATTTTTATTTCAAAACTACTATACTATCCGTAGAGTTTCCATCGATTACCAAAATTGATTTTCCAGTACAACAGAAATTAGCTGTTGTACAGTTTAGCAAAGCCTCTCTACGGATTTTCCAATGGTAAGGAGTCTCCGACTCCTTAAATGAATTTAATACTCTGCCTTCTAAAACCATACAAGAAAGCCACCTTAACCTAATCTCTAATCAAATTATCCTTCACTATAACATCCTTCGCCCCGCCCAGATCAATCATTTTTTTACTTAACTGTGCGCCCTGGTTCAGTTCGGTCAGAAGGTTTCCGCTAACAAGGATGCCACTGCTGCTTTCGTCGGCTTTAACGGCTTCCGTTATAAGCTTGCCAAAGAAATTACCTGAGATATTGATATCAGTTGCACTTTTTAAAATTACACCAGAACCTACATCAAATGTGAATGGATTCTTCTCATTACGTGCGCCCAGCTTACCCCGACTATTGCTAAAGTTATTGCCGGTAATTGTAATACCTCCAGTACCGGGCCCTGCGAGAATAGAAAAATTATGAACCAGTGTAAAGGTATTTGATGAGACCGCACATCCCCAGGCGTTGTTTAACTCGATACCTCCACCTAAATGATGGGCAATAACATTTGCACTAATGGTAATGCCATAACAAAAACGATTAGCAGGAGTAGCTGGTGCCGTCAGGATAATTGCAGTCCCCTGGCACTCCTCGATCATATTACTCGAAATAATGGAGCCGTAGGTATTTTCTACTACAATGCCATGTCGGAGATGATCGTCAATATTATTCCCTGTCATGGTCAGGTTAAAGCCATCCTTAATCCGTAATGCATCCTGGTTTTCTTCGAACTGATTTCCACTTACAATTATATCATGTCCTCCATCAATGTTTATACCTGCTTTGGAATTATAGTTCAGGTTGCAGTTTGCAATCCTCGGGTTTTCTGTACAATCTTTCATGTTAATTCCATTTCCGCCATTATGATCGATCGTCATATCTTTGATCATTAACTCTTGCACCTTTTCCATGTAAATGCCATCCCCGCTCTTGGGATTACCGCTTATGCGAAAACCACTTAACTCAATTCTGAACAATTCGCCCTTGCCCGAGCCGACAATAATAGCCGGCTCCCCGGAAGTATTTTTATTGATCAGATGCGTCGAGCCTCCTGATCCCTGGAGGCGGGTATTTTCTGTCTTAAGCACAAGCGGCTTGCTTATCTCATAATTTCCCGGAGGAACCATGACAATGCCGCCATTGGCCGGGATAGCATCCAGAGCCTGCTGCAAAGTACTGTACTTAGATGCATCAATACTTATAGCTGCAGTTTGCGCGAAAGTAGAACAGATCAGGCTATTTATAAATAAGATCAGAAGTGCATTTCTTAAAAAGGAGTATGGCATGTTTTTCATACTATAATAATAATCAATTAATTAAGTTGGGCAAAACGATTTTTTTGCATCTTAAAACCATGGGTGTCTATAACATATTTTAAATACTTTCTGAAAAATTTATGGATTGATGAATAATTAATAATAGGGTTCCTCATGTAAAAAAATACATGCAATAGCTTAAAATACAGCCCTTATCAAATAAATTATTGCCATTCTATTAAATTTGTGTTGGAAGGCCGGACGCATCAGTATCCGGCCTTTTTTAACAGTTTAGAAACCAATACCAGCCGAAATCATCATCCCATTTTTTCTGGGCGTATCGGCATTCAGGATCTTGATTTGAGAATATGTAATGACCAGGTTCATAACCGAATTCAGTTTTATACCACTGTAGCGCAAAAAGGTGCCAACTGATAAATACCCCGGATTATTGAAAATCCGGTTACGATGCCACACGTCTGCAGAGATAAGGAAGCTTTCTTTTTGATATTGAAGCTTGATTCTGTTAGTCCAGTTCGCCCGATTGGTTAATACCAGGTTCTGCATAACTGCATCATTGCTAATGCTCATATTCTTGGCAAATTTGTAGTTTATGCTCAAATTGGTTAAAAAGTCTGTTCCGGGACCTGCTATTGTGCCAATCTGGTTTAGTTGAGCACCTGCCTGCGGACTTATAATTATCCTGGAGCCAATGAAATAGCGTTTGTTAAGTACAATTAAAGAATAATTAATTGCTTCATTACGATCTATAAGATCGAAGGATTTGAAAAATAAAACACCCCAGTTATTTCTAAGGTTGTCATAAACAAACTTTGTGTCAAATGAAGGTTTGTTATTTGAAACTACACCGGTGAAGTAATACATGCTTCCTGTATTGAATAAGTTGGTCACACTGATTGTACTCGTCTTTTTTTTTACTTTAAGGGTGTCGCTCATGGCTCCGTCATCCTGTGCATATGTAGAAAAAACAATAGAAAGTAGAGTTAAAAGACTTAGTGCAGATTTAAAATTACTCCTGATAATTAAATAATTTTCTTTAATTCGGGTACCGATAAATATAAACACAATATCTTTAGATCATTTATTTATCCCTGGATTCTGAATGAAAAAAAATAGAAATCCGAATGTTTTATTTAATTTAAAGATTTCAAACTCTTAATTGTACCAGCGATAAATGACTATTAAATCTCTCCTGATTGTATTGACTGCCCTTATAACACCGGATTGGGAAGGAAAGAATATCATGCCTTCGACAGAACATATTCAAA
>CAMCTU010000191.1 GCA_945878525.1 Sphingobacterium thalpophilum
CAGGCATGATTTAGCCTGAGAGCTCCTGTTTCCACTGCCGCAAAAAACAATGATGTGCTTTTTATTTTTAAATTTCGCCAACTGCGTTGGAATGATGTCAAGAGGAATATTTACCGAACCTTTTACATGGTTCTGAGAAAATTCACGGGACGACCTGACGTCAACCAAAAATGCACCTTCATTTATTATTTCCGTTAGATCAAGCTTCGCAGAACCTCCAAATAACCAATTTAATATACCCATAATCGTAATTTTAAACTGTAAATTTTTTAATTACTCCAACCAAACCGTTCTTCTGAACGACCCCACTTTGTCGCCATAATACTTTTCCCTGTTTGAATAAAATCAGTGTTGGTACTCCTTGTACCTGGTAGGCTGCAGCAGCTTGAGGGTTTTTGTCAACATCAACTTTCAGGATACTTACAGCATCTCCTACTTCATGTTTAACATCTTTTAAAATTGGCGCCATAACCTTACAGGGACCGCACCATTCTGCAAAAAAATCCACAAGTACTGGCTTGTCAGATTCAATTAATTCGTTGAATGTCATAGCTGATTATTTAATTTCTTCATAGCTGATTTCTTTCGTTGTGGTGTCGCTTTTGGAAGGTGGAGCAGCACAGGCTCCCGCGCCGCAACAAGAGGTATTAAAAACAGCCATACCTGAAAAAAGTAACCCTATCAAACCGAACATTATATCTGAAGCCATTACAGCCTGCACCAGAATGACAAGTCCGATTCCCAAACGAAGTACTCTGATGATGTTCCAATTATTAAAAATTATCATTTTCATAGGAATTTGTTGTTACACTAAATTATATAACAAAAGTAAGGTCCGCAGCTTACGATTTGAGTAACAAAGGTTACAAATGAAAATTTCAGACTTATTTTTTGCTTTAGGGATATAATTCCTGATATGCTTTGTGCTATCCCTGCGTTTTCGTTGTTGGTGAAAACCTGGATAGTCCGAAACAAAATATCGGACCAAAAGCTATCCAGAATGCCATTTCGAAGTATAAGCCATAGCCGAGGTTTAAAAGAAGTTCAGCGTCATGCTGGCGATGACAAAATACAGGAACATTCAAATAACAGCCAGTAATGTACTGTCAATTGTCATGTCAGTTCTTTCAATCGCCAGATTTTCGTGGAGGATAAGGTCCTTGTTTAGAATATCATTTGATTTCATAGCTCTTTATTTAATCAACAGTGTCAGGTTAAAATATAATTACAGACATAATGTTAAATTATAAGCCTAAAATCAACTTATCAAGTTGATAAGAAATTGCAAACAACTCAATTCAGTATACTATCAATCTTACCATATTCACTGACCTAAAATTCGCATTGTTTTTGCCTATAGTAACAGGATTGTTCATAAGCTTTGGCCTAAGCACAAAATCTCCGTTTAGTTTTTTTTTCGCCTCAGCTGGTGCGGTAGGCACAGACCAAGCCAAAGTAATAACTTTAATAGCATCAGGTGCAGCGGCGGCATTTTGTTTCTTTTCTGCTGCAGGAAAAGAAAAGAGAAAAACTATATGTTAAGAATTGTGTCATCATTCCTGCAATTTCAAATTTCTACAGGCACGCAATAATCACTCTTCCAGAATAGCTTATTTGTACAGCACATCCGCCTGTTCGCTATCATTCCAGCGGCTGCTGTTATGGCAGCCACAATAAACAAGGCATTTGCAATTCCGAAAGAATCTGCCAATATCCCACTTAAAATAGCTCCAAAAACATACCCACTATCCCGCCAAAGTCGGAAAATACTCAGACTTTCGGCACGCTGTGTAGGATGAGTACCTTCGGCCACAACTGACAGAAAATTAGGATAGACCAAAGCCGTACCGAATCCCAACAAGACCGCTGCGAAAATTAAAAAGGATAATGAACCTGAAAGAGCCAAAATAATTATGGCAAGAGTTTGCAAAAACATTCCTGAGGTAATAATCTGTTTTTTACAATGTGTGTCGCCCAATTTTCCAGTAAATAATTGAGAAATTCCCCAAACAGCAGGGTAAATTCCTGCAATTATTCCAATCTGACCTATTCCATAGCCTTTTTGCATCAACAACACGGGCAATAAACCCCAGACTACCCCATCATTCAGATTATTCACTAAACCATTTATAGTTACCGAACCCAAATTTTGATGTTTCCAGGTTGTTTCCTTCCATACATTCTGAAGCAAAGGTACTTTGCTCGTCAGACTTTCAGCATTTACAAAATGAGTCGTGTCCTTAACCAGAAAAACTGTAGTTAATAAACCTGCAATTGAAAATATAACACCAGGGATAAAGGGGAAAAATGCATAACCATAATCCAACGCGATTGAGCTTGCCAGCCAAGTAGCAAGTCCAACCGAAAGATAACCAGCAAATTCATTTATACCCATCGCAAGGCCCCTGTTTTTTGATCCAACAAGATCAATCTTCATAATTACAGTTGCACTCCAAGCCAGACCTTGATTTATCCCTAACAAAACATTAGCCGCGATAACCCAGTTCCAGCTAGGTGCGTACATTAAAAGAAATGGCACCGGCAGTGCCGCAATCCAGCCAATGATCAGGATAGTTTTACGACTTAGTTTTTTGGAAAGCTGAGCAACAGCATAATTACTCAAGGATTTACTGATACCGAATGCGATGATGAAAGACAATAAAGCCGTGTTGGCATTGATACCGAATTCCTGTTTCCCGAAATTAGGCATAATTGACCTTTCCAGGCCAAGCATCGCACCAACAAAGGCATTCACCAATACCAGTAAAGCAAATTGATACCTGTTTTTATCTAAACCCTGCATAGTTCAATTTAGGTAGAAATTCCAAACCTGAGCCTTATTATCAAACAAGGGGAGGTATTCGCTGAATACGCATCCCCTTGAAAATCAGAAAGATACACAGGCTGATCAGGCAGGCATCATTTTACTCTGGCAAACAAAATCAGTTTTGAGAATATTGGTCGTACTGATCGCTCCAAATCCACCCGCAATTTCAGTGAAGTTTCTGTAACCTCTGGCCTGAAGAATAGAAGCTGCCATCATACTGCGGTAACCACCGGCACAGTGTAAGAAAAAATGCTGCTTGGGATTTACGTCTTTGATCCAGTCATTTATGTAAGCTAATGGCCTGTTGTAAGCATTATCGACGTGTTCTGCAGCATATTCACTTTCTCTGCGAACATCAAGTACCATGTCCTTTTCAGGTCTGAATTCATTTGCAAACTGTTCAGCAGTAATACGATCAACTACATCAGCTTCCTTTCCTGAATCTAACCATACTTTAAACCCACCTTTTAAGTGACCAAGGATATTGTCAAATCCCACACGGCTCAAACGGGTAACTGCTTCTTCCTCTTTTCCTTCATCAGTAACCAATAAAATAGATTGTTTAACATCAACGATCAAAGCTCCAACCCATGGTGCAAAATCACCACCAAGACCGATATTAACCGACTGAGGTATAAATCCTTTGTAAAATATAGTATTATCTCTGGTATCCAGAATCAGTGAATCTGTGTTTTCAGCTGCCGCTTCAAATTCATCTGGACTAAGAGCTCTCATGCCATTGTTTAAGACGGTATCAAAGCTTTCGTATCCCTTTTTATTCATGGCAACATTCAGACCAAAATAAGCAGGAGGGGGAAGAAGACCTTCAGTTACGGCTTTAACAAAAGATTCTTTATCCGGCTGATTCAATGCATAATTTACCAGTTTCTGGTTACCCAAAGTATCTACGGTTTCTTTCATCATATTTTTACCGCAGGCACTACCTGCGCCATGGGCAGGATATACGATAACATCGTCTGCCAATGGCATTATTTTGTTATTGAGACTGTCATACAGCAAACCGGCCAGTTCATCCTGTGTCATATGTGCGGCCTTTTGTGCAAGATCCGGACGACCTACATCTCCCAAAAACAAAGTGTCACCGCTAAAAATACAATAGTCTTTTCCATTTTCATCTTTTAACAAAAATGTTGTGCTTTCCATGGTATGTCCGGGAGTATGTAAAACCTTTATGGTGATATCACCTATCTTAAATTCCTGTCCGTCAACAGCAGAAATACATTCAAACTCGCAGGCTGCATTCGGACCATACACAATTGGAGCTCCTGTTTTTCTGCTCAGATCAACGTGACCACTAACAAAATCAGCATGAAAATGAGTTTCAAAAATGTATTTAAGCTTAACCGCATCCTTACTAAGTCTGCCAAGATAAGGCGCCACCTCACGCAATGGGTCTATAATGGCAGCTTCGCCATTGCTGGTGATGTAATACGCACCCTGTGCCAAACATCCGGTATAAATTTGCTCTACATTCATTTTGTTAAATTTTATAAGACAAAAATCGTGAATATTTATTGCCGATACTGTAACATTGGTTACAATCAACAAAAGAAAATTGGAATTATTTTTTCTCCAGAATTACAAATAATTCTTCGTAAGCACGCTTGTAAAAAGAATTATGGCAGGACTCAAAACTTTTGAAATCATTCATTTCAAAATTTCTGGTCAAGATTACCATCCTCATTCATCTGTGCAGAATTGTTAAAAATCCTAATGACCTCCT
>CAMCTU010000192.1 GCA_945878525.1 Sphingobacterium thalpophilum
TTTTGACATTTTGCCGGCCATGGTCCGGGCCCCCTCGGCAACAAATGTGGCATCGGCTCCGCAGGCCAGGAAACGAATTCCTAAATCATGATAGCGTTGATAATCATCAGGATTAAAAAATAAAATACCCACTGCTTTGTTTGCTTTTATTGCAGCAGCAACAATTTTATTTAATGCTTCTACAAAAGTAGGGTGATCAAACTGACCGAAAATGCCTAACTCCATAGAAAGATCTGCAGGCCCTATAAATAAAACATCTACACCCTCGATAGCTGCTACCTCATCAAGATGGCTCAACACTTCAATCGTTTCAATTTGAACCACTCCCAATATCTGATCTCTTGACTTTTGATAATAGTCGTTAAAATTTTGAGCAAACTGAGTTGCCCTAACCATTTTTGCGACCCCTCTGTTTCCAAAAGGTGGATAATGCAGGCCTTTTACAACCTTCAATGCCTCTTCAGCATTCCGAACTTTCGGACACATCACTCCTTCAGCACCCATATCCAGAACCCGGTGTATTCGTTGTGGTTCTGTACTTTCAGCACGCACGATCACTCCCGCAGTAGTGTGTTCCAAGGCTTGAATTTGTGATAAGGTAGTACTTTCTGAACCTGCACCATGCTCAAGGTCGATCAAAACCCAATCAAACCCGGATAAGCCAACTATTTCGGCAGTGACAGCACTGCCAAGATTTAACCAACAACCATTGAGGGTTTCCCCATTTAATAATCTCTGTTTTAAATTTTTCATGTTAAATCCTGCAGTGCTGTTTTTATTTCTATTAAATTTTAATCCGTTTGAAAATGCAATATATTATCTTTTATCCCACCAAACCCGGGTGTCCATAACATCCGGACCTTGTCTGGCTATTGCTGCCTGAACATTTATTCTGTTAACATTGAGTTCAGCATCAGTATAGGTCAATCTTCGGATAAATGGTTCTGTTTTAAGATCTGTTCCCGGAAATGGATTTGGAGTAAGAACAGGAAAACCACTTCTTCTGAAATTAGCCCAGGTTTCAGGTCCAATCAAAAATGAAGCTACCCAATATTGGGTGTTTATTTGTTGTAATTCTCTACCAACAGTTAATGGATTAGCGGACACAAATGTGTTAATTGCCGCATCCGAAATCACAGTACTTGTTCCATAGAGTGCCAACTGCTGCATATGAGCGCGAATCCCGTTAGAGTAGAAAGTAGCAGGGCTGCCCGTGGTCCAGTTTCTGAAAGATGCTTCGGCAAGGAGCAGTTGAGTTTGGGCATGGGTCACAAGAAAACTAGGGGCAGTCAAACCGGCCATACGGGTGCGGTCAAGCTGACTGTAATCCCATAAACTAACAAGATTACTCGCTTTTACTGCTGTAGAGATCGTAGTGTTATCAAATCCCAAAGGAGCCCCAATTTGGACTGCAGGAGTTCTGTTAGCCCTGGTTTCAACTTGCTGGGCACCACTGGCAGCACCTACATAACGCACTGAAATAGCGTCTAAACGCGGGTCATTTCCATTTTTTAGGTGATCTACAAAATCCTTGGCCAGATAAAAGAAGGCAGATTGCCCTCCATTTAATTGTGAGCCAATCGGATTTGTAAAGTTAGGATTGTGCCTGATAATGGCATTATCAGCGTTTGACTGCATTACACCACCTGTTACAGCCTTCCCAACAATTTCTGCAGCTTTGACAGGATTAACTTTTGAAAGACGCATACCTGCACGTAACAGTAAAGAAAATCCGAACCTTTTCCATCTTGCTACGTCACCATCATACAATACATCGGTAGTAACTCTCGCCTTTGTTGCATCCAGAGCTATAGAAGCAGTTTCTAATTCTGTTAAAATATCCATGTAAATTGATTCCTGAGAATCATAAGCTGGACTTGTAATCGCTGCAAGAAAGCTCTTACCGGCATCTTTGTAAGGAATATCTCCATAGGTATCAGTCAAAATCATAAAGGAATAAGCCCTCCAAATCCTAGCCATATTGTAAAGGTTAGAACGGGCCGGAAGATCTTTAGTTTTTGCAATTACATCAGTTAATTCCTTGATGTTAGTTTGATAAAGATTATTCCAGTTTCCTGCAGCAACCCCACGATTATCCTGATTGAAATTAGCTGCTGTTCCCTGACCACTAAAAGGAGTAATCATTTGTTTCACAATAGTAGTTTCATAACTCAGATTTCCAGATCCGGGTGCGGTATTTATAATGGAGGAATTTAATTGATAAGAAGGATCCACCGCCGTTAAGGCAATGGGATTGACGTTCATTTCATCAAAACCTTTATCACAGCTCACTAGTCCGGACAGGACTAATAGAATAGCTGAAATTCTTAGTTTATTTTTCATCTGTTGGTTATTTAATATTTAATAGTGATGAAGCAATCATGATTTAATAAAAAGCTCAAGGATTTTAGCACAATCATGATGGTTTCATATTAAAATTTTTTAGTATTCAATTTATCTACTCGTATCTCATGTTGAATGTTAGGATCCATTAGAATTTAACATTCAAATTGAACCCAATGCTTCTGGTAATTGGCAATCCGGTAGCTTCCAATCCAACAAGATTATCAGAAGGTAAACCCGATTGTTCAGGATGAATGTTATCAACCCATTTCTTTATTGCAAATACATTATTTGCAACACCATTCAAACGCAATCCCTTGATAAATGAAAGTCTGGCAGGTATAAATCGGGTGAAATCATACCCAAGCGTAATTTGCCTTAATTGCCATAGTCCTGCATTGTAGACAAATTCTTCAGCAATGTTTTGAGAACGTACCGTTTCATAATACTGCTGAAGGGCTGATCTTGTCGCGTTAACCTGACCATTCTGATTTACACCATCACCAAGAACTGTATTTGTTTCACGGCCAACCAAGGTGGCTTTGTGCAGACCATGACGGTAAGCATTATGATTAGTTCCAGAAATTAATTTATGACCTAATTTAAAGTCTACAAGGAATGATAACTCAACACCTTTTACAGTTAAACTATTGGAAATACCACCAACCCATACAGGTATAGCTGATCCGAAGGCAATTTGAGTTGGGGTACGCAGTGGGCGACCGTTTCCGGCATCAAATACTTGTCTTCCCTGTGCATCACGTAGATATCCAAAACCATACAATTGACCCATCGGTTGACCTACTACCTGGCGAAGTTCGCCTGTAAAGTCGGCAGTACCAACAGTAATTTGACCATTTGAAGCTCCGCTACCAAGATCAAGCACCTCTGTTTTATTGTAAGAAGTGTTAAATGCAAGATTCCAATTTACGCTTTGAGTTCTGATTGGATTGAAAGTCATTAACATTTCAACTCCTTCATTTCTACTTTTTCCAACATTGATTAACTGAGTTTGGTAACCACCGGCATTAGAAATTTGTGCCCTTAAAATCTGATCTGACGATAGTTTATTATAATAGGTAAAATCTAATCCGATCAAATTATCAAGTACTCTTAACTCCAAACCAAATTCCTTTTCAGAAACCCGCATCGGACGCAAGTCGGCGTTTGGAACTGTAGAACCGCTTATATTACCAATTGGTTGAGCAGCACCACTTGGAGAAGGAAACTGCTGGGCACCAATACCATAAAAGAGACTGTTACTGTAAGGTCCAATATCTGTATCACTACCAACCTCAGCATATGCTGCTCTTAACTTACCGAAATTTAACCATTTTGGTATAGATGAACCCAATGCCTGTGAGAAGACAAAGCTACCGGTGATTGATGGATATAAGATACTTCTGTTAGCCGGCGACAAGGTTGAAAACCAGTCGTTACGTACCGTACCGTTTAAGAATAAATAATCCTTGTAAGATACTTCAGCAGAACCATAGAATGAATTTACTGCCCGCTCTGAATAATCATAAATAGGATCTCTTTGACGGCTATTACCAACGGTATATAGGTCGCGAGTATAAAAGTCCTGAACAAAAACATTATGTCTGCTAATCTTACGACTCATTTGGTTTCCACCCACATTCAGGCTTGCTCCAAAGTCACCAAAGGTCTTATTTGCACTTACCAGGAAATCTGCGTTCAATTCCCTGACTGAGCGGGCATCCTGAACAAATTGTCCGTTAACAAAACCTGCAGGGGCTGCCGCTTGTCTTTGAGTACCTGTTGGCAGATTATAATCCTGCTCACGTGAATAATAGTCCTGACCAACCCTTCCCTGAACAAAAAGCCAATCAGTAAGATTATACTTTGCTGTGACATTGCCGAAAACACGATCATTATGGATATTGTCAAATCGCTTTAAAGCAAAAAATGGATTGGTTCTATTGGTAAATCTGGACCATACATTCTCATTTCCATTAGCATCTTCAGAGTACTGTTCCAAGATGGACAATGGCATAGAAGTAGCTAAAGTGAAAATTGTTACCGGGCTAAAATCCTGTTCTGCAACGTTTGGTGGATTTTTACGATACTCATTCGAGTAATTAATATTTCCGGTAACCGTTAATTTCTTTCCCAAATTTTGGGTGAATCCTAAATTGATTGTATTCCGATCATAACC
>CAMCTU010000193.1 GCA_945878525.1 Sphingobacterium thalpophilum
GCAGCTGTTACTGTACCATCTTTTTTAAATACTGGTTTCAGTCCAGGTATTTTATCAAATTTAACTGAATTGATTTCCTCATCATTTTCAACAAAATTTACTTCACCTTTTTTATCTTTTATCTCAACAGGTACAATTTCATTTTTAAATTTATTATTTGCCTGTGCAGATTGTGAGCGTTTGTAAGATTCTATGGCATAGGCATCTTGGTCTTCACGACTGATATTGCATTCAGTTGCACAAAGTTCTGCGGCAGATCCCATGTGATAATCGTTGTAAACATCCCATAAGCCGTCTTTTACGATCCCGTCGGTGATCTGACCATTTCCCAGACGATAGCCATTTCTTGCTTTATCCAGATAGTATGGCACATTACTCATACTTTCCATTCCTCCGGCAATTACAACATCATTTTCTCCCAATGCGATGCTCTGTGCAGCCAGCATAATTGCCTTTGTTCCGGATGCACATACTTTATTGATTGTAGTTGCCGGAATATCCGGTAAACCTGCAAATTTAGCAGCTTGAGTAGCAGGAGCCTGTCCGAGATTGGCAGATAAAACATTCCCCATAAAAACTTCCTGTACCTGTTCAGCTTTGATACCTGCACGTTCAACCGCAGCTTTGATTGCAACAGCGCCCAAAGTGCTTGCCGAAAGACTTGAAAGTGAGCCTCCAAAACTCCCGATTGGAGTTCTTACAGCAGAGATTATATATACTTCATTCATGTTGATTTTAAACTGGTTCGTAGTCGCAAGTTAGGAAATTAAGATTATCAGAAATCAACACATGTTTGTTGATTTGATGACTCTTTTCCATTTAAATTCTTTTAAATCAATCTAACTGATCCATATTTGTATGAGATTCGTCATTAATTTTACAGTAAAATTAACGTAATGATCATATAAATGTTTTGCTTATTCATATTGTATAGAGATATTTATCACATGAAAAGATCTTTTTACCAAGTACAGACAATTGCTGTTTTGTTCTTACTGTTTATTTCAGGATGTGCCTCTAAACCGTATACCTTTTTTCAAATGGCAGATACTCAATTTGGGTTTTTTAATGCCAATAAGGAATTCAGCAGGGAAACTAAAAATATGGAAAAGGCTATTGCTGAGTCAAACCGTTTAAAACCCGCCTTTGTTGTGATTTGCGGTGATCTGGTAAATAAGCCTGGTGATCTTTCACAAATTGCAGAATATAAGCGGATAGCAGCTCAGCTGAATCCTTCAATAAAATTGTATAGTGTTTCCGGTAATCATGATGTAGAAAATGTTCCTACACCCGCAAGTCTCGAACTTTATAAAAAACATTTCGGCGAAGACCGTTATACTTTTCGCTCAGGCAATATGCTCGGAATAATAATCAATTCTTCATTAATCAAAGACCCTTCACTGGCACCAGCGGAGGCTGCAGCACAGGAAGCCTGGTTGAGAATTAACTTAGAAAAGGCTAAAAATTCAGGAGCAAAAAACATCATGGTGTTTATGCATCACTCACTGTTCCTGAAAGATCCAAATGAACCTGATGAATACTTTAATATTAATACAGAGCGCCGCAAAATATATCTTGAATTATTCAAACAATATGGTGTAAAACAGGTTTTTGCCGGTCATTATCATCGTAATTCATATGGAAAGGCAGGAGATCTTGAAATGATTACTACCGGGCCTGTTGGCAGGCCACTTGGAGTGGATAGTTCCGGATTCAGGATTGTGAACGTAAAAGGTAAAATTGTAGATCATCGTTATTTTGCCCTTGATTCGCTTCCCAAAATGCTCCGTTTTCAAAAAAAATAATTCCTCAATTAGATTTTTTTTAATTATCTAAAATGAGACGCTTATAAGCCATTACCTGACCAAGATGTAGTCCTTCGTGGAATGGTAAAAAAATAAGAGCATCTTCAATTGAATTGATTTCAAAACCTGTGCTTGTTGTCCATGCAGGATAGTTATCAAAAATATTCTTGTCTAAATCCAATTCTAATTGATCCAGACTACTGAACAGGAGGGATTTTATTTTTTCAATTTCTTCAGCTAGCATCATATGATCAGGTTTTGACCCATTTTTGAATGAATTGAAAAAATCCTGTTCAATAGTTAGTTCAAGCTTACCCCGCAAATAAAATATTCCTTCCTGGGCAGCAACAAGATGTCCAAGATTCCAGATAATGTTATTATTGAAGCCAGTTGGTATTTTATTCAATTCGGTAATGCTTAGTCCGCCGATTAACTCTATGGCTTTAGATCTTATTTTTCTGATTAAATCAATTTGTGGGTTCATCAATTATGTTTTGAATTCGAATTTAAATATTCTTTTCAATTTTAATCAAATTAGATTAATTGATTATCTGCAATTACATCATCAAGTAAAATTTTTATGTCGGGATATATTGAAAAAAATCCCAAAGATTTTTAATCCTATAATTCTGGGTTTAATTAGTTTTTGTAATTGATAATAATGATCTTCAAAAAATGAAAAATGCAAAAGCCAATACCAACAATCACGCAATAATAATAGATTCCGGTTCAAATTGTTTGTCGGCCGCAATTAATTACAAATCCTACTTATCTGTTTTTAATATACATGCAAAAGATTCAATTAATGGTGGATTGCAGGGTATTTGGAGGTATTATGAGGCTTAACAAGCTCTTAAAGAGATTTTCGACATCAATATAATTTATAAATCATATGCCAGAACAAAAAAAAATCTTAATGCATGAAGACTGGTCAGTTGTATTACTTGGTACTCTGATTGTTATTCTTTCAATTTCAGGACTAATTTTAGAGGTTCCTGCTTTCGGTTGGAGCAATTCATCAGAGCTTTACGGTAAGGTGCTTTCTGCCGGTAATCTCAGCCTCATTTTTATCCAGCTGATATATGTATCGATAATAGCTGCAATAGGAGCATTTTTAACATCGAAACCAATTAGACATTTCATGTTTGGTTTTCCATTGGTTTATCTGATTACCATTATTGCTTTAATTCTCGCAGGGAATAGTCAACTGAAAGCCATTAATCTCGAAGCAGTGATCTTTAGTTTAGGTCTTGGACTTGTCATCAGTAACTTCTTTAAATTACCAGAATGGCTTCGTGCTTCACTCTCAACGGAGTTGTTTGTTAAGATCGGATTAGTATTGTTAGGAACAGGTGTGATTTTTTCTGATGTTTTAAAAGCAGGTTCCCTCGGACTCATACAGGCCTTAGTGGTGGTTTTATCAGTATGGTATTTTGCTTTCTGGTTGTGCAGAAAGTTGAAAATAGACGATGAACTTACTATGATGATTTCTAGCGCTGTCTCTATTTGCGGAGTTTCTGCTGCTATTGCCACTTCAGGAGCTATAAAGGGGGATTCAAAAAAGCTTTCCTATGTGATTTCAATGGTACTGATTACCGCTATTCCGATGATGATATTCATGCCTGTGATTGCCAAATATTTTGATTTGTCGCAGGAAGTAACCGGAGCATGGCTTGGTGGAAGTATAGATACCACTGGTGCGGTTGTGGCTTCAGGCTCATTAGTAGGTGAAACCGCATTAAAGATCAGTACCATTGTAAAGTTCTCACAAAACGTATTGCTTGGTCTGGCTGCTTTTGCAATCTCTGTTTACTGGACCTATACCAAACACCCGAAAGCAAATGATCCTGAAGGAAAGCCAGGTCTGAAAGTAATTTGGGAGCGTTTTCCCAAATTCGTTTTGGGCTTTTTGGCCGCTTCGCTCTTGTTCTCTTTTGTTTTAAGTCCTGAGCTTAGTTCATCTGTAAAAGGGAGCCTTAAGAACCTTCAGGGATTGTGGTTTGCATTGGCTTTCACCAGTATCGGACTCGAAACAAATTTTGCCGATCTTTTTAATAAACAAAGTAAGAAACCTTTTTACGCTTTTTTGATTGCTCAGGTCTTTAATGTGATTGTAACCTTAATTATTGCGTTGATTCTTTTTAAATAAGAAGGAATAACCTTGATATTTTACATTTATTTATTCCAATAATAATAGCAGAGCGAAAATAGAGCAGCCGATATTATTAAAAACTGGCTAAGAATACGCTATACGCTTGAATTTTTAGGAACTTGGGAAATTATTCATAACCCCAATTTTAAAGTGGTGGTATTTGACCACTTTAAAATGCAGGCAACTTCAACTGACAATGTTTCGACAGATGAGCAGTCATAAAATTTTAGCGACAACACTTCGGACAACTAATTTGCCAGCCGCTAACATGGGGTTTGCGATAGCGTGGGTTTCGTTCTCCGCAGACAGTTTTGTGGTTAATCAAAGTTTGGTTCTCCGCATCAATCCCGATAGTATATCGGGATGGTGAAAAGCCCGCCCATCGCAAATCTGCCAAACGTCAAACTGTCTAAAAACCCCTTCTTATTTTCCACTATTTTAATAAGTATTGATCCTTGATTTTTGCGGTAATGGGAATGTCCAGGTATGAAATTCATCACCGGAAAAGACAGAAACCAGACTGAGTTTTTCTGTTTAGAACAGGCCATAGTGTGAGTGTTTAT
>CAMCTU010000194.1 GCA_945878525.1 Sphingobacterium thalpophilum
TTCAGGATTACAATTAATCATGATTGCTTCAAATCCGGTTTCTTTTGCTGCCAATAATCCATGAACACAGGAATAGTCAAACTCTATACCCTGGCCTATACGGTTAGGACCTGAGCCAAGGACGATGATCTTTTTCTTGTCGCTGACGACAGACTCATTCTCATCCTCAAAAGTGGAATAATAATATGGTGTTTGAGCCGGGAATTCAGCCGCACAGGTATCAACCATTTTGTAAACACGGTTAATTCCAAGTTCCTTTCTTCGGTCGTACACCTCATCCTCAGTTACATTTCCAAGTAGCCATGCAATTTGAGCGTCGGCATAACCCTTTTGTTTTAAAGTTTTGAAGAAATCTGTAGGGATATTATTTAATGAATAGCGTTTAAGTTCAGCTTCTAAACTAACGAGTTCAAGTATCTGTACCAAGAACCATTTATCGATATGTGTAATCTTGCGGATAGATTCCAAAGGAACTCCCAGACTCATAGCATCTTTAACATGGAACAGACGATCCCAGCTTGGGTGCTCCAGACTGTGCATGATCTCTTCCAGGTTACGGCTTTGTCTGCCATCAGCGCCTAATCCCAAACGGTTTGTTTCCAAACTCTGGCAGGCTTTCTGAAGTGCTTCGATAAAGGTGCGTCCGATGGCCATTACTTCTCCAACAGATTTCATCTGAAGTCCAAGTTCTGTATTGGCGCCTTTAAACTTGTCGAAGTTCCAGCGAGGTATTTTAACGATCACATAATCGAGGGTTGGCTCAAAGTATGCTGAAGTAGTTTTTGTGATTTGATTTTCAATTTCATCAAGGTTGTAGCCGATAGCTAGTTTTGATGCGATCTTTGCAATTGGGTATCCGGTTGCTTTTGATGCCAGTGCTGATGAACGTGAAACCCTTGGATTAATCTCTATGGCAATGATAGCTTCAGTTACCGGATCAACCGAAAACTGAACGTTACAGCCGCCGGCAAAATTACCAATTGACCGCATCATGTGAATTGCCTGATTACGCATATCCTGATAACAACGATCACTGAGAGTCATTGCAGGAGCAACGGTAATTGAATCACCTGTATGAATACCCATAGGGTCGAAATTTTCAATCACACAAATAATGATCACATTATCATTTCCGTCTCTTAATAATTCAAGCTCATATTCTTTCCATCCTAAAACTGCTTTTTCTACAAGAACCTCATGTGTAGGGGAAGCCTGTAGACCACGGCTTAATGCCTGATCGAAATCTTCTTTTTTATGAACAAAGCCCCCTCCTGAACCACCCAGCGTATAGGAAGGGCGGATGACTAGCGGATAACCTATTAGTTGTGCAGCTTCCTTACCTTCCAGGAAGGAATTGGCAATTTTTGATGGGGCAACCCCAACTCCAATTTCGACCATCAGCTTACGAAACTCTTCCCGATTCTCTGTCTTTTCAATAGCATCAATATCAACACCAATTATTCTTACACCATATTTTTCCCAGATTCCTCTTTCTTCAGCCTCTTTGCACAAATTAAGAGCTGTTTGTCCACCCATTGTTGGCAGCACAGCATCAATCTTCTGTTCCTTAAGTATTTGTTCGATACTTTCACAGTTTAAAGGAAGTAGATAAACATGATCTGCAATAACCTTGTCCGTCATGATAGTGGCAGGGTTAGAGTTAATGATAGAAACCTTAATTCCTTCGTCTTTTAATGAAAGTGCAGCCTGAGAACCGGCATAATCAAATTCGCAAGCCTGACCGATAATAATTGGTCCTGAACCGATGATCAGGATTGATTGAAAGGAGGTGTCTAATGGCATAATTCTTCTAAAGGTCTAGTTTTTAATTAACAAAAGAGGAGATAACTATGCTGCGAAGAACAAAAATCCCGATTGTTTTATCGGGATGCAAAGTTATGTAATATTATGCATTTTTTGGCTGTTGTTGCACGCATTATTTTTTTAAATAGAAAAGAACTCTGAACATGTATTTTAAGAAAGTTTAATAACGGAGCTTTTTGAACTAATAAAAAATTATTGCGGGTATTCAAGTATTGGAACAGGTTTTGCATGTAAGGATATATGGTTTTAACATAAATTTATCAATCATTATTTGCCAGAATAAATAATTTTTTAAATACATAAAATCATGAAAAGATCAATCATTGCCTTTGTAGTAAGTGCCTCAGTATTTAGTGGATGTTCAGCTATTCAATCTATAGTTCGTTCAACATTTCCATATACTGCCACTTTAAGTGTTCCGTCATCAAGTAGCACTGATGTTGTACAATCGGTTACAGCCCAGGCAAGCAGTTTTGATCAGATTTTTACAGGGCAGGGTTCAAACACAAATGCCATTACGGATGTACGTTTATCCTCAGTAAAACTTGATGCCAACTATCCCTCAGGTCAAAGTTTTGGGGTATTTAAATCGATAAAAATCTATATTTCTCGTGGCGATAGTTTTCGGGAACAATTGATTGCGACCCGTGATAATATAGCATCAACTGTTGCAAATAGTATAATGCTTGATGCCGATACTACAATTCTTCTTGATGAATATATCAAACAATCCACTGTTCGCATCAGAATGGAATATGTTAAACGTGAAACAAGCAACGCAGATATAACGGTTAAAGTAATCCTGGGCTTTAATGCTGCACCAAATACTCGCAAGTAAAATCGTATGCAGAAGCCAGATTATTGTCCGGGTGCTTTATATTTGGCCTGATGTATTTAGTTTCTGAACTTACTGATTGGTTTAAAAATCAAAGTCTTCTCGAGACATCGGGGGTAATTACAGGCATTCTATGTGTTTATCTGGCCGCAAAAAATAGTATCTGGAACTGGCCGATCGCAATTATAAGCGTTCTGATTTATATCTTAATCTTTTTTGAATCCAAATTATATGCCGATACGGGTTTACAGGTATATTTTCTTGTAATGAACTTTTATGGATGGTATTTCTGGAGTCGAAAAGAGATACATCAAAAAGTTCCTGTTTCATCGATTAGTCATAAAGAAATTATTCTGTCGGTATTATCCATCATTCTTTTTACTGCGGGATTAGGATATTTCCTTTACACGGGAACTGATGCTTCATTTCCATTTATAGATAGTTTCTGCACAGCCTGCAGTCTGATTGCCCAAGTATTTCTGGCTCGAAAGGTTTTGGAAAACTGGCTGATTTGGATATTCGTAAACATTATTTATGTGGGAGTTTATATAAGTAAGGATTTACATCTTACTGCGTTAATGTATGCTTTGTATATTATAATTGCAGCCGTTGGCTATCGCGATTGGCGTGAGGAGTATAAAAATACTCGCTTAGGTTTAATGGGACAAGATCAGATTGTTTAGCTGTTATGATGAAATTTGAGGATTTAAATAATAGATTGATCAAAATAGCGGTTGTTGGTCCGGAATCTACCGGAAAATCAACTATTTCCCAGCAAATGGCCTTGCATTACAATACGGTTTGGGTACCAGAATATGCCCGGGATTATTGTGAAAAGCTGGTCGCTGAATGTACCTGGGAAGATGAAATCAATATGTTCCGGGGGCAGCTGGAGCTTGAAGAGCAAATGGTTTCTCAAGCCAATCGTCTTCTGATATGTGATACAACCTTCATAACAGTCAAGATTTGGAGCGACCATATGTTTGGCCGCACTCCGCAGGAAGTACTTGATGAGCTTCCAATACACAATTATGACTTCTATTTATTAATGGATATTGATCTTCCCTGGGAGGAAGATCCGCTTCGTGATTTTCCTCATATGCGTGAACATTTCATGGAAGTGTGGCATAAGGAACTGAAAGCACTTGGTGCAACTTACTCTTTAATTTCGGGATCTGAGGAAGAAAGGTTGCAAAACGCCATTGAAGCAGTTGATTCTTATTTATCGATTTAACGGTGAGTCAAATTGTAGATGAACTGAATTGATTTTTCTTTTAACCAAAGATCAATGTAAAATCTTGCCGCTCTGTATTATATTAACTGTTTTTTCTTTTTTAGAAAGCAGGTTCTGTTTCTCTTCTCCCGTGTTCTGCCCTAGTTTTTGCCCATAAATTGCTTTGTAAGATATAATTTTTGCCCGCACAAAAAAGCTAAAGCTGCCACGGGTTTATTTCAAATTGCAGGTGGTCCTTTGGTCGGGCTTCCCCTCCCGATGAAAAACAGTATTGGGTAAAATAAACCTTGCCGGAGGAGGTAGCTTACGGCTAATGGAAATTTGAAATAGAACGCGATTTCATGCCGGAACTACTCCGTAGGAAAGGGCTGAAATGACCTAAACCACACAGGTATTGGTTTCAAAAGACAGATTATTGTTGCTACAGAGCCTAATATGATGCGTTGTTATAAACATGGTGTTTTACCCTGTTTAATTAGAAATCAGGTTTTTATCTATTCAGCCACAAAAATCAGATTTAAACATCCTGATTTTTTAATTGAGGAAAATTACTAATATAACTTTTAATATGAC
>CAMCTU010000195.1 GCA_945878525.1 Sphingobacterium thalpophilum
ATTAGCGGCCACCTGCATCGGCCAGAATTTTTCCATTTAACCGGATATATTCTGTATTGTTCATAGCCTTGGCAGCGTCAACACCGGCTTTGGCAGTTTTAGCAGCCCCGGCCTTATCACCCATTTTTAATTGGATGCGGGCTTTTTGATATTTAAACCAGGGTGCCTTTTGGTCTGCTGCCTCTGCAATACTAATCCATTCCAAAGCCTTGTTCAGATCTTTGCCATTTTCAAAATAATAGACAGCAGCAGGGTAATGTGGCTTTTTTTCACCTTTCATTGCCTCATCAATACTTGCCATAACCTTTGAGTCGACATCTGTAGTCATATTTATAGAAACTCTTGTGCTGCCCCACAATAAATCAAATTTTGCTGTTGAGGTCGTCACATCGCTAAAATTGATAGTGAAAGTTTCCACTTTGTCTTTCAAAACGGCAGTTTTAGCTTTAAATCGCAGAACATCTTCTGATTGTTTATAATTATATGAGCCCCATTGCTTGGTTTCCTTATTCAGAATTACAGTCCACTCATCTTTTCCTGGAATTGTGAATAAAGCGTACTCCCCCGGTGCAACATTATTGCCTTCCAGAGTTACTGCATCTGTAAAACTAATTACCGTGGCATCATTTGCTCCTGTACGCCATACCTCACCGACAGGCGCGAGGTCGCCAGTAATACTTCTTCCCTTAATATTCGGGCGAGAATATTTTACACTTACTTTTCCAAGCCCAAATTCCTGAATAAGGCTTTGAGAGCTGCTCGTCTGTGGCATGAGTAACTGAGCCTCAGAATTTAAAACAAATAGCGTGCAGAATAGCGCAGTGAAAAGAATTGATATTTTCTTCATGATTTTATATTTGGTAAGTTTTGAATGTCTAAGATATTGTAATATTGAGAGTTAATTTGTAAAAAAGTTAAAATCAACTCCTGACAATGATTTTCACAAGTGTTAGTTAATCCTTGATCAGTTCATTGAAAGCATATTCTGTCAGCATTTCATGATTTCCTTCAAAAATTGTAAGTCCTAAATTCCCGGATTGCTTTTTAAGAAATACTTTTCTATCCGCGATACTGCCAAAATTGCCCAATGCTTTTCTATATTCCAATAAATATAGTTTTTCGGAGTCACTTACAAAAAGCCTGCTATCCTTAACCAGCTTGTCTTTTAATACCTTATTATAAAAATTGATTGAATGGGTGATGGGTACACTACCCTGAATCCCGTCGTAAACACCGGTAAAGATTTGCAATTCTGTTGTGTTTAATTTTTCTACCGGAGTTTTCCAGTAAATAGGTGATTTCTTTATCGCAATATCAAGATTGAGGCTGTCTTTAGAGTTCGTACAATCCAGAATGTTCTCTGCATATTTTGTGCCCATGATTTTACTTTGGGCATACCAGGCAGGCAGATCAGAAATTGGAACCCAGGCAGAAAACCTTCTGATTAAATGCTTTGATCTCATGAAAGTTGCAAGCGTAGCATAACCACCACCGCTTGAACCGATTACAAAGATTTTTGATAAATCCACTTTAGAATTCTTGATTGCGTAATCTATCGCATCATCGATATCCTGCATTGCCAGATCACTGCAACAGGCATGTTTCGTCCAATTTACTCCTCTGAAATCAGGATGGATGTAATTAAGGTCTTTTGCTTTGGAAAGAGTAGCAAGTTCATCTTTCTGTTCGTAAGTACCACTCCAGCTATGCAGACTCACCACCAATGGCTTGGGAGCTGAAGACTTAGATTTAAAGAAATAGGCCTTTTGTAACGATTTATCAAGACTGGATTGAATATCAACAACCTGGAAATCTGTATCCCAAAGGGTTTTGCGTGTATCATCAAATTGGATGAAGGTTTCTTTGAAAGGCTTTTTAATGAAATTCCATATCATTTTATTCTGGCTAATGAAAATTACTGCGGCAAGGCCAATGATCAAGGTCAGGATGTATGAAGCAGGTTCTTTCATTTAGAATTTATTTGCGAATGTTAATTTTTAGTATTTGTTACCTGACAATAAATTTAAACCTTTTTTGGATATACCTGATGGGGATAATACTATGGCAGATTTTATATTGAGTGTAATTAGGAAATTGTGATGAAAGCGGAAACATGTCCAAAAGCACAAATAAGTCGGATTGCTGAGATGGCCCTCGGAAATATGTCGAACAGCTCAGGAATCTGTTTTGGTTTTAACTAATAATTTTTCTTTATCTTGAAATCGTTTGATTATTAAAAACTAAATGAATGCGTATTGCTTGTTTCATAATACTGCTAATAGCTCAGGTAACCGGTCTGTTAGCTTATCAGGATACTTCATTGAAAAAATCCATTTCAGAGCGGAACATCAACTTTATTAACTATCCTGATTTTCCTGAAGCCCATTCCACATGGGGTTCAATTGGATACAATCCCGCCAATAATAAGGTCTATGTAGGGGTAACCAATCATGCTGATAAAGTAGGATTTTATGAATATGACCCTGCTTTATACCAGATGAAGTTAAATGGTTTCCTCAAAGATCTGGGGCACCTGAGGCCATTTCAATGGCAGGGTAAAATGCACTCCAAAATTGTAGCCGGTCCTCAAGGTGAGATATATTTCTCCACAGATGGGGGAGAGTCGAGGCAGGAATACCTGATGGATCATCCTCATGGCTATGCAGGGGGCTTTCTTATGAAGTGGAATCCAGCAACAAATCAACTTACTAATTTAGGAATGGGGATGCCGTATGAAAGCATCAAGGATGTAGAAGTAGATGTTCAATCGGGCCTGGTTTACGCCATTAGCTATCCTCAAGCGCACTTTCTCGTTTTCGATCCCCAAAAAAACCTGTTGCATGATGCTGGTCGGCTGGGCAGTGCACATGTGCCCCGAGTTTTGTTTACGGATTGGTGGGGAAATTGTTATTACGTAGACTGGAGACAACGTTTGGTGAAATATGAGAAATCCACCGGCAAACTGATTTTTGCAAAACAAAGTTTACCTGCCTTTCCTGGTACACCCGGTGAAAAGATCATAACAGGTATCACCGCTTTTGCAAAAAATCCCGATAAAAAAGTGATCTATCTGGTGACCTATGGTGCTAAGCTGGTGGCATTTTACCCTGAAGAAATAGGAATTGGCAAATGGGAAGATTTAGGAGGCGTGTTCGAAACAAATCAGGCAGAAGACTGGAAACCATATGTTCCTAATTTAAATGTAGGATTGAATGGTAAACTCTATTATGTAATTGGCGGACATGGCAATTACGTGCGAAAAGATAAAACAGTACTGATTGAATTCGATCCTGAACAACGTAATCCGAAGATTCTTTTAGAATTTCCCATTGGACGCTTAACTGAAGTAACAGGCTCTGATATCCGTGACAAGGATGGCAATATGTATTTTGCCGGTCGTAAAAGACCAGATAGATCTGAAAACGGCAGTGTACCCTTTTTAATAAAATTTAACCCTGATAAGGAGGTGAAATAATATGTATAAGCTAATTATATGTTTTCTGTTTACAATATTCTTCGTTCCTATTGTTACGAATGCGCAATATACCTTCTTTAATCCCGCAGGTAGTTTTGCTGTAGAAGCCTCACTTGAAAATACAGACGAACTGCGGATGCCAATATATCAGAATGCAATGAGTTCTCTCATAGTTTCTGGTGATTTTGTGTTAGGTGGAACAAGTGCACAAAAAGGATTGACACCGCTGTTGTTTACTAGTTCTCTTTCGCAGCGTAAACTTATTGCGGTTAAGCAATTGGACGATCTTGTGAAAGGTCAGTTAAGTATTATAAGCGGTTTTTCCGCAGCAAAATCGGGAAGTGTTTTTTATGCTGGTACTATGCCTCAGCCCGGAACCGGGGCGGGCGGTCACATAATTGAAGTACAGGTAAACCTTCAGAGCCAGATTTTGCTGAAAGATCTTGGAGAACCTGTAACCGGTGAGGGGATTTTTGCGATGACCTTCAATCCGGAAAAAAACGAATTCTATGGAGTTGTACATCCTTCGGGCAAATTCTTCACTTTTAACCTGAAAACAGGTAAAACTCAGATATTTGATCTAACAGTTCCATCTGAAAAGGATCGAGAAATCTATCATTCCTTTGCATTGGAACCGGAGGATTATCTGGGTCGTGCACTGCTTATCGACCAGAGGGGCCGTATTTATGGAAGCAGGTCAATCAATAAACTGTTCTGCTTTGATCCGGCAAACCAATCGTTTTCAGTTTTGAAAGATGAACTGCCTTTTGTATGGGGTCGGGAAACAATGGGTCGTATTGATTCCTGGGTCAAAATGCCGGATGGTACTATTTATGGCAGTAATGCGGCCGACGGACAATTATTTCGGCTTGACACAGATAATCAAAGCATTGTAAACCTGGGCAAGCCCATTATGATGCCCCGCATTATAGCGATGAGCCCCGGAAAAAATGGAATGCTGTATGGCGTGGC
>CAMCTU010000196.1 GCA_945878525.1 Sphingobacterium thalpophilum
GGAACAATGCCACTTTCTGAAGTATTCGAAAGTGCAATTGATTATCTTGAAAATGGGGTTCCAATTACCGAATTTGATCAGGCTATGTGGGCCGGTACTGTCAAGAGAATTGCTCCTCACGCTGAATCAAGAAAAATTTTCTTTAAAAATGACAAGGATCCTTTTGTTATCGGGGATTATTTTTCCAATAAGCCCCTGGCTAAAACAATGAGACGAATTGCAAGTGAAGGGATAGACGTCTTTTACAAAGGTGAAATTGCTAAGGAAATGGCAGCAGCCTTTGCACGTGATGGTGGTTTTATTACTGAAAAGGATCTGGCTTCCGTACCTGATAAAGTACAGTGGGTTGATCCGATATCCATCAAATACCGTGATTATACAGTTTACAATAATCCTCCTCCGGGAATGGGTTTGCAGCAGTTACAAACATTGAAGATCATGGAGGGTTTTGATCTTCAAAAGATGGGTCATAACAGTGTAGACTATCTTGCACATTTGCTGGAGGCAGTGAATTTGAGTAGAATTGATACTGATAAGTATATCGGTGATCCCAATTTTGTAAATGTACCCGTAGATATGTTGCTTTCTGATGCATACATCGCTCAACAACGCGAAAAGGTTGTAGCAAAGGTGAAGGAAAGAAAAGCAGGCTTGAAGCCTGAGACTTCTCAGCTCCTTAGTCCGGATGCTATTGACGACCCTAATGCCCCCAAATACAGATATGCAACGACAAGCCTTTCAGCGGTTGATAAATGGGGTAATGCAGTTGTAATTATTCAAACTCATGGCGGTGGTTTTGGTTCGGGATATGTTGCCGGAAATACTGGTGTGGTATTTAATAGCGCATTGGATTGGATGACACTTGAGCCTGGTAAAGCAAATACTGTGGCTCCAGGCAAAGCGGTTGGGTGGTGTATCGGTGGGATGATGCAATTCCATAAGGATGGCAAACCTCAGCTAATTGTAGGTTCGCCAGGCAGTTTCGGTATTTTACAATCTGTACCTCAGGTTGCCATGAATAATATAGATTTTGGAATGAATATTCAGGATGCCATCAGTGCACCCCGCTTCAGGTGGAAGGACGAGCTGGGTTCAGTGCCCGCTAAGGAAATTATTATGGAAACCAGAGTGCAGCCGGGTGTAATCAAAACTTTAAAAGGTATGGGCTATTCGATCGATACGAGTCTGGGAGACTGGTCAATGACCGTTGGAGGAGCTCAGGGAATTACAATAGACCATAAAACCGGATGGATGATGGGTGGTGCCGATCTGAGAAGAAATGGTTATGCGGTAGGTTGGTGAGCCTTTAAAGCGTTATTTATTTTATTTAAACCTGTTAAAATGAAAGTGAAAAGCACAAATCCCAGAAGGGACTTTATAAAAAAATCAGTTTTGACTGCAGCCGGATTGAGTCTTGTTCCCGGTTTTGTACTAGGTAAGGATGGCGAAATTACCGGAATAACTGAGCAAATGTCAAGAGCACTTGCTGGTCAAGATGGGATTAAGAAAGTCGCATTCATTACCCATATTTACAGAAATAGTGCCCATGCAGATGTTATCGGAACCAAACTTTTTCTTGGTATTCCAACGGATGAGGGCATGGTGGCTCCGCAGATAAAAATTGTTTCGGTTTACATAGAGCAGGTTGGAGCGAATGACACAGGTATCAAAATCTCGAATATGAATGATACCCCGGTTTATCCAACAGTTGAAGAGGCATTAACCCTTGGTGGTGATAAACTCGCTGTGGATGCTGTAATTTATGTTGGTGAACATGGTGAATACCCTTACAACAGACTGGGTATGAAATTGTATCCCAGAATGAATTACCTCGAAAGGATATTCAGAGTGTTTGATGCCTCTAATAGATCGGTACCTGTTTTTACAGATAAAGCTTTGTCTTATAGCTGGATAGACAGCAAATGGATTTATGACCGTGCAAAAGAATTAAATGTTCCAATGATGGCAGGCTCTTCTTTGCCATACTGCTGGAGAGATAAACAATTGATTCATCCCATTGGAGTTAAAATATCTGAAGCAGTTGCAATTGGATATGCCTCACTGGATGCTTACGGATTTCATGTTACTGAAATTCTGCAATGTATGCTTGAAAGAAGATCTGGAGGAGAAACCGGTGTAAAAAGTGTTGAAGGTTTGAAAGGAGATGATGTTTGGAAAGCGATTGATTCAGGAAAGATATCCCAAAAGTTGGTGGACGCAGCCTGTGATACGATAAAGGATAAAGAAATGGGGAATATGCGTGAGATTGTGCCTATACCATATGCAGTAATCGTTAGTTATGCGGATGGAACTAAAGGAACCATAATGATGCTGGACAAGTATGTCAAGACAGGCTGGGCGTATTCTGCAAACACTTCAAAAGGATTGGTTGCAACTGAATTTGTACTTAGTGGTGGACCAACTTATGCTCATTTTAGCTATTTAGCTCTGAATATTCAGAAATTTATTGTCAGTGGACCAGTTGCTCCAATTGAAAGAAACTTATTAACCAGTGGAATTATTGATATGGGAATACGTTCGCTGAATGAAGGGAAGGTAAAAGAAACACCGTTCTTAAATATTAAATATTCAGCAGCTGGTTTTGAGCCGATCAGACCAAGCGCACCACGTCCAACAGGACAAAGTATAGCTCCTTGGCTTCCAAAGGAGTATGATTTTATGATTCCCGATGCATTTAAGAACAAGGGATAATCATTTCATAAAGATTTATATTAATGGGGGATACTTTTTTTAGATTATACCAGAAATAATACGCGTTTAATTTGGAAAATCAGTAAAAAGTCAAGAATATGCAGATTAATTAAAAACACCCAATTTTAAAGCAAAAATTAATACTAATGAAAGTCAATTTTAAAATTTTATACGGGACTAATGTTCGCACTAAGCTATTTGCTTTTTTAGGACTTGCCTTTTTGATAACAATCAGTTTCATAAATTCAGGAGGCCCGGGTGGTCTTCCTCAGGGAGATGCCGACAACGGTGGGCTTGTACTACCGGGTGATTTTGAAGCGGTTGTAGTAGCAGATTCTTTGGGCCGTGCAAGGCATCTTGCGGTTAACAAGAATGGAGATATTTATGTTAAATTAAGAGTTCCTGATGCTCAAAAGCGTGGTAGTGTAGCCTTAAGAGATAATAATAATGATGGTAAAGCCGATATTATTGAGTATTTCGGAAGTTATCCGGATACAGGTAACTATGGTACTGCAATGCGTATTCACAAGGGTTATCTTTATTATAGCACTGCTGGTGAGGTTCTAAGAACAAAACTTACTCCCGGAAAATTAGTTCCTGAAGGAAAAACAGAAACTATTGTGGTTGATAATTACAAAAGAGGAAAATCTTCCCACATCGCCAAGCCGATTGCTTTTGATAATAAAGGTAATATGTACGTTCCATTTGGTTCTCCAAGTGATGTTTGCCAAATTGCCGATAGACAACCAGGTTCTATGGGACAAATGCCTTGCCCTGAGTTAAAAGAGCACGGTGGTGTTTGGAAATTCAGTGAAAGTAAATTGAATCAGACCCAAAGTCAAGGTACAATGTATGCTACGGGTATTCGTAGTATTGTGGGTATGGCATGGAATCAATCAGACAACTCTTTATATGCTATGCAGCATGGACGGGATGATTTATACAGAACATGGTCTAATCTTTATACTTCATGGCATAGTGCTTTATTGCCATCTGAAGAATTTTTGAAGGTGCCAGAGGGATCTGATTCTGGATGGCCATACTACTATTATGATTTTATGCAGGGTAAAAAATTATTAAACCCTGAATATGGCGGTGATGGGAAAAAGGAAGGTGATGCAGCAAAATACAATATGCCAATCATTGGTTTCCCTGGTCATTTCGCACCAAATGATTTACTTTTTTATACCGGAAATCAGTTTCCTGAGCGTTATAAAAATGGTGCATTTGTCGCTTTCCATGGTTCAACTATCCGTGCACCATATCCTCAGGGAGGCTATTGTGTGGCTTTTGTTCCTTTTGTAAATGGAAAATTTTCAAGCGAATGGGAATTATTTGCTGACGGATTTGGTGGAGTGGATACCATCGTATACACTTCAGATGCAAAATATCGCCCAATGGGCCTTGCACAAGGTCCTGATGGATCTCTTTACATGAATGACAGTGAGAAAGGAAAGATCTGGAGAGTGATGTTCAAAGGAGATAAGAAAAATTTCGGTGCTACACAGCTTGCTGGAATGGCAGCCCGTAAATTAACTTCTCCAAATGTTAAAACCCCTGATTTTGATAAGGACAATCTTATGAAAGGTCAATTGGCTTTAGGCGCCAAGCTTTATAATACTTACTGTGCATCATGCCATCAGCAAAATGGTAAGGGGGATGGAACCCGTTTCCCTCCGATTGCTGAATCTGAATGGGTTAATGGCGATAGAAAAAG
>CAMCTU010000197.1 GCA_945878525.1 Sphingobacterium thalpophilum
TTTAAGCCGATAATCATCAGAAAATAGTACCCGGATAATTCTTAATATAGCTTTAATGTGACAATAGAGTAGCTTAACTTAGCTGCTTCTGTAATTGATTTAACTTGAATGAAAATTTATACTAAAACCGGAGATGAGGGACTTACATCTTTAATTGGTGGAACCCGGGTTCCCAAATATGACCTAAGGATCGAAAGCTACGGTACTGTAGATGAGCTTAATTCATATATAGGCATGATCAGGGATCACGATATCAATTCTGCTCATAAGGACATATTGAAGGAAATTCAGGACAGATTATTTACAATTGGAGCTTCCCTTGCATCAGACCCGGATAAATCTCGAATGAAGATTCCTGACCTTCATTTATCAGATATTAGCTTGTTGGAAGATGAAATGGATGAAATGAATAAAACACTTCCTGAACTAAAGCATTTTATTTTACCTGGAGGTAGTCAGGCTGTTTCATTCTGCCATATTTCAAGATGCGTTTGCAGAAGGGCAGAGCGGATTATTGTACATCTTAAATCAGAAAGTTTTGTTGATGATAAAGTTATCGTTTATTTAAACAGGCTTAGTGATTACCTTTTTGTACTTGGCAGAAAGTTATGTTTCGACATCAATATGCCTGAAAATCAATGGATTCCGAGAGTGTAAGTTTCATGTTGGGAAATAATTGATATTGTTATTTAAATTATTATATTTTTGCAAAAATTAGTACAAATCAAATTCTAAGAAATATGTATTGGACATTAGAATTAGCGTCTCATTTGGAAGACGCACCGTGGCCGGCAACTAAAGATGAACTTATTGATTATGCAATTCGTTCTGGAGCTCCTGTCGAGGTTATAGAGAATCTTCAGGCTCTTGAAGACGATGGAGAGCCCTATGAGAATATTGAAGAAATTTGGCCGGATTATCCAACTAAAGATGATTTCTTCTTTAATGAAGATGAATATTAAAAATAAAGCCTTTTAAACGAGGGCTTTTTTTTGTTCTCTTTCAAAAGAAATTGCTATTGTAATTTGAGCGTGAATTTGGTACAGTTTTGGATTAGTGATATTCAACATTCACTAAATCTTAAAACTATGGGAAATTTACTTTACCTGATTGCTGTTATCCTGATTATTCTCTGGATTTTCGGCGCATTTGTTTCACCTGTTGGAGGTAATCTTATACATATACTTTTAGTAATTGCAATTGTTGCGATTTTACTAAGGGTAATCAGGGGAGAATCTGTATAATCTTTAATTAGCTTGTGCCTGTTTTAACGAGAATGGGCACAAGTTAAAATCCGGGATTTAAATAGATCTCAGCTAATCTGATATCTTCGGGGAATGTGATCTTGAAATTTTTGGTTTCTCCAACAATCAGGTTAATTCTTATTCCTGACCTTTCTGCAACGGAGGCGTCATCAGTAAATTCATTTCTAAATTCCTGCTTATACGCTTTTTTCAGTACATCAGAACTAAAGGTCTGAGGCGTCTGAATAAGGTAAATCTCCTCTCTGTCAAGAGCAATGGTGTGGGTTCCATTGTACTGCCTAACTGAATCCCGGCTTTTTATTGCAGCCACAGCATTTCCTGATCGCTCGGCTTCTTCGAATGACTTGTCGATGAGTTGTTTGCTTAATAATGGTCTTACCGCATCATGAATAGCAACAATAGCTTTGGTTCTGATTGCATTTATTCCATTTTTTACGGAATCAAAACGTTGAGTACCTCCTTTGACAAGCTTGTGTGGAATAGAAAAATTGTGCAGCAAACAAAGATTTTCCCAATACTGATGGAAATCGACATTTAGCACAACAATGATTTCTGGATTATAATCAGATTTGTTGAAAGCCTCTATTGTGTGCATCAAAACAGGGCGGCCTCTGAGCAGCATGAACTGTTTTGGGACTTCTGAAAGCATTCTGGAACCAGAACCTCCGCCAACAATGATTGCAAAGTATTTCAAATCTCAATATACTAAAACCTTCTATTATCAACTAATAGAGTTGGTGATGTTGATATGTACTATGGGCTATTGGTGCAAGTTTATATGATTAGCATTGCATCGCCATAGCTGTAGAAACGGTATTTTTCTTTAACAGCAACTTCATAAGCCTTCATCACATTTTCATAACCCCCAAATGCGGCTATCATCATCAGCAAAGTTGATTCAGGAGTATGAAAGTTTGTAACCATGCAATTGGCAATACTAAAATCATATGGTGGGAAAATGAATTTGCTGGTCCAGTCATTAGCAGCTTTTAATTCTCTCCCGGCCGACACTGCAGATTCAATTGCACGCATGGAAGTGGTACCTATAGCACAAACTTTGCGTTTATCTGCTATCGCTTTGTTTACAAGATCAGCATCTCGTTGGGAAATAATGAATTGTTCAGAATCCATTTTATGTTTGGTCAAATCTTCCACCTCAACAGATCTGAAGGTTCCGAGTCCGACGTGAAGAGTAATTTCCGCAAAATCTATGCCTTTTAATTCAAGACGCTTCAATAATTCGCGACTAAAATGCAGGCCTGCAGTCGGCGCTGCCACCGCACCTTCGTTTTTCGCAAAAATAGTCTGGTAGCGTTCTTTATCCTCAGCAGTCGCCTTGCGTTTAATGTATTTAGGGAGTGGTGTTTCACCCAGAATTTCAATATTTTTGCGAAACTCTTCATCAGTGCCATCAAAAAGAAAACGAATGGTTCTACCTCGTGAGGTGGTATTATCCACAACTTCCGCCACAAGCAGGTCATCATCTCCAAAATAAAGTTTATTACCGACTCTGATTTTGCGTGCTGGGTCAACTAAAACATCCCAAAGGCGTAATTCACGGTTTAATTCACGAAGAAGAAAAACTTCTATGGTAGCACCAGTCTTTTCTTTATTTCCATAAAGTCGTGCCGGAAATACCTTGGTGTTATTAATAATCATCACATCCTTCTCATCAAAATACCCTAAAATATCTTTAAATATTTTGTGTTCAATTGCTCCGGTTTTTCTGTCTAATACCATCAATCGTGCCTCATCACGAGTTTCAGCAGGGTTGTGGGCGATTAAAGAGTCAGGTAAATCAAATTTGAACTGAGATAATTTCATAATGATGTTTAAAAGCTTTAGGGGCGCAAATGTAGCAAAAATAATGTACAAATTTAATGCCTGGTTTTGATTTTTTAGCACTGATTAGTTAAAAAGTTCAAAAGCTATTAAAGCTGTAACGTTTTTAATTAAATTTGGTCTAAACTGATATATGATATTTTTCAAACTTTTAAAGGAGAGCTTCCTCTTCGCAAATGAGGCACTTCGTCAGAATAAGCTCCGGACCATCCTGTCATTGTTAGGGATAACGATCGGCATAATGACTATTATTGGCGTTTTTTCTGCAGTGGATACGCTCAGGAACAATATTCAAAGCAGCGTCGAGAAGTTAGGAAGTAATACCATCTATATTCAAAAATGGCCTTGGGTTGGTGGTCCTGATTTTCCCTGGTGGAAATATATCAGCAGACCACAACCGAGCTTGCGTGATTTTGATAAGCTTAATGAGCGTTTAATGAATGCAGAAGGGATTTCTTATGAGGTTAGTGTAGGGAATCGGACAATAAAATACAAGAATAATAGTATTGAAGGTGCCCAGATTTCTGCAGTATCCCATGATTATTATAAAGTCTGGAAATTTGATTTTGAATCAGGAAGATATTTTACGGATGCGGAGTCAACAAGTGGAAGGCCAATTGCGATTATCGGTTATTCTATTGCTGATGGCTTATTTCCTAATCAGGATCCGTTAGGAAAGGTTATTACTGTTTTTGGAAGAAAAGTGACTATCATCGGAGTATTTACAGAGGAGGGTGAAGATATGCTCGGAATTTCAGTAGATAAAACCGTTGTTATACCGTTGAATTTTGCAAAAGGTGTAATAAAAGTCGAAGATGAGCGCTATGGTCCGCAAATTACCATTAAAGGCAGGGAAAATATTTCTGTTAATGAGCTTGAAAGTGAATTAAAAGGTACGATGCGCTCTATACACCGACTTTCACCTGCTGATGATGACGACTTTTCACTTAATAAAACTACAATTCTAACTGCACAGCTCGATCAGCTTTTTGGAATTATTGATTTCGCCGGAGCATTTATCGGAGGATTTTCGATTTTGGTAGGAGGATTTGGCATTGCTAATATCATGTTTGTTTCTGTTAAGGAGCGAACCAATATCATTGGAATTCAGAAATCCCTGGGTGCTAAGAATTATTTCATTATGCTTCAGTTTCTGATCGAATCTGTGCTTTTATGTTTGATGGGAGGCTTTATTGGATTGATCATTGTTTTCATTCTGGCATTCGTGTCAAAAACCTTCTTTGATCTGAATATTATTGTAGATATCAGTAAGGTTATTCTGACTGTCATACTTTCTACAGC
>CAMCTU010000198.1 GCA_945878525.1 Sphingobacterium thalpophilum
TGTCATAAAACTATAAAATATGCATTAACCAAAGTTAAATATTTTTAAATGGGAAGGATAAAAGATATTTTTTAAATTATTTAGATAAAATGTCAAAGGCAAAATTTGTTGATTTTTGAAATCAATACCTGTGTTTCTAGCTTATTTCAGCCCTTTACTCCGGAGTAGTTCCGGCAAGAAATCGTGTTCAATATTAAATTACCAATTGCCGGAAGCTACTTCCTTCGGCAAGGTTTATTTTACTTGAAGCTGTTTTTCATCGGGACGGGCTTCCGGTAATAGAACTATAAGCCAAGTTAAATAAACCCGAGTGGCAGCTCTATCTTTTTTGCAACAAGAATCTCATGATAAAATAAAATTTCCGGCAAAAAAATAGGGCAGAACACGGGGGGAGAGAAACAGACCCTGCTTTCTAAAAGGAGAGAAAAACTTCAGTCGAAACTTAGTCATGCAAGATTATATATCGAACACACGTTATTTTAATATTAATTAAATTTATCCTCCAATATAAGCAGCAATTCAGTAGAGATTAATCCATTGGTGGCCAGCATTTCCCTACGTTCAATACTTTTATTTCCACCAGTAAAATCAAATATTTGTCCGCCTGCTTCCTTTACCAAAACGATACCCGCTGCAACATCATACGAATTGAGGTTGAATTCGAAATAACCATCAAATCTTCCGCAGGCAACATATGCCAGATCAATAGCTGCAGACCCTATCCTTCTGACTCCATGGCAACGCTGCATCAATTCTTTCAAGACAGCCAGATAGGCATCAAGTCGCCCAAATTCATAATAAGGAAAGCCGGTAGCAAGTAAGGTATTTTCAATTCCTGAAGCTTTTGATACCGCAATACGATTATCATTTAAGTATGCGCCACCATTTTTCCATGCAGAGAAACACTCATCTCTGTTTATCTCATAAACCACGCCAAGAACTAGCTCACCATCGCATTGCAGAGCTATACTTATAGCATAGGTTGGAAGTCCGTGTATGAAGTTTGTGGTCCCATCGAGTGGGTCAATAATCCAATCATATTTCTCTCCGGTGATGGTAGCAGTTTTTTCTTCTGTTACAAACCCGGCTTCGGGAAGCAACAATCTCAAACCTTTAACAAGCTCAACTTCTGCAGTTTTATCAACATAAGAAACCATATCATGTAGTCCCTTATACTCTACCTGTCCACGGTCAAAAACCAAAGATTCGCCTCGAATGAACTCTCCAACTTCTTTGGTCAAAGAAATAACGCCTGCAGTAAGTTTTGAAAGATCCATGAATCAGGATTATGATGGAATTGAATATTTGTGTGAATTCTTTTGTGACCAGAATATTCCAAAAATTCCCAATAGTATAAGAATGGAGGAGATCATCTCGGCCTGAGTAAATGCAAGCCCAAATGCGTGGTATTCAGAGTTTACACGGATACTTTCAATGAGAAAACGCTCTAAACCATTGAAAATAAGATATATTGACCACATCATACCCGGTATTTTAATTTTTTTTCTGAATCCCCATAAAAGGGCAAAAAAGAACAGGCCCATCATTACCTCATAAAAAGATGTTGGAAAGACAGGTAAAGGCAGTTCATTGCAAAACGAACCCTCGCAACCTGGAATAGGAACCCCGTTGTTAACCACATTATGGGGATATTTAAACGCCCAAACCCAATCAGGTGCCCAGCTTAACCAGGAAGGTTTAGGAGCAATATTTTCTATTCCCCAGTCGCCATCACCCGATAACTGACAACCTATCCTGCCGACAGCATAAGCCAGCATCATTCCAGGACCGGCAATATCAATCATGTGAATCCATTTGATACCATATTTGTTGGCGTGATAAATCACTGCGGCCCCACCCAAAATCAAACCGCCATAAAAAGTTAAGCCACTAAATGACAAAAGTCCTCCGATCGGATCCTGGACAAAATCATCCCAGTATTCTAGATTATGAAATATTTTTGCTCCCAGAAAGCCCCAAAGCGCTGCCCACATCAATAAAGTACCCATAATTTGGTAGGGATGAACCAGCTCTTTTACAATTTTTGGCTGTTTCAGCTGTTCTTTCTTTTTCTCGATATAAGCCCAGTAAATAAATAAACCTCCTAAAATTAAACCTCCTAAAAAGCTTCCCTTCGTAGATAGTATAAAACTCTGAGGATCGGCTACGAAAGCGGAATAATTTAAAAGTGCATCTACAAGTTTATACCCAACTAGAAAACCAAATATTCCATTAAAAAAAAGTTCCTGGGTACTTGCAGGCTCACCTACTTTGATTTCACGCGTAAAAGGCAACACAAGTCCCAATTTTTCCTTCCTCTTAAATTCCTGAGAAAGTGCCCAATACCCTGCCGCGAAAGCAATAGCAACAAAAAATCCGAAGGTTTGAATTGGCAATGGTATGTTAATACCCGTTAAATATTCGATAAAATAAGTTATTGTAGGAAACATAGGCTAAATATACAATCTTGTTAATATCTACAATATTAATAAAAAGCTAAGGAATTAATTCAGGAATAAGTATTTAAGCTAGAAGAGAATTTAATGTACAAAGGTTTCTGTCAATTCAGAAATATCCATATCACCATCAGAAGCAATATTTTCAAATTTCACCTGTCGCATTTCATTGATCATCAATGGATCATAAGGTGCCCTAACCTTCACATAATTTCGGCTAAATCCATGCATAAATCCATTTTTATGATCAGCCTCAAAAAGCACCTCCGCAAATTTCCCGATTTGACTGTTATAGAATGACCGGCGCTTTTTTTCTGAAAGAATATGGAGCATTTTACTCCTGTCGGCTCTTTGGGATCCAGGTACAGAACCTTTCATAACTGCTGCATCCGTATTTTCACGCTCTGAATAAGTGAATACATGTAAATATGAAACATCCAATTCATTCAAAAAATTGTAGGTTTCAAGAAATTCTTCGCGACTTTCACCCGGGAATCCAACAATAACATCAACCCCGATACAGCAATCGGGCATTAACCTTTTTATTTCCTTAATCCGATCGGCATAGAATTCGCGTTTATATCTCCGACGCATTAAACCCAGTATTTTATTACTGCCTGATTGAAGGGGAATATGAAAGTGGGGAACAAATTTATCGGACAAGGATACAAATTCTATGATTTCATTGCTCAACAGATTGGGTTCAATAGAAGAAATCCGTATTCTATCAATTCCCTCAATCTGATCAAGAGCTTTTACCAGGTCAAAAAACTTATCTTCTCTCTGTCCGTTTCGGATTCCGAAATCACCAAGATTTACACCAGTGAGTACAATTTCCTTCACACCCGAGCTGGCAATTCCATTCGCCTGTTCAATAATATTTTCAATTCTTTCACTTCTGCTCGCTCCACGTGCAAGAGGAATGGTACAGAATGAACAGGTGTAATCGCAGCCATCCTGAACCTTTAAAAATGTACGGGTCCTGTCGCCGAATGAATAAGAAGGAATAAAGTCTTTGGTTTCACTAATATCCTGATTAAAAACCTGCGTTTTCTCCTGCTTGGTTAAATCACTGATATATTCAATAATCCTGAATTTCTCGGCGGCACCCAGCACAATATCAACTCCAGGGATTTCAGAAATTTCCTGAGGTTTTAGCTGAGCATAACAACCAACTATTGCGATGTAAGCATTTGGGGAATGTTTTAAGGCCTCTTTAACAACTTTTCTACACTTTTTATCGGCATGGTCTGTAACAGAACAGGTATTGATCAGATAAACATCAGCATTGTCTGTAAAAGCTACAGTGTCAAAGCCTGCCTCGTTAAACTGACGCCCAATTGCAGAACTTTCTGAAAAATTCAGCTTACAGCCTAATGTATAAAATGCAACCTTTTTGTTCATATTGAGGTGCAAAGATAAGAAATGTGGCTGAAAGGGACAATTGTAAGCGGTCTAACGTCAGGTTTCAGTTTCGTTTTGACCCCATTGATAAGATTCATAATCAAAACCCACTAAATCGATTACCCTATTTATAACAGTTGCGGCAACTTCTTCAATAGTTTTTGGAAGGCTGTAAAAAGATGGAGTTGCCGGACAAATTATCCCTCCGGCTTCTGTAACCGTTTTCATATTATTGATGTGGATCAGGCTGTATGGAGTTTCCCTCACCAACAGTATCAATTTCCGTCTTTCCTTAAGTATAACATCCGCAGAACGGGTAATCAAATCATCAGAAACACCGCTTGCAACGCGGCCCAAAGTCCCCATAGAACATGGACAGACAATCATCGTATCAAAGCCTGCAGATCCGGAAGCAAAAGGAGCCATAAAATCACGTTTATCATAAAACCTGAAGTTATACGATGAATAGTCATTATTTCCAAGTTCATGAAACCAGACATC
>CAMCTU010000199.1 GCA_945878525.1 Sphingobacterium thalpophilum
TCTTATCGATATATTTAAGATTAGAACCATGATGTACCCTGTGGTGAGAAGGAGTGTTCAAAAACCATTCAAGTATTCCCATTCTGCCAATTGCACGGGTATGTATCCAGAACTGATAAATGGTATTAAAAGCACTGATCGTAAGAAACATGATCGGTTCAAAACCTGCAAATGCCAGGGGCAGGTAAAAAACCCATGAAAAACCCGACTGAAACCAGGATTGTCTCAAAGCGACTGTTAAGTTATACTCTTCACTCTGGTGATGAACGATATGGGCAGCCCATAATGCGTTAATCTGATGACTTTTACGATGAAACCAATAATAGAAAAAATCAACCCCTAAAAAAAGTAAAATCCAGGTCCATAGGGTATTCTGAAATGAATAAAATCTCCAGTGCTCATAAATAAACATATAACCAAAAAAAGTTATTGTTTTCAGAAATATCCCAACCAATTGAGATCCAATACCCTGACTCAAATTCGAAAGTGAGTCATTCAAGCGGTAATAATCAAGCTTTTTGTAAAAAGCATAGACGAGCTCTACAAGGATCAGGAATAAAAATACGGGTATAGACAGGGCGATATAGTCAATTTCCATCCATTTATTTATTGTTTTTAAATTGTGATGAAACCCGTCCGAACGGCTTGGCCGGGCGGGCGCTCATGATTTATTAATCATCTCCCTTCGGGTTTTGGAAAAATCATGATGGTTTCATTGCCACAATTTAGTATTTTAACTCGAAACAAAAAATTAGACAGAATATTGCTTATTTAAAGTTAGGCTGTCTATATTAGTGCCTTGGTGTGTAAATACATCTAAAAAATAATATCAAGTTTGATCAACACTTTCCGCACATGCGGGACAAAAAAATATAAAAACTCACAAATGAAACGTTATGTATTACTTTTCGCAGCTGTTGCCATTACGACTTATAGTTCAGCACAGACTAAACCAGCTGCTGCACCATTATTGCTAAAGACACAATTAGATTCTGCAAGTTATGCCTTTGGTGCAAGCATTGCCGGTGATCTTAAGAACAGAGGTGTAAACAATTTGAACTATTCACTCGTTTCAAAAGCGATGAGCGATGTTTTCTCTGGAGGAACAGTGATTTTTACCCCTGAAAAATGTCAGGAAGTAATCTATGGCCTACTTAATGTACTTGAAAAGAAGAAATTCGAAGGAGCGATTGCAGAATCCAATAAGTTTTTAAGCGAGAATAAGCTAAAGCCGGGCATCATAACTCTTCCAAGCGGTTTACAGTACGAAGTCATTGTACCTGGTGCAGGTCCTAAGCCGCTTGCTACCGATGAAGTATCTGTAAACTATAAAGGAACCTTAACCAACGGATTTGAATTCGATAGCTCTTATACCCGTGGAGAACCCACTTCCTTTGTACTGAATCAGGTAATCCCGGGATGGACAGAAGGACTTCAGCAAATGCCCCTAGGTTCAAAATATCGCTTTTTTATTCCTTATTCCCTCGCATACGGTGAACGCGGCGCAGGGAAAGACATCCCTCCCTACAGCACATTAATTTTTGAAGTAGAATTGTTAAAGATCGGGAAGTAGGGTTTTTAGTTGAGATTTGAGAATTGAGAGTTGAGAATGCTAAATAGTGGTTCATTGTCTTGATTCCTGGTTCTTGGTTCTTGGTTCAAAAATCTGTTGCCAGTTATGAGTTATCAGTCATTGGTTGAATGTATGTGCTAAAATATCTCACATCTCATATCTCACATCTCATATCTCATATCTCACTTCTTCAAATAGTACTCCAAAAACGAATAAGCAAGCTCGTTCGATTCAGGATTCGGGGTATGCTCGGGGCGGTTTGTCATTGCAACACGATTCTTGTAGCCTAATAAATCATTCACAGCAACAGAATGATTCAATGAAATCCAGCGATTGACAGGATCTTCAGAACCACCTGAAACCAGAAATGGACGCGGTGCCATCAACACATGCAATTCCTGAAGATTATAGCCTTCTGAAACAAGCTTTGGATATAAGCCTATTGCGGGATTGTCATTAGTGATTAATCCTCTTTTTCGCCAAGGCTGCGGATGATATCCCAGATACCAGGGCTCCCAGTAATTGATGGATTCACGGGAGTCTTCAAAAACTATCCCTGGATCTGACCATACTGCACAGGCAAATTTTTCATATAAACTGGATGCAAACATTGCCCACTTTCCTCCGTAAGAATGCCCCATGATACCGATGCGCTTAGAGTCTACATGCTGCAACTTTGCCAATACATTCCAGGCATTGGCAGCAGCGTAAGCTAGCATCGACAAAGGCTGAACACTCGCATTCTGAATTCCGGGGTAATAAATCGAATAGGTTTTAGAATTGGTACTTTCTGTAGTACCTAATGAAAGCGTCACAAATCCCCTTTTACAAAGCTGATAAGCAAAATCACGATCAGGTAGATCAGGCCTTCCTAAACCTGCAGCAGTTTCAGGTTCATAATAAACGGTAATAACTGCAGGCATTTTACCTTTAGCATGCGGGACCAACAGGTAGCCATTTGTTTTCTGACCAGGTACCCAATCAAAGCGTACTTTATATTGAGTAAAGCCATCCTTCCGAACCGAATCCAGAAACTGAAGCTTCTGATTAGTAATCAAAGCCGGCCATTTACCCATCAAGCCATTCCAGCGATCGAGAATCTCTATCCGCCTTTTCTTCCAATCTGAAGGATTTTTAACTTCCCTGCCGTCATAAAACTTTAAAGGGGAACGATAGGGTCCATACTGTTCTTTAAACTGAACAGGACTGGCAAAGTATGGTGCAATTTTCTGCCATGCAGATTCCTTATTTACATTTTGTGAAACTCCATTTTCATCGAAAAAAGATAAAAAACAAAAGATTAGAGCAACACGGATTAATAAAGTCTTTATCATCTATTTAAGATATTTTTCAAACCAGTCGAGCATTTCAATCTTCATATCATCAGTAAATACATGGCCAGTATTGGGATAAATTATGCTTTTGAACTTTTCGTTCTCTTTATACAGCGAGTAAACAGTATCTAATTTTTTCTCCAGCGTTTTCATTCCACTAAGCGGCGAACCTGCATCACTGTCACCTGTTAGTGCAAGAAATGGTCTTGGCGCAATAAGTCCCATTATTGCTTCTGTATCAAAGTGTTGCAAAACACCCGGGACAAAATAATAAATACCATGTGCTTTCAGTTCTCTTTGCTCAATAAGCTCCTTGTATCTCGTAAAACATGCAATTCCGACCACAACCTTTACACGTTCATCCAATGCCGCAAGCCACCAGGCCCTGGTACTACCCATACTCATTCCTTCTACACCAATCTTTTCTGAATCAATTTCCGGACGGGTATTCAGATAATCCAGTGCAATTTGCTCATCACGAATTTGCATTCCCCATAAGGAGCGACCAAACCATAAATTAATTTTAAATGTTGAAGTTTCCTGGTCTGGCCCTTTTGATTGAGTCTCTGGTGCCCCCGCAGGACCTGTTCCACGGCGCTCCCCGTTGAAATAACTGTCGATTGCCATTACTGCATATCCTTTTGAAATCAGTAAAGCCAATACATCCTGAGCAGTGCCAGAATTAGAGCCAAAGATATTGTCTTTACTGCTGCCATGACCATGCATTCCCAACACTACTGGCACCTTACCCTTAACATTGCTTGGGATAGCAAGATATCCGGGAATCAAGCCATCTACTTCATTGTCTATCAGAAACTTTTCGAGTATATATCCATTCATCTGTTTTCTGAAAACAGTTTTAACCTTCAGGTTTTTGGGACGGGCAGGAATATCACCTAATAATCGCTGAAGTGTAGCTGCCACCTGAACCCTGTCATTTTTCCAGGCAGGCAATCCAGAAGGAAACTGAAAATCAGGATAATTCCATTTCTGATAATAATCAGGGACGCCTTCCCATGCGGTTTGTTCCTTCCAAAGAGTTTCCTGGGCAGTTAAAGGATTAAATAGTCCTGAGAAAACAGCCAAAAACAAGGTAAGACAAAGTATTTTAGATTTCATTTTATTTTCAGTTTATATTGATATTAATAACTTCAAAATCTTCAAGATGTTTTTAAGCTTTGGCAGCCTCTGCTATCAGCTTTTCGGAAAGATCCTTTCCAAGGAATTTATCAATGATTTTATGTACTCCATATAACAAGGGAGTCATTAGAACTGCTACTGTAAATTTATAAGTGTAGTTTACCAATCCTATTGCTGCAACCATTTGCCAGCTCCAGTTATATTGAGGATTAAGATAAAATGCGATGAAAATAACAACAAAACTATCGATCAATTGTGACACAAGAGTTGATCCGGTAG
>CAMCTU010000200.1 GCA_945878525.1 Sphingobacterium thalpophilum
AGAATAATTATATTTGTATATGGATTCTTTAATTGTTTACCCTGATACTGAGGAGCAGCTTGCAGCCTTGAAGGCAGTAATGAAAGTAATGCAAGTTACTTTTGAGCAGAAAAGCCAGGTCTATCCTGAAAACGTGATAAAGGGCCTCAATGAATCAAAGGCACAATCCGATAATGGCCAGTTAATTCCATTTTCAGGTGTTAAAGACATGCTGAATATGAGATGAGTCTGCAGGTATTTTACACGCCACGCTCAAAAGAATCACTGGAATCTGTTTATATGTTTATCCTGAATAGATTCGGCGAGCGTTCTGCAGGTAAATTTGTTTCAAAAGCTGACAAAACTATTGATCTAATTTCACAACAACCTTTCATGTTCAAGACTTCCACTCTTGACGAAAAAATCAGGATTGCATTAATTACCCCTCAATGTTCCTTATTTTACAAGGTAACAGAGACAACTGTTCATCTATTGTTTTTTTGGGATAACCGCCAGGATCCGATTTTAATATAGTTTTGACTATCAATTAATTCGAAAATTCTGCTAGTTCTAAAATCTATTAATAAATACTATTATAACTATTTATTCTCAATCCCCACAACCCTTCCTTTCCTTCCCGAAACATCGAAAGCAGCAAAACGAAATTTTCCTTTTTCGGTTATAGGACTAGTATAAATAGTACTACCGGCTGTCGGATCTGAACCATCTCTGGTATATCTGATCTCTAATCCCGGGAGCTGAATATTGGCATATACCTTAGCATCCCTGATCTTCAATCCAGGCTCTGGAATGCGATAGGAAAATCCTCCATTATAATAAGTCAGACGTGGTAATTCACGTTTCCCAACACGGTTGACAAATTGTGACCAGGAGTTTTTATAATAGAGATCATTTAAAATTGAATACTCTCCCACTGCCCATTCAGGCTCCTGAGCCCAGGCCCTTTCGGCAAGACCCAGTATTTTGGGAAGCATCATGTACTCCAGTCTTTCCTTGCTCACATTATTCTCTGACCATAACAATCCCTGTAGTCCTACGACATTGGTTTTACCATAATCAGTTAGCCTGATCATTTTAGTCTGATCTAGATTTTTAATTGGCCTACCTTGTCCGTCTTCTTTAACATTCTTCAAAAAATCATAAGGAATGAAATAAAACGGCTTATCCACATCCACCATACCACCCCATTTATAACCGGGTTCATAATAGGAGTTATTGTAGGCCAGATCAAAATACTGGTTGGAAACAGGTGAAAGAACTACTTTGTAACCGCTATTTGCCAATTTGTAAGCCAAATCCTCAGCCCCCCATCCGATCACATTATTCCAAACATGCAATTGGAAATGATCATCAGCAAAATCAGGATTGGCAATATAATGAGGCTTACCATCTAGGGTGGTTTTACGCATTCCAGCTTCTTCCCATCCGGATACAAACAGACCACGCTTTTTAGCCATAGCATTGATTTTTCCGAAATAGTAATACCATAAATCATCTGTAGATTTTATCTCAGGATTCGTGCTTTTTAATTTCAAATATGCCGGAGATTTTTCCCACACCTTCGCTGGCACTTCATCTCCACCATAATGGATCGTTTTTAATGGTGCTCCAGCTTCTTTATACATCAGGATCAAATCATCAGTCACCTTTTCAATGAAATTATAAACTGAAGGTAAGGCTACATCCATTACATTATCTTTCCATCCCTGAACAGAACGGTATTGAGATTTATCCTGAGGATCGATTAAACGGTATCTGGAAGCTTCTGCGGGTTTTCCTGCTTTCATCAGTTTTTCATACCTGCTTTCCATCGCTTTGACCGCTGCACGGGCATGACCAGGAGATTCAATTTCAGGAATTACCTGAATATGTCGTGCTGCAGCATATTTTAATACTTCAATAAATTCCTTGCGACTTAAATGTCCGCTGCCAGGCATCTGATTTGCAATACCACCTGAAGCAAATGCAGGCTGAATATTATTTTTATGGTCAATCGTATGCGCTCTGACACTTCCAACCTGGGTTAGTTCAGGCAGCGAAGGAATTTCAACCCTCCAGCCTTCATCTTCAGAAAAGTGGAAGTGAAATACATTCAGCTTATATAAACTCATCAGATCCAGTACTTTGAGGATCTCATCCTTGGTTTGAAAATTCCTTGCCACGTCCAGCATAAAACTCCGATAAGCAAAACGGGGATGATCCTTCACCTCGACCGCCTGAAGAACTATTGAACTCTGTTTACTTTTCCAGCTTAATGGAGGAATCAGACTTTTGAGCGATTGAATTCCGTAAAATGCTCCGGCAGGTGTTGAAGCAGTGATCAAAATCCCTTTTTCAGAAACACTTAATTCATAGCCCTCATCTGCAATTTTTGGATCTCTTTTTAACACAATGCCTTGAGCGGCACCTGACTTCATTGATGGTTTTGCAATAAGCAATTTATTAAGCTCATCGATTAAATATCCAGCCTCTTTAATAAATAAAGGATCCGAAGAAATACCGGTATTTCCACTGATCGTATAGTCTCCCTTTATTGATTTATACTCTTGCGGACTCGGGAATATTAAGGGCAATTTCGAGGCCTCTATATCCTGTACATCCTGATTTTTTGAATAAACATAGGAAGGATCCATCCAGGTTTTTGATGCAGGGAGGGAACTTAAAAATTCAGGGGAAGGATCGGGATAGGTACACTTAACAGGAATTACCTGATCAGGTGTTCCCGAAATAACCAGATAAAATCCCTGAGGCGATTGAGTTACATTCTCAATATTCCCTAAGCTGATCAGTTGAAAATCTATCTTTGCCCCTGCCGATATGCCATCAGAAGCTGCATTTGGCTCAATTTTATAGAGATCTCCGTTGACAAAAGAAATTGTCAAACCCCTGCTATCTGGCTTTGGTAATTCGCCTGAATAATTGAAATACAAGATCCATCCGTTGGAAGGTAAGTCTTCTGAAGATTCATTGCTGATACTCAGCACCGAGAGCGACTGACTTTTGCCTTCATAATTATTCTGAACCGGCTGCCATTGAGCACTGATCTTATAATCTTTGGTTTTATTTTGGGACTGAACTTGTACAGAAGAAAATAACAGAACAAAGCTTAGAGTAAAGCAGAAAAAGATGCTAATCGGGGATCCTTTAAATATCATATTGGATAATTTTAATTGATTCACAAATTACTAAAACATTAGTGATGGATGAAAATTTAGTTGTCAATAAAAAAATGATTTTGCGAAGGACCCGGAGATTTCAACAAAGGAATCACAGTGGATAGCCAGGTGCTTTAGGAATTAATAGGAGACCGCCAAGACCCATTGTGTTAAAATTGATTGGAATATAATGGAAGGTTCCCGATTTCGCTGATCCGACTATCTAAAATCTATTAATTGAGGTTCTCGCTTTCGCGAGATCAGATAATTATCGGATGACATGAGTTGTAGGGGGATGGGGAGATTCCAGCCTTCGCAATTACAAAATTATTACATGGCTTAATGGAGGTTCCCACTTTCGTGGGAATGACAATTGCAATTGGGGGATGGGGAGATTCCAGCCTTCGCTGGAATCGCAGTACGGAACCATATAATAAATGATATTTCATTTTACCGGTATTTTGACTTTATGTATTTCGGGGATGGTAATTTTGAATCTTGCCGTGGATTGGTTCATTAAACTTGTATTAACCTACATCGATTCCAGCGAAGGCTGGAATCTCCCAATAACTCCTTAATGATTTGTCATTCCCGCGAAAGCGGGAACCTCCCAATCATAAAAAAAATGACATGGAACGAGGGCTCGCATTGACATGATTTAAAATCGCAATCATGATAATTTCATTCATGCTGAAATTCTTTCTAATGACCCCGAAGGGGTCAAATGTTTATAGAAATGTCTTGCGAAAAAAACGACCCTGAAGGGGTCGTATGTGATAATTACAAATAAATTCACCCCTTCTGGGTCGGGGAACGGGCTTTTTATTCTGTTTCTATAAAAGTACGACCACCTTCTGGGCCGCCGAATTGTTTTTTCATGTTGTCAAACTATTTCTTAACCTGGATATTCAAACTCGCAGAACCAGCTTTTCCAGATGAACTAATTCCCTGAAGCATAATTGTGTAGTTATTCTCCTGATCGGAAGTGTAAAAACTTATGGTTTTTTTACCATCTGTACTGATGGTAATGTCAGGCGACCATAACAATACATTTCTGAAATCAGGAAGTCTGCTTTCGGTCTGCTCAGCAATCTCATAAACTGGTGAGTAAAATTCTCTTTTTAGTTGTAAACCTTCATAATCAGTGACAGAAGCTCT
>CAMCTU010000201.1 GCA_945878525.1 Sphingobacterium thalpophilum
CAGCCCCAGAGTTGCGGGAGGCTAAAAATCACGCCCATCGCAAATCGGTAAAACGTTACGCTAATTCAAGCTCTTTACCACACAAACAGGAATTAAATTAATAAATAAATTATCCCTAATCCTTTTCGGTTTAACTGTTAAGAAATTCAATTAACTGGACTTTCGTTAATAATAATTTATCTATTTGATATTGAAAGCATAATATTCTATTTCCGATGTATAAGTAATTTTGTTGATCACAAACTTGAAAATATACAACCATGTTTAAAAAAACAACTTTAAAAATTTTTGTAGCTTCTATAATCGCTACTACTGTGATCGTATCTTGTAGAAAAGATAGCGATGCAACAAATGATGAACTCAATCAGAGTCAGACTGTTGAGTTCAAAAACCGTTCTAAAACTCCATCGTTTGTAAAAATGGGATCTGAGTTTTCTAGTGTAGGAGTTTTCACTTTAGTAAGTAGTGAAGATGCAATACCAAATTCCGGGAATATGGTTTTTGGAGGTGCTCCTGATGGTCAAGGATTTATAAAAAATCCAGACGGAAGCGGCTATATTATGGTTACAAATCATGAAAATACTTGGGCCGTGTCAAGATTATACTTAGACAAAAAATTAGATATCGTTAAAGGAGATTATATTGTAAATACGGATGGAGGTATGTTTAGATTGTGTTCTGCTACAATGGCAACTCCGGCGGAACATGGATTTGGTCCTACTTTTTTAACAACAGGTGAATCGAATGTAAACGCAATGACGCACGCGATTGATCCAGTTGGAGTTGCAAATCCATCTAGCCAGGCAAGGGTAAAACCAGCTTTAGGTAAGTTTAGTGGTGAAAATGCAGTTCCTTTAAGCAAACTAGCATATCCAGGAAAAACAGTCATTATTCTAGGAGAAGATGCTGGTAATGGTCAGGTGTATTTGTATGTGTCTAACACAGTTGGAGATTTAGACAATGGTAAATTATATGTACTAAGAAGGACAGATTTAAACCAAATCGAAACTGCAATGACATGGAATAATAACTACCCTGTAGAATTTGTAGAAGTACCAAATGCTAAAAACCTAACTGGAACAGAAATAGAAAACTTAAATACAAGTCTTAAATCTATTCAATTTGCTCGCGTTGAAGATTTAGATTATCGTAAAGGGTCTGCTACTAATAATAGAGAATTATATTTTGTAGCAACAGGAGTAAGTGGTTCATCTGAAAAAACATACATGGGAAGAATGTATCAATTGAAATTGGATGCTAATGATCCATTAAAAGGAACTTTAAAAATTGCTGCTGACGGAGACGTATCTGCAACAGGTGCTAACGTAAAAGGTAAAGATATCATCAATCCAGATAACCTTTGTGTAACAGAAAACTTTGTGTATATACAAGAAGATGGAGATTCATTTTTCCCAGAGGCTACTCATAATTCATTAATTTGGCAGTACAATATTGCAACAGGTGCTAAAAAAATATTTATGGATATGACGCATGGTGATGCCGGAATGTTGGATACAAAATATAACCCAAATGTTGCAACTAACACTAGCAGATTAAAATTTGGAGCTTGGGAGCACGGTGCTATGGAAGATATTTCTGATGTAGTTGGAGTTCCAGGTACATTTACAATTAATATCCATGCACATACTTGGGTAGAAGATGATAAATTTTTAAATCCAAGTAAGGCTACTTCAGTACAGTCATATAAATCTGGTGGTCAAACACTTATTTTAAAAAATGTACCTAGATAATAAAAACTAGGTTAGAATTAAACCTTCACCTGTTTACTTGGGTGGAGGTTTTTTTTATTAAAATTAACAAGCATAAACAAAATGAAAAGAATTATCATTTTATCATTTTTAATGTCATCTCTTTTTTCTTGTGTAGATAAAGATTATAAAATTTTAGAAAAAAAACTACATACAACTATTTCGATAAAAATAGATACATTAAACACTGCTTTGTCTGAAATAGAAAAGGAAAAGGATAAAGAAAAGTTAATCCTGAAATTCAAGAAAACTAGAAAAGAGTATAAAAAAATAGAACCTTTTGTAGAATATTATTTTCAAGGTCTTTCTCGAAGAATAAATGGGCCTGCTCTACCCGAAATAAAAACAGATGATAATATTGTAAATGCTGCAACGGGTTTTCAAGTTATTGAAGAAATTATTTTTGGTGATAGTGTTAACTTGGATGAACTAAAAATTCAGGTTCGTATTTTAAAAACCGACTTAAAATTTATTCAACAAAATTTTAAAGATTTACCTATTCAAAACCATCATTTTTATGAATTAATGCAACATCAAATCATAAGAATTGCTGCATTAGGTATAACAGGTTTTGACTCTCCCGTGGCGTTTAATTCAATTAATGAAGCTAAAAATGCTATAGAAGGTATAGAAGAGTTCTATTTGATGTATTGCGAGACAAATAAACATGAAGTAGATTCTGACATAACTCAATTTTCTAAGAAAGCGAAACAATACATCAATACCAACAATGATTTTAATACTTTTAATAGGCTAGAGTTTATAAAAAACCATTTGATGCCACTTAGCGTTGCTTTTGAAAGTGAATTTAAAACTGTAATTGAAAAAGCGCCGGATTTTAGTGACAGTAAAGTTTTTTATGGTCATCTCTCAGATTTAATGCAAGGAAAAAAACTTAATCCTGATGCATTTTCTCCTTTTGCTGAATCAAAATCTACACCTGAAAAAACAGCTTTAGGTAAATTACTTTTTAATGATAATTCTATTTCTCGTAGCAACCAAATGAGTTGTGCAACTTGTCACAATGCTGAAAAAGCTTTTACTGATGGTAAAAAATTTTCTACACAAAATATTCATAACAACAGTACCAATCGAAATTCTCCAACTTTGTTGTATTCTTCTTTTCAAAAAGCATTTTTCTATGATATGCGTTCTCAAGATTTGGAAAATCAAATAGAAAGCGTCATGAAAAATCCAGATGAGTTTAACCTTTCTCCAAATGAAATACAAGATAAAATTTATTCCAATGATAATGTAGTTAAATTATTTACCAAAGCATTTCCTGATAAGAAAGAAATAACAACTTATGAAATTAGAAATGCTATTGCATCTTATGTTAGAAGTTTAATGCCTTTTAATTCGAAAATCGATCATTATTTTGCCGGAAAAGCTACGCTGACAGAAAATGAAATAAATGGGTTTAATTTATTTGCTGGTAAAGCCAAATGTGCTACTTGCCATTTCATTCCAATTTTTAATGGAACAGTACCACCCTGGTATAATAACTCCGAATCGGAGGTTATTGGTGTTCCAGGAAGTATCGCATGGGAAAATGCCATTATAGATGATGATGAAGGTAGATATAAATTAAATCAAATAGAACAACTCAGATTTTCATTTAAAACCCCAACCATAAGAAATAGTGAAAAAACAGCACCTTATATGCATAATGGAGTTTATAAGACCATGGAAGATGTGGTTAGATTTTATAAATTAGGTGGAGGTAATGGTATTGGTATGAACTTAGAATATCAAACCTTACCTTTCGATAAACTGGATTTAACTGAAAAAGAACAACAAGAAATTATCAGTTTTATTAGTGCGTTAACTGATGAAAATAAATAATAAAAAAAAACTAATTTTTATTTTTGGATTTATTATAATTTGTTCTTGTGACACTAAAGATGATGAATGTAATTTTATGCCCGAAATTACAGCCATAACGAGTAGCTCCAACCCCTGTTCTTCTACTGGTACTGTAAAGGTAGTTTCACCATTTGATACTCGTTTTATATACAAATTGGGGCAAGGAAATTTTCAAACAAATACTAATTTTACAAAAATATCTGTAGGCAAGCACCTATTGTCAATAAAAGATAAAAACGGTTGTGTAGTTACAAAAGAGATTAGCATCGACTCTATTCAAAAAAGCATACTTTTTACAGAAGTTGAAGCAATTTTAAAAATGAGATGTTCGTCTTGTCATTCCGGAGCTAATCCACATGCAGGTATTAATTTTACAAGAATTTGCGATATTCTAACTTATTGGAGTAGAATACATTCCAGAGCAATAGAAGGTAACCCAACTCCGATGCCTCAAACAGGTTTGATTTCTTTAGTAGAGCGAAATAAAATACAACAATGGATAAATAACGGTCATAGATATGAAGATTAAAAAATCACAAAAGCTCAACTTGAAGTGGCAATAAGGTGCTTGAAGTGTTTCTGATTAATGATGCTGCTGAATATCCTGGAAGACCGCTACGGAAATGGTAGTACAATGATAACTTCTTAGCTCAGTGCGTTCTAAGAGATGAACCAGCT
>CAMCTU010000202.1 GCA_945878525.1 Sphingobacterium thalpophilum
GACTTTGTCAAAGAATGACTAAATGTAAAACTTTTTAATTTTAAATATTCAATATATGGATGATCTGGTTGATATCCTTTGGGTGCGGTTTTTAATTTATAGTCCTCATCGAGCGAACCAAAATAATTAACGAATGCCTTGTCATCAACAATCTTGTGAAAATCGGTTCCATTGTAGTCAATTTCCTGGCGTATTGCTTTAAGATGTTCTCCTTCGGGCATCCAGTATCCACCTGCAACAAGAGATTCTTCAGGATGAATCTGCAAATAATAGCCCGGTCCTTTAAAATTTTTACCATTTTCGGAAAAACCGGCACCAAAATTAGTTTTATAAGGGGTTTTATTTTTGCTGAACCTGACATCACGATAAATTCTCATCACACAATTCTTTGCATCAAGGTCTGCGGATATGGAAGGGTCAATCTTAGAAAGCTTTAAAATCAGAGTATTTACAAATTCCAGCACATTTGCCTTTGCATTATCATGCCTTAATTTATTTAACAGAAACCACTCTCGATTATTATTCGAACTTAGTTCTTCTAAAAAATCAAATGTTGCCGGGTTTATCATCGGTGTCATAATCAGGATAATACTTAATTTTCGGGGTCAGCCAATGAAGCAACAATATTCTGGAATAGCGATAATTGATTGGTGTAAGCAATAAAATTACACCTATAATTGTTGAAATATATAGCCAGGGCGAAGTATCATTTCCAGTGATCAGGTAAGTGAATAAACCCACATTAAGCATCTCTCCAACTACAAATGCATAACTAACGTACATGGCCCCGTAAAAAAATCCTGGTTCAACTTCAAACTTCATCCCGCAATGAGCGCAACGATCATTGGTTTCCTGAAAATTTAGTCCATACAGTGTACCCGAGAAAACATCCCCTCTTCTACATTTAGGACATTTGGAGGTCAGTATTGCTGTAAATTGAGAAGTTTTTGCCATAAGGATCAGCTAAAGAACATTAAATAAATCAGATAGCCAATAGAAATCAAGCAGTACTTAATTCAAATTAATCTTACTGTCTTTGATATTTAAATTGACATTTTTACGTCTGTATTTCTTGTACCATAAAAAGCCAACGCTTGCAATTGCAAGATAAGGTGCGGCTAAAAGATATAAGATACCATTATTCAGGCCCTTGCCCTCAGTATTGCCATTCTTAACAGAATTTTCTGCATTTAATGTGCACATAGAACACTGCGCTGATACTTCAGCTGAGCCCATAAATGAAAAAATCAGAATGAAACAAAAAAAATTTTTTCTAAACGATTTCATAAAGTAAAGATACGTCAAAAGCACTGCAAATAGGAAGGATCATAAAGCTGTAATGTTAAGTTTACAGTCGGCTGATTAAAATTTTAACCTTACTAAAAGGAGTAATATGGAGAGATCATCAAATAGACAATAACTCCACTAACTGTAACAAATAACCATATGGGATATGTCCAGCGAACCAGTTTTTTATGCTGCTCCACTTTCATTTGTAATCCCTTCTGAAAACTAAATAATACAAGTGGTAAGACGATAGCAGCCAGTATGATATGGGTTGTCAGAATAACATAATATACCGTACGAATGAATCCAACACCTCCATAAGTAGTTTTTATTCCTGTGGCATGGAAGATGATGTATGAAACCAAAAAAAATGAGGAAAGAATGAATGTAAGAATATTTAGATTCTTGTGCATTGTTATGTTTTTTCTCTTAATAAAATAAAGAGATAAAATCAAAAGAACACTACATATACCATTAATTACAGCATTGAATAATGGAAGAGAAAACACCCAGGCCGGGATCGCATCCTTATCTGGAAAAATATTTAACAGCTTACTCTGTAAAATAACAACAACGATAAGAACAAAAACTGAAACTGCAGTTATAATTCTTGAAATATGTTTATCACTCATAATTATAATATTTATCAGAAAAAGCTGAGTATCAACTATCGAAATTTAATACTTCTAAGCTCTTCTGTAATCAATAACTTAATTTCATCACTTAATAATGTGACCTGTTCTTGTCCAAGGCTTGAATCGTAATATCCTCTTATCCGTTTTTGTGGGTCAATTAAAATGAGCATGGGACTGTGAGTAATATTATTTTTTCCGGTACTGTCTGCTATGGCATCTACCATAAAATCAGTTTTTGCAAGAGAATATATTAATTCTTTATCCCCAGTTAGGAAGTCCCATTTTTTATTTTCAGCGATAAATGGCTTACTGTACTCAGCAAGTACAGCCGGACTGTCATACTCAGGATCTACGCTAATAGAAATAAAGCGCATCAACCTATTCTTGTTGTACATTTTAGCTACCCTTGCCAAATCCTTATTGATATCGCGGCATAAGAGTGTACAACGTGTATAGAAAAAATTTACAACAGTAATTTGATTGCTGTCAGCTGGAAACTTAACACTATTGGAATTTTGGTTCAGAAGATTAAAATCCCTAATAACATGATATAATGTATCTGGAATCTGCTTACGACGTTTGAGAGAAAAAGTACCTGAAAGCTTTTTCTCACCATAAATGTTAAGCGGACGATAACGATTTTGCCCCTTCTCCTTCAACAGATAATATACGGTACCTGGAACTGCCAAAAGAATCAGCAGTATCAAAATTTTCTTTACTGGGAAGGAAGGTAAACTCATTAATTCATATGAATGGATTGGTAGTTCCCTTCAATGAGCATAAGTATGATGAAATAGATGATGAACACCAAAGAAACAACGATACCTGTTTTAAGTGCAAATTTTTCAAATTTCAGGTGCATAAAATAAGCCACTATGTAAAAGGCTTTAACCAATGTAAGGACAATATATGCGAAATTACCAATACCGTGTCCAACAATTCCTTTAGGAATCAGATAAAGAGCGATAAAAAATTCTACGGCTGTAATACCTAGAAGGTAAAAGAAAACCTGCCAGATTTTTTTCTTGGTCATTCCTTCATGCTCAGAAGCATGCTCATCATGTGTGTGTTCTGCTGACATTATAAATAGATTATCAGGTTTTAAACTAAATAGAAGAATGTAAAAACAAATACCCAAACAAGGTCTACAAAGTGCCAATAAAGTCCGACTTTTTCGACCATTAAATAGCTTCCACTTTTTTGGAAAACATTTGCGAGTACCATAAGTAAAATGATAATATTTATTAATACCCCGGTAAACACGTGGAAACCGTGGAAACCGGTAATTGTAAAGAACAGATTGGCAAATTGCAGGGCGCCGACAGTGTCTGCACCCGTATATGATTCAGGAAAACTTCCCCACCAATAACCTTCATGATGTAGATGTGACCACTCTAATGCCTGACAGCCAAGGAACATCATTCCGCCGATGATTGTACCGATCATCCACCATACCACTTCCTTTTTGGCATTACGATGACCTGCCTCAACTGCAAGTACCATAGTTACCGAGCTCATGATCAAAATAAAGGTCATGATACCTACAAACACCAGAGGATATCCATGATCAGTAATTCCGGGAATCGACTGAAACACTACATCAGGATCAGGCCAGCTAATTTTACTGAATCGTTGCGCTCCGTAATAAATCAGAAAAGCTGAAAATGTAAAAGCATCTGACAAAAGGAAAAACCACATCATGAGTTTTCCATACTCTACAGCAAAAGGCGACTTCCCGCCGCTCCAGGCGTCAGTTCTTAATTCATCAATTTTGGGTACAGTAGTGTTCATTTAAACAATGGTATGTTGAGTTATTATTGATTCAAAAGTAAGAAAACATATAGATAAATCCATAGGATATCAAGAAAATGCCAAAAAATGGATGCAATCTCCATCCTGAATACGTTTCGTACCGGAGGAATATTACGAAAGACGCCTAGCAGGGCATAGATTAAGAAAAACAAGCCAACCAGAACGTGTATTAAGTGGGCTCCACTAAACACATAAATGAAGGACTGAGAAGCGTTATAATTCACAAAATAAGCACCTGAGTCAAATAAAGCCTGCCATGCCTGAAATTGACTATAAAAAAATGCAATGCCGAGTAAAATTGTAATTCCTATATAAAGCTTTTGTTTGGCAAATTGCAAACCTATTGCAGATAAATAGGCCAGGTGTGCTGTCAGGCTACTCAGAATGATGATCACAGAACTATACATAAATGCATTGGGAAGCAATACTTTAATACCACGTTCTGCATTGCCTTCAGTGTATACAATAAACCCACTCGTTAATGCGGCAAACATCATGAATGATGCGATAATGAACAACCACAT
>CAMCTU010000203.1 GCA_945878525.1 Sphingobacterium thalpophilum
TCCACAGGAAGCATATCAAAAATATACCCGTTTGTAATCGGGATATTCCCGGTTTGATCAGGACTTGCATTCGGCGGACAAAATCTAAATCCGTTCGACAAAACAATATCGGCTTCTTTAATTTTCCACTTTAAGGCATCAAGTATCAGAGTATCAATCGTGTTTTCAATAACAAAATAACGATACAGCGGTATCGTGCTGTAGCCGGCAATATGACTGATATCTCCTTCAAATGGCTTTTCATGTATATCAATTAATTTAGAAATCTCATTATCGGCTTTAATCTTTTTTGAATCAATTTCAACCAAAGAATAAGTGTCTCCAATTACCTTTCCGTCTTTTATCCTGAGATCAAGTTTTCCAACAAATGAACCAAAAGCTCCTGGTTCAACTACCTTTGAATAACGACACTCAATCGGTTTTCTTACTCTTTCATGCGTATCGCCTCCTAAGATATAATCAACACCTTCACAATCGGGGAGGTTAGCTAAATGTATCTGTTGTGATAACCCAAGGTGAGAAAGCAGTAATACATAGGCGCATTGTTCCTGATTACGTAAAACATCCACATAATGAGCCAGATTTTCTTCGGGCTTGGTGTAGATTATTCCTTTACTGTAACCAGGCGACTGACGAATTGGAACTAATGGGTCAGTGTATCCCAGAAAACCAATTTTAACACCCCCGACGTTCCAGATATGATAGGGTTGAAAAATTAATTCTCCACGTTTACCATTCCCAAGATCATGATACATATTGGCACAAACTTTTGGAGCATTTAATGCACCTAATAAAGTCTGCATAGCCTTTTTATGATAAATTACCTCCCAGTTACCCGGTAAATAAAGATCATAGCCCAGTGCATTCAAGACCGGAACCATGGCTTTACCCGAAGTTTTTACAGATAGTTCACTACCCTGAAACATATCTCCGGTATCGATGATAAAAGTATTTGGATTCTTTTTCTTCTCTTTTCTCAGATACGTTGCCAGGTGAGCATAACCACCAGTCTTACGAAATACCGCCTGATCATTTTCCCAAAATAGCTCATCATGGGGGTGAACCTGACAATGTACATCTGTAGTCTGTAATATTGAAAGTGTAAATTCTCCTTGATTTTCTGCAATTGAACTTATCTCTGAAGGTTCATTCGCAATTGCCAAGATCGGATTTGCAGAAACCAAAGCAACTCCGGCACCCATAACACCAATTTTTCTTAAAAAGACCCTCCTGTTATTTTCCATGTTATCTTTTTCGGAAATTGTGATGTTCGTGTTAGTATTATATTGCTAAACTCTTTTTTGCAGATTCAGCTGCCCTCTTTTGATCTTCTGCTATAGGTTTGAACGGTCCAAATTTGTGTTGTTCTTCACTGAACTTATCTGAATACGGTCCAAAAGGATGATCAATTGGCTTTTTTGATTTATCCGGCCAATCTTTTGGAACATTAATATGTGGACGTTTTTGAGAATTAATATAAGCCGCAACATCCCAGGCCTCTTCATCAGTAAGCATTGGATTTTCGAAAGTTGCCCCCTGCGGCATGTTAAACTTCACATACTTAGCAAAGTTTGAAATACGATATAAACCTGCTCCATCATTATAGCTGTTCTTGCCCCAAAGAGGTGGAAAAGTATACTCGGTTTTCTCCGGATTTAACATACCTGAACCATCAGGCTGATGACAGCTCTGACATTTTGTAGTATAAACGGCCTTTCCCAAGTCCGGATCGGCTGCTCGATCCAGATAAGCCAGATCTTTGAAACCAGAACCGGCAGCTTTTTCGCCCTTTTTAACATTAGTGCCCAGAAAATTAATGTATGCCACAATAGCCTTCATTTCTTTACTCTCTGATTCTAATGCCGAACCATTCAAACTTCTCTCAAAGCAATCATTCACGCGCTTTTCAATGCCTTCTTCAGTTCCACTTCTTGCTCTGAACTTAGGATATAATGAGGCTACAGAACCGTAATTGTTTCCAAATACTGCTGTTCCTGCTTTTAAATGGCAATTCTGGCAATTCATACCATTGCTGATCTGCGCAACAGTGCCATTTGGACCTAAATACTTGGCTGTATGCGCAATAAGCTCCTGGCCATACTCTATTTCAGCCTTTTGCTCAGTATTTGTAATGGAGCTAAGCTCTGGTGCGATCCAAAACTCCTGAACAACGGATTTCACTTCAGTTAAAACAGCTGCCGTATCCTCCAACTTAACTTTTGGTCTTTCTGGCAGATTGAATAAATAATATCCCAATGGGAGAGCAACTATAATCCCAATTAACAATAACATAATGTTAACCAGCATTTTTATAACTGAAAACAGATCCTTTGTTACATCGTTATCATTTTGCTTCTCAGACATATCGCTTAAAATTAATGAGGTAATTTATTCTTGATTAGTCCGTAGAGATAGGTTCCAACCAATGCGAAGAAGAATACGATAGCCATTGCCCAATAGCCATATCCGATATTAACCACCATTGGACCCGGACAAGCACCACTCAGCGCCCAACCCAATCCGAAAATGGTACCTCCGATAAGGTAACTTAAAACAGATTTTTCCTTGGGATTAAACATAATGGGATTACCATGAAAATCCCGCATACGAAACTTTTTGATTAAAGCGACGCCCGCAACTCCCAGACTAACCGCAGTTCCAATAATTCCGTACATGTGAAAAGCCTGAAAACGGAACATTTCCTGAATCCTGTACCAGGAAACTGCTTCAGATTTCGTCATAACAATTCCGAAAACTATACCCAGTAATAAAAATTTTATAAGCTTCATATCTTAAAATATTAAAGGAAGAAATAAATAGGTCATCAGTAAACCACCGATAAAGAAACCCATAACTGCAATCAATGATGGAACCTGAAGATCAGATAAACCGCTAATAGCATGTCCGGAGGTACATCCCCCTGCGTAGCGTGATCCGAAACCAACCATTAAACCACCAAGCGCAAGAAGCAGAAATCCCTTTATGGATAAAACTGCATCAAGTCCGAAAAGCTCTGCAGGTTGAAGGGATTCAGGTGCAGCAATACCCAATTTGGATAAATCCTGAATAGTTGCTTCAGAAATCAGGACAGGTGCATCTGTAGAAAGAAATTCACGGGCAATAAATCCACCTAAAATTGCTCCTATTAAAAATACCAGATTCCAGCTCTGGGCTTTCCAATTGAAATCAAAAAATTTAGTTGATTTGCCCAAACCTACAGCTGCACAAATCGTTCTTAAATTTGAAGAAAATCCAAAGGACTGTCCAAAATATAAGAGAAAGAACATAATTGCTGCTATCATTATTCCCGAGAACCACCAGGACCATGGTTGTAATATAAATTCCATTATCTTTTTAGTTGTTTAAGTGAAAAGAAATAATCGGCTTGAAAAGTTGATTGATCAATTTTTCTGTGGCGCTTTGATGGAATGGATTAATATCAATTTCACCACAGGTTTGAACGTTACCTTTTGCATCTAATGTAACAGTATCAGGCACGTTTAAAACATGCAAGAAATGAATATCAATTGCTATTTTTTCTTCCAGTCTTTGGACCATCAGGTAAGCAAATTCTGCCTGAACAGAGAAATCTGTGGGAATTATGATTTTTAGTGTTTCCATAATAGTTAAATATCTAATTAATTCATTGAAATATTTTGCCAGGCACCCTGATTCTCAATATTGGCAATACCTGATTGTAAAAGGATGCTTCTGGCAATATTTGCCCTATTACCGCTTCTACAAACTAAAATTATTTTTTCAAATTCGCGTAAGGTATCAATGTAGTTTTCAATTTTATCAAGAGGATAATTTACACTGCCTTCAGCATGTCCTTCCATCATGAATTCATCTGCTGTTCTAACATCTACAATTATTGTTTTCATCTGTTTACTTTAAATTCTATTTCACCTGTTCTTTAATACTCAGAATTAACGTACATACTGATTTACAATTTCTACTGTACCACCATTCACAACATTGGCAAACCCATTTTGCTCCAGGCATGATTTAGCCTGAGAGCTCCTGTTTCCACTGCCGCAAAAAACAATGATGTGCTTTTTATTTTTAAATTTCGCCAACTGCGTTGGAATGATGTCAAGAGGAATATTTACCGAACCTTTTACATGGTTCTGAGAAAATTCACGGG
>CAMCTU010000204.1 GCA_945878525.1 Sphingobacterium thalpophilum
GCCTGCTCCCAGGTGTTTGATGATTTCTTCTCGCTAGATGCATTATCGATAAGTTGTTGCAGGTTTTTAAGCGCCTCAAAGATTACCTCATCCTTAACTCCATCCTTTTTGAACCGGATTAAATCCAGGATAATCGCTTTATTATTACCCATTTCATCAGTTATGAAATTTATTCCTTCTATCATTGTTTCATTCTTTTAATTTGAAATGTTTAATTACTGCAACTGAATTAATAATATTTTGTCTTTCAGGAATTCCATAACAGGCATCTATATAATATTCAGGGCTGTAATAAGATAAAACTTTTAATTTGCCTTTAAAGTAAATCGTAAATTCATAGGTGTAAGATTCATAAATATGATACTTCCTGGCACAAAAATTCGGAATATTCTTTTCATCCCTCAAGCTGAGAAGATTGTTTTGATCAAAAGTATTCCATATCTGCTTGAGTGAAAGTACAGATAAACTTAATTCTTTGAGATAGCCGTCAGTTCCGGAATAAAAATATGACTTAAATTGTTCAGCCTTTGCGGAGAAAACGAAATAATCTGATTTACCCGCTTCCTCACCCGGAAAAAATGTACGAAAAACCAGAACATAATCATTAGTAGAATTCAAAGTCCGCATAAATGGCAGAACCAAAGAATCATCGTAATCCATTCCATTTTCAATTCTAAAATGTTCCTGAGAAAAAGCTGCAGAAAAAAATACCTGAAAAAAAACTGTAAAATTGACTAACAACAATAGCATTTTATTTACTCGAAAAATCATCTCTACAATACGCTTTAATTAAGATTATTTATAAAAATAGAAAATTGATTAAGAAAGGAGGTTTCGTAAGGAGCATCAACTTAGGAAATAAAAATGAAGTATTCTTGGGAATATGATTCAAAATTTAATACTTACAAAGCAACTACTGTTAAGGAGACAGTTAATCTTTTCATTATTTTTTCAAATGATTTTTATTTGTTTATCAAACCGCGTTAAATAACAAATCGTAACCCTAAAAGCCCCGAAAATAGGGCTTTTAGTATAAAATGATTGAACTATTGGGGATTATTAGCCTAATTAGAGCAGGGTGCAGGTAATTGATTATTGAGATTTAATCCGGCTTGATCTGGTATTAATTTGTATAGATGGAATTATGGGTATTGATGGAATTAGTTAATTGACAATTCGTAATTCGTAATTAAAAACAGTCTTATCCCTTATATTCAGTTTTAAACGTTTTACGAAGTTCCGCAATGGATGATTGAAGCCTTGATCGAATTATACCAACAGTTACATTAAGCTCTTCTGCAGCCTGCATATGAGTATATCCTTTAAAATAGATTAAATCAAGTGTTGTGCGTTGATCTTCATTCAGAATATTCGTCATATCCTTTACCCCGATTAATTCTGGATTATAAGAAACCTGAAACTTCTTATCAATCTGTTGAGTTGATTCAATAAGATTTTCGCTAACCGTATAATTACGGTGATTAACACTTCTTAGATAATCTATTGAGATATTTCGTGCTAATCTAGCCATCCAAGTATATAATCTGCCCTTTCCGGGATCATATTGTTTAAATGATTTCCAGATTTTAATGAAGGTTTCCTGCAGCAGGTCCTGAGCAACCTCTTCTATTACTACGATTGTAGAGATAACCCTGTACAAGGAATCAGAATACATACGATAAAGAGCAGACATTGCACTTCCATCCATATTTTTCAAACCTTCAACCAGTTTATCTTCAGATAAACGAAGTTTTCGACCTTTTCCGATTCTACTTTTATTCGAATCTTCAAAATGTATATCCATTGCTATCATAATATCGTTACGATTAATACCTAAAAATGGATGTCCAACATGAATTTCAGATGAATTTTAAAAAAAAATTAAAAAAAGGAATTTTTACACTGTTAGCCATTTCAAGGGCCTTATTTCCTATTGCATATTCACACATTTCCTGTTCACTATTTCCAATTTCCCGAAGATTTACAGTGATAACGAAAAGAAATTTATAAAAAAAGGGTGTCCAAAATACTTGAACACCCTCTTTTGAACGGAAAAATTCTAATTTAACGCCTCTTAATTTCTACTCTTCGGTTAAATTGACGACCAGATTCAGTATCATTGGATGTAAGTGGCATGGACTCTCCAAAACCTTTTGTATTCAGATTATTGGCATTAATCCCAGCAGTTACCAGATAACTTTTAACCGCGGTGGCCCTATCAACAGATAGAGTCATATTTCTCTGTTCAGTACCTTCAGCTGAAGAATGCCCATTGAGGTTAAAACTCATGTTTGGAAATTTCTTCATCTCCCTTGCTATCTCATCAAGAACAGAATAAGAGGATGTTTTGAGAACTGAGGAGTTAAATTCAAACAATATGTTTTTATAATTGAATGTTGGCTCAGAGGCTAAAATCTCGGGGCAACCACCATTGAGGGAAGAACCTGCCTTATTCGGACAATTATCCTTTGAATCAGGAATACCGTCACCATCTGTATCGGCCTCCACGTTGCCGGCAGATTTTGGTGCATCCTGAACAATGGCAGGAACTGGTGCTGCTGGCGCCTGACTGATAATCTTTTTAGGTTTACAGGAAGAAAACAATACCATCGCTGCAAATATTGCAATGGAAAAACTCAAAAATGTGCTTTTAAAATTTCTCATTTCTATCGTAAATGTTATATTGAATTGTTGATAATAAATCTACTATTTACTTGCTTTTTAAACAAACTAAATAGCAATTAATTATAAGAAGGCAAATCATTGAATAAGCGGAGGACAAAGCTGTTTTTTAAGCATTTAGAAATAAAGTAGCCGGAACATAAATAAATACTCAAGGCCAGTAGTCCCAATTCTAATTGCGATAAAATCGGAACAACATGGAAATTTTAGGAACATTTCTGAGACCTCTATGAATTTCGTTAAATAATATTCCTTCAATTTGCCCTTTTGGAAATATAAAAACCTTTGGTATTTAGTCAAACATCCATGATACTTCAATTATTCAATTTTTTACCAGATAGCTATTGGGTCACTATTCATACACTAACTTGCCTTTAATCCCATATCTTTGTACAAAACTCCAAACCTTAAGAATGACAGAACATTTTATCGAAGACGAAAAAATTGAATGGGAACAGATTGATGAGTGTGTTCAGCGGAAGATCATGGCCTATGATCCAAGCCTAATGATCGTGAAGATCAAATTCGAAAAGGGTGGAATTGGCCCCTTGCACAAGCATTCTCATGTGCAGATCACTCATGTACAGAGCGGGAAATTCGAAGTCAGCATTGATGGTAAAAAACAATTACTTAAAGGAGGAGACGCCTTTCTTGTGACTTCAAATCTTGTCCATGGTGTTTTATGCCTTGAAGAAGGAATTCTAATTGATACGTTTAGTCCGATGCGTGAAGATTTTTTATAAAATAAGCCAGACTAATTTTAACTCTTATACCAATTTAAACAATATCCCCTCTTCTAAATAAGCCCGGCTCAGGGAAAAAGCAATTTATTTAATTGACCATACCACATACAAATCTCTTTTAGTTTTTTTTGATCAGTGCTATTTTAATTCGTACCAAAATATTTAATTTTGCCATAGAATTTTGAAATTTAAAAAACAAAAAAATCGTATATCCATGTAAACAAGGTTTCACTAAGCATAATTCATAGTAATCAAAGGATCAATTAAAATAATATGAAAATGAAAAATGTAATTCTCCCGGTATTTATAGGCATTGCATTATTTGCCTGCTCAAAAAGTAGTAATAACACCATTACTCCAGAAGTTCCCAGCAACGTAACTGCAACAGTTCCTGATGTGTATAAAAAAATATATGGTGCTACCAGTATCACTTCCGATGGAACATACATCACTATAAAATCGAAAGGATTACCTGACCATAAGAGTCCATATTATGCAAGTACAAATAGCTTGTACGAAAATTTCTCAGGCACCACTTTTGCAGGTGCCACCTTTTCAAAGAATCCAAATTCCATCAGTGAAAAAAACTATAGTTTTAAGATTCCACTGAATCCTAAAGTAGCAGCTACCCATCAGGCAACACCACTCGGACCCATCGGAGTATCATTGAACGGAATTCCATTTTATAATCAATATGCTGGTCCGAATCAACC
>CAMCTU010000205.1 GCA_945878525.1 Sphingobacterium thalpophilum
TTAGATGTTCGTTTCGGCAATCAGGAAGCAAAAACTCAGGAGCTAGCCTATCAAATCGATAATGCTATTGGTCGTTTGATTGTTTACATGAGTCGTTACGCAAAATCATACATCAAAAAAACCCTGGAAGGTACTCCTTTGCAAAGCCAAGATGATTTTACATGTCTTGCTATTTTATTGACACATGAAAATCTCAGTAAAAGTGATCTTATTAAGAGAAACATGCAGGAAAAAACTTCCGGTGCTGAAGTGATACGACGCCTGCTTGCTGCTGGACTAGTTAAACAGTGGGATGATACGATTGATAAACGTTCAGTAAGAATTTCAATCACCGAGAGTGGTAAAGAGCTTTTACACCGGGTTCTAGATGATATGAATCACGTTGGGAAAATGATTACCGGAAATCTGAGTTACTCAGAGAAATTAGAATTTCATCATCTGCTTCAGAAACTTGAAGCTTTTCATTTCAAGTTGCACGACGAAAAGATAATCAACACAAAAGAGGATATGCGGTATTTCGAATTAAATAATAATTGATTAGAATTCTATCGAATTATGGAATATAGTGTTTTCTGAAAAAAAATAAACAATCAGTAAAATTCTTACCGAACTAATAACATTGTTCTGATCTGTTGAATTGAACCGTTTTGAAGTCTCGCATAATAGACTCCAGGCAGATAGCCCTGATTTTCAAAAGTGACTTTATGATTTCCTGCTCCGATTTCCGTATCCACCAGAGTTTTAACGAGCTTTCCCTCAGTATTGAACACCTGAATTAAGGTATGACCACCAAAAGTTTCGTAGGATATAGTAGTTGAATTTTGAAATGGATTTGGGTAATTGCTGATCAGATTTTTCCCGGCATTTACATTGATTATGTCGGGGCTCGTAGACATGCATGGTGCTGATTTTTTTATCACATTAATATTCTGGAAATTTTTCAACATCACATTCTCAAGCGTTCTCTGAGGTACACAGAACCATTGCTGTAGGATTGAAGCGTAAATGGATCTGAAATCATATTGCATGGGAACATTGTCGCCGGTATTGGTAATTAATGGTATCGTCGGACTTTTACCAATAATATCATTTTGAGCATAATGTCCAAAAACAAATAGAGGAGCAGCTGCACCGTGATCTGTACCTACGCTGCCATTTGACCTGATGCGTCGGCCAAATTCAGAAAAAGTCATTCCGAGTACCCGTTTTTGTGCCTTCAAAAAGTCCAGATCATCCATAAAGGCCTTTATTCCTTCTGAGACTCTTTGTAGAAGAATTGCATGATTGCCCTTTTCTTTTGCTATTGGATCTACCTGTTGTGCATGAGTATCGAAACCTCCAATGCTGACCATGTAAATTCTTGTTTTTAATCCGCCTGCGATCAACCTTGCCACAATTTTTAACTGGTCTGCAAGGCTGTTACCGGTTGGATATCCTGAAAATTGTTTTGTGACCTTTCCTGCTGCGGTTTTTATAACACTTGCATACTGCTGAGTTTGCTGGGCAATCTGCCGAATGTAGGTCAATTCTTTTCCGCCGCGGGTATTGGGTGCAGTTCCCTGAATTCCATTAATCAAATTATAAAAGTTAACTGGGTCAGTGATAGCCATTCCCATATTAACTGCTGGTCCCTGCATTGCTGGAGAAACAAATGAGCCAATCTGTATGGCCAAAGGATCAGGCATGATTGTATTTGGAAACCCAATCGGATAATTGGAGAATTCTTCATTTAAATAGCGTCCTGCCCAACCAGAGTTAATAGTTTGGTTAGAATCTGAGGCACTTAACCAGATATCAGTTGCTCTGAAATGAGAGAAATTCGGTTGTGGATATCCAACAGATTGTATGATCTGAAGTTTTTCCTGATTGAATAGGGTTTGGAGTCCGCTCATTGAGGGATGCAAGCCCGTAAAACTAGTTCCGGTCAGCTTAAGTATCTTATCTTTTGGAAGAATTATATTAGAACGGGCAATGGCAAGGTTATCATATTGGTCCAAGGGAATGACCATATTTAAACCATCATTTCCTCCATTTAGTTGAATGATCACCAACACATGATCTGTTTCTGTTGGAGCCTGGGTCAGAGCAGAAACTAATGGAGATTCTGCAAAAGCTTTAAATGTGAACCCATTTATAAGAGCCGGGAATACTATTCCTGCTGGTGCTGTGCTTCGTATGAAATCCCTTCTTTTCACGATAGTTGATATTCAGAAAGATTCATGAGATATTTAAACATAGTCAGGAGTCGGTTTAATACAATATTCCTGTTGGTGACATTTGTTGTATTTGCTCTATAGGTTGTCCAGGCATCTGTCCAGTACGAATCAGAACTTTGTCCGGATAGCAAAATACTTTTTAGAAAGTCTTTAACCTGTTGCGTGATTTCTATGGCATAAATTATTTCCAGACTTTCGTTGATCAGTGTGTTGGGATTTGCCGGATTAGATAATGAACTAATAAATGCCAATATATCAATGTTTATTTTTTTGCCATTTCTGGTATAACCATTACCAATCATTATATCAGTAAATTGAATTCTTCTGGGCAATGTATCAGCATTGATCCACAATTCATGGAACTGAGGTTCCTGATAATAAGCAGACCAGCCAGCAACTGTTGGTGGATCTCCAATATTTTGCTGCATATTAGATGCCTGTACACGTATGTAATCATGCATAAAATATTGATTTACATAATCTGTAGCATCCGGAAAAACCATGTTGAATTCTCTTGCCAATCCGATACATAAATCAACCGGACTCTTGATCAACCCGGCCCGGTTCACCGGATCAAAAAAATGTTCACTACTGAAAAGTATTTTAAGCACAGGCTTTATTTCATAATTACTTGACCTGAAAAGATTCGCCATTGGTATAATTACATTGGCCTCAGTTGCACTATCAATTTCGTAGTATACAAAGAAGCGATATAATCTACGGCAAATGTGAAGTGCTGTTTCATTTTGTAAAAAGATCAAATTGATCAGTTCATCAGTCTCTAAGGCTCCATTCGCACCTGTTTTTCCTGTAATTGTAGCGTTATTATAGAAAGCAGAAAATTGCTTTAGTCCTGTATCATGTCTGTTTGGATCAAATACGCTGGATATTGTTGTCGCGTTAACGGTATAGCCAGTTAAAACCCTTGCAGCGGCCTTTACATCACTTTCAGTATAATTTGATTTAGGGCCCTTCCCAAGTGTGAAAAGTTCCTGTAATTCCCGAGCATAGTTTTCATCAGGAGAGTTTTTATTGTTAAGGTATCCATTCAGATATCTTAACATGGCCGGATCAATGGTTATTTCTTTTACAAACTCTTTAAAATTGCCCAGAGCATATTTTCTAAGCAACATATGATGTTTGTAAACATAGCGTGCATCTACAATATCCACAGTTTCAGTTGCAAAATGGTTATGCCAGAAAAGAACCATTTTTTCATGTAATGAAGTATTTTGATTGAGCATCTGGCCAGTCCACCAGGATTTAAAAGAAGTTAATCTGCGACCGTTTGCATCGTTGTTATAGACCGCAGTAACCCAGGTTTGGCCTGCGGGAACATTTGGATCAGTAAAGTTTGCGTCATTGTAATTATTTATCGGAGGTGCCGGAACATTTTCCGCAGTTAGCAGAATATCTAATGCTTCGGAAAGTGATTTACCACTTAGTGCATTGATGTTACTTTGTTTAACTCCAAATAAAGTACGCCTTAACAAATGAATTATTTCCTGTCTGCCAAAAGGTGGAAAATAACTTGATAACCCCGAATTTGTACGAGATTTAAATGATAAACCTGTTTTATTAATAGTCTTTGCAGATAAGAAACTACGGCGATCCATAAAGGATTTTAAATTTTGTTCCAATATAAATTAATTTACGAAAATAACATAAATTCATTTCAAATTGATGAATTTAATGTTATGATTTAAATTAAATGATAGTACAAAATACTAAAAACATTCAAAACAAATCATTTTTTAATAGCACATCTTAAACTTTTTCACCCTTGTGATGCTCAGGATCAAAGTCTTGATTATTCAATTGGCTTTCAAACTCTTTTAGATCTTTTTTATTTTTCAAAATCAGAAGAATGATTATGATTAGCACGATGACCAAAG
>CAMCTU010000206.1 GCA_945878525.1 Sphingobacterium thalpophilum
AATATGATACCACCGTCATCTCGGCGAGCGAACAGGTTTTTTGTTTTAAATTGAACGCTGTCGCTAGAAGAGATCTATTGCAATTGCAACGAGGGAATGAATTTGTCTATGAGTTGATTTGTCTATTTGTCGATGGGGATTTAACTCCAAAGAAAAATCGTTCTCATAAAATGAGATCTTTCAAAACCTAAAACGTGGAAAATACCAAGCAATTGTCAAATTCCCAAATTTGCTCATTTGCTCATTCCCTAATTTACTAATTCTCCCTATCTTTGTTTATGCTTACCTCCGATTTGCTTACCCGTGCTCTGAATTTCGAATGTCTTTCTGCCGAAGAAGGATTATTCCTGTTCAAACATGCGGCAACATCCGAACTGATGTACACGGCCAATGAGCTGCGCAAGAAGCAGGTGCCACATAACAAAGTAACCTGGATCATCGACCGCAATGTAAATACCACCAATGTATGTATTGCGAATTGTAAGTTCTGCAATTTCTTCCGCCGTCCCGGCCATGATGAAAGCTATATCACTGATATTGAAACCTATAAAATAAAGATCGAAGAAACCTTCCGTTATGGAGGCGAGCAATTGCTCTTACAGGGCGGGCATCATCCCGACCTGGGTTTAGCTTTTTATGTTGATCTCTTCAAACAATTAAAGGAATTATATCCTACCCTTAAATTACACTCGCTCGGTCCGCCGGAAATAGCCCATATCTCCAAACTCGAAGGCATGAGCCATACCGAAGTGCTAAAAGCCTTAATGGTCGCCGGACTCGATTCCTTACCCGGTGCCGGGGCAGAAATTCTGAACGACCGGGTACGCCGACTGATTTCAAAAGGCAAATGCGGGGGACAGGAATGGCTTGACGTAATGCGTGCGGCACATCAATTAGGGCTAACCACTTCAGCCACCATGATGTTCGGACATGTAGAAACCCTCGAAGAGCGTTTTGAGCACCTGGTCTGGTTACGTGAAGTACAGTCGGAAAAGCCTGCCGATGCCGAAGGATTTATTGCTTTTATTCCCTGGCCTTTCCAGGATGATGGTACCCTTTTGCGCAAGGTAAGAGGAATTACCAACCAGGTAACAGCCGACGAATACATCCGTACCATTGCATCAAGCCGCATCATGCTGCCCAATGTCAAAAACATCCAGGCCAGCTGGTTAACCGTAGGCAAACAGGTTGCCCAGATCTGTCTGCATGCCGGAGCAAATGATTTTGGATCAATAATGATTGAAGAAAATGTGGTTTCTGCTGCCGGTGCCCCCCACCGCTTTACCTCCCAGGGCATACAGGACTCCATACGCGAAGCAGGTTTTGAACCTCAATTGAGAACACAGCAATACCAGTTCAGAGATTTACCGGAAATGACTGAACAACAGGTGATTGGGTATTGATAATCTTTGATATTTACCGTTTACTCATTTTATTTATCTCACTTCCTCAAAATATTTTAAATTAGAATTATATGTAATTCAAAATTCGCTATGCAATTAAACGCAATAATTGTAGATGATGAAGAGTACTCTCGCAAATCTCTTTTCTTCCTGATAGATGGCTACTGCTCTAATGTGAAGATCAAAGGAATTGCTAAATCAGTAAAAGAAGCTCGCCAAATGCTGAAATCGAACCAAATAGATCTCGTATTTCTTGATATCGCAATGCCGCATGAAGACGGTTTCACCCTATTACCAGATTTACACAAAAATTCAGAGTCGGTAATTTTTACAACCGCATATAATCAATATGCATTGAAGGCGATAAAAGCAAGTGCTGTAGATTATTTGTTAAAACCAATTGATATAGAAGAGCTTAGGGAATCAATTCAAAAGGCGCTCTTTTTAAAGGAGTCATCGCAAAATAAAAATTTAAATAACGATTATAATTTAATTCAATTTAAAAGCCTTGAAGAAAACCTTAATGAAGTCAAAAAAATTACTAAACTAAATTTACCACACCTAAATGGATTTAATATCGTAAACATAAATGACATTATTTATATCGAGGCAGATAGTAATTATTCAATTTTCCATATTGAAAATCAAAACCGTATTGTTGTTTCAAAGCATCTCAAAGAATATGAAGAGATATTACTAGATACAGATTTCAGTAGAATTCATAAATCTAAAATCATAAATCTAAAGCATTTGAAAAACTATTCAAATAAGAATTGTTTAACTGTTATAATGTCAGATAATTCAGAGCATACTGTTGCAAGAAGAAAAGTATCGGGTTTTTTAGAGACGATTAAACAATTTTATTCCATCAAATGAATTAATGAAAAGCTAAACAACTAATTCTAAGATATTATTTCTGTTTTTTTAACAATAAAATACCCCATATGCGCTCAAAAATTAAAAATAATGGTAAGATTAGTATATTTAATTATAGATGAGTCTGAGTAATTAGAACATCTAGATTTTATAATTTTTATAGAAAAATGTTTTTGATAAGAAAGTGTAGAAAAGTAGTTGAAAAAAATTCTGGGTGCAGCAATTTTTCTCGAAACCATAATCGAATTGAAAATTTTATACTTTTTAAAATAGACTAAATGGAACATAATTTATTCTACAAGAAAATGCAGTATTGAAAAGAAAGCAAATCTTAACCATTTCCCTAATATTTATCTTTATCACTTCGATAAGATTAGCTTCAGCTTTGAGCAGAAAGGATGATTTTAGTTTGCAGCACGTGAAGCTATTAACTGGCTTGGAAGAACAACCAAAATTAATAGTCACTAAAAGTATTGATACTAAAAATAAGGCGGCGTTCGATTTAAGGCTTACAAATCCTCAAAAAACTATTGCTTACGCCAACAGCACCCTTCTTCTCGCAAATAAAATTAACTATATTTTTGGTATTGCAGAAGCTCACAGAATTAAAGGTGTTGGATTCTATTATTTAGGTAACAATGATCAATCTGTGAAATGTTTTGTTGAAGCTTTAAAATATTTTAAACTTATTAATGACAAAAAAAATGAGGCGAGAGTCTATAACAATATTGGGAATCTATATAAAGAAGTCAATTACGCGAAGGCAACTTTTTATTACAAAAAAGCTCTAAACATTGCAAAGGCTTTAGATTTACCAGAAATAATTGCTGGAATTTATCTAAATATTGCAACTACTTTAAGATTTCAAGGAGAATATGAGAATTCACTTAAACACCTTGAAATTAGCAAGAAAATTTTCTTAAAAACAAAAGACTCAATAAATTATATTACAGTATTACAGAATTCTGGAGCAATATATTATGAGCTCAAAGAATTTGAAAAAGCAAAAAATCGACTATTTGAGGCTAAAACTCTAGCTAAAAAAAATAGTTTGTACAAAGTGGTTATTGGTTCAAACTTAACACTAGTTTCTTTATATCTAGCGCAAAAAGAATATTCAAATGCAGATTTTTACATCAAAGAGGGTATACGATATTCCAAAATCCTAAATGACAATAACTCTTATTATCATTTTTTATATAAAGCGTATGAACTTGAACAAAAAAGAAAAAACTTCTACAATGCTTTAAAATATTTGAAAGAAGTTCACTTTTATGACAGTGTACGACTTTCAAAAAACATGTCGGACAATATTGGTAAAACTTCCTCACACTATTTGCAAATACAAAAGATAAAAGAAAATAAACTAATCATTGCCCAACAAAATTATAAAGAAACTCAGTTTTGGTGGATAATAACAATCATAGTTTCAATTGTTTTACTTTCTGTATTAATTGGGATTGTATTAATACTTTTTTCACAGAAAAGAAAACAAAAAAAAGAACTACAAACACAAAATACCATAGCAATACTTGAACAAAAAGCGTTACAGGCTATGATGAATCCACATTTTGTATTTAACGTAATTAATACAATCCAATATTTTATAGGAATAAATGAATCAAAAGCTGCAAATCAAATTCTTACAGGTTTCGCGCGTTTGATGAGAAAACATCTTGAAATTTGTTTGAAAAATAGCATTACTCTACTGGATGAAATTCAATATCTAAATCTATACCTCTCTTTAGAAAAACTTAGATTTGAAGATAAAATGAACTACGCAATCAACATAGATGAAGATATTGAATCTGAGGAGATAACTAT
>CAMCTU010000207.1 GCA_945878525.1 Sphingobacterium thalpophilum
GACAATATTCAGATACAAAGGGGTGTAGGAACATCTACCAACGGTGCTGGCGCCTTTGGAGGTAGTTTGAATATACAAACCACAACCAAACAGGATTCTGCTTATGCCGAGCTTAACAACACCTTTGGTTCATACCAAACCTTGAAAAATACAATTAATGCGGGAACCGGACTGATAAATAATAAGTTAAGCTTTGACGGAAGATTATCCCGAATCAGGTCTGATGGGTATATAGACCGCGGTTCGTCCATGCTAAAATCCTATTTCTTAAGTGGGGCTTACTACGGTAAAAAAGATTTGGTACGTGTCAACGTTTTTTCAGGATCTGAAAAAACCTACCAGGCATGGAACGGAGTACCCGAAAAACTGCTCAAAACAAACCGGACCTTTAATGGCTTCACTTATGATGACCAGACTGATAATTATAGCCAGGATCACTATCAGTTTCTGTATTCACATACATTTTCTGATAAATTTTCGGCTAATACAGCCCTTCATTACACTTATGGAAGAGGCTATTTCGAAGAATTTAAGGAAGATCAGAGTCTGGAAAATTATGGCATCAGTCGGGCAATTGTTGGGGGAACTACCATTGATAAAAGCGACCTGATCAGACGCCGCTGGCTGGACAATAATTTTTATGGTCTCACGTACTCTCTTAATTATAATCCCTCGAAGGAACTTATTTTCACTTTAGGAGGAGCATATAATGAATATGATGGCGATCATTTCGGTGAAGTAATTCGTGGTCAGTTTATTCCCCTGGCTAATACGATTTCTCCATACTACAAGGGAAATGGCTTCAAAACAGATTTTAATACTTATGCGAAGGCCGATTTTGAACTCGGGAAGCTGACGTTATTTGCAGATTTACAGTATAGAAGGGTTAGCTACAAGGTTAACGGAACCGATAAGAACAGAATGAATTTAGATCAGGAAGATCTTCTGCATTTTTTCAATCCGAAATTCGGTCTGAGTTACACCCTGAATTCAATGAACAATGTGTATGCTTCAGTTGCGATTGCCAATAAAGAACCAAACCGCGACGATTATATCAATTCTAGCCCGGCCAATAGGCCATTGTCAGAAAATTTGCTTGATATTGAAGCAGGGTATCGGCTTGGGGGTAGCAGAATTAATGCCGGAATTAATGCGTATGCAATGATTTACCACAACCAACTTGTTTTGACCGGTAAAGTGAATGATGTTGGTGAATACATCCGTCAAAATGTTGAAGACAGCCATCGCTACGGTATTGAAGCTGATACCAGATTACAGATTAATAATAAATTAGCCTGGACTGTTACCGCCTCAGTAAGTGATAATAAGATAAAAGATTTCACAGAATATGTGGATGATTATGATAATGGCGGACAAATTGTCAATAATTACAAGAACACCGATCTGGCATTTTCTCCAAATTTTATCGGATCCGGTGAACTGAGTTGGCAGGCCTTCAAGAAAACTGAAATTGCCTTGTTAAGCAAGTACGTGGGTAAGCAATACCTTGATAATACCTCTAATTCACAAAGAAGTCTTGATGCATTTTTTGTAAATGATCTACGATTAAGGTATAATACTTCATTCAAAGGGGTAAAAAATATAGGAATAACTTTAATGGTTAATAATGTGTTCTCTGAACTTTATGAAGCGAATGGATATACATTTAGTTATTTGTATGGTGGAGATTTTACTACTGAAAACTTTTTTTACCCGCAAGCACCCCGTAATTTTTTACTTGCCCTAGGTTTGAAATTTTAATATAACGCAGACAGGGTTTTGAACCCTGTCTGCGTTTATCCCGGATTTAATCCGGGATTTAATCCGGGACTGGGACTGTCAGCCTTATACTACCATTATGAAAAAATACATCTCCAAATTCCATTACCTGACTCAAGATCTTCCAAATAGAAGTCATGTTGAACAAACAGCAATTGCCTGTAAATCAGGAGCTAACTGGGTTCAATATCGTTGTCTAACCAAGTCAGATGCTGAGCTTATTGAAGAAATAAATCAGGTCGCATCAATTTGCGATGACTGGGGTGCTACGTTAATCCTGACGAAACATTATCATCTTCTGGATCAGGTGGATGCTCAGGGGGTTCATCTGGAGGATATGCAGGCTGATTTTATTAAGATCCGTGAAATTATCAGTGATGAGAAGACTCTCGGCGCATCAGCCAATACAATAGACGATATAGAGCGTATCTATTCTTCGGGAGCGGTAGACTATATCGGTTGCGGACCATTTTCGACAACTAATACCAAGCGAAATGACTATCCACTGCTTGGAATAAAAGGATATGCAGAACTGATAGTTAAAATGAAGGAAAGAGGCATTGAAATACCAGTTTTAGCGGTTGGAGGAATCAAAATTGATGATACAGATCATCTTCTCAATACTGGAATTCACGGGATTGCAATCTCAGCTTCTGTGAATCTGGCGGATGATCCTGCAGAGGCTTTCAAGGGTTTTTATAAAAAGATCTATTAAGGTTGGGCAAGGGGTTGATAGTACGGAATAAAGAACAAGGATTAACGTGTCATTCCGGTAAAATGTAGAATTTGATTTTGACATAAGGAAGGTTAAATTATCCTTTGGACATAAATGATTAGATTTTAGAAATCAATACCTGTGTATTATAGGTTAGTTCAGCCCTTTCCTCCATAGTATTTCCGGCTAGAAATCGTTGTCATTCCAGCGACAGCTGGAACCTCCTCCGACAAGGTTTATTTTACCCAGAGCTGTATTTCATTCGGACTGGCAGCTGAAAGTTATGAAGCATATCTGAAAAAGATCGTAGAGCTCAGCAAAAAAGTTCAGCAACCTGCTTCATCATCACACTACCCGTCAACATTAAACTCCAGGGCAAAGCAAGCATTTTATGATAACCTTGAAAAGGACGAAAACCTTACTGTTTTATTAGATGCACAGATAAAACATATGAAAAAGGATGGATGGTACGGTAACCCGCTCAAGGAAAGAGAACTTAGATTGGCAGTAAAGAAATTACTCCCTAATCCGGAAGATATCGCGATAGCATATTTGAGATTGTAAAGAGCCAGGATGAATACCGATAAAAAACAGATTGATATTGCCGGGATAGATATTGATGTAGTTCGCATGTATTTGGCGACTTACAGCAAACTTCAATTTAGCTTTGTTCAATTTTTTATAACGTCAAAAGACAATCAAATACTAGAAGATTATAGAGTCTTATTTAAAACAAACAATCTTCGTGAGATTAGTTATAAATCCTTTCATTTGAGGCTAGAAGAGGAAATTAATATGCATTGCAGGAGCGCAGCTAATCTGGGATTTGGTTTGGATTATGTTTGGAGCAATAAAATTTAAAGTTTAATCGAAAAGACTCCTTAAGTGTTAGTCCGCTTTATTTTGAAGACATATAGCTTAACATTCATCATTTCTAACATTAATTTCAAACAAAACATTATTCACCACAAAAACATACTCAGCTACTTTGACAACAGAAGTACGAATGCATCGGCTGAATCGTTCAACTCTAAAATCAAGGCTTTCAGAGCACAATATCGAGGGGTCGGCAACGTGAATTTCTTTCTCTTTAGATCAGCTAAACTATATGCCTAGTCCACAACTTTTGGGTGTGATCCCTTTGGGGTGTGATCCGTGAATAGTTTGATTATGTTTCACACCAAATAAAAAAGCCCCTGATAATCAGGGGCTTGTGCTCATAAGAGCGGACCGGACGGGACTCGAACCCGCGACCTCCGCCGTGACAGGGCGGCATTCTAACCAGCTGAACTACCGATCCATTTTGTTATTCTATATCTGCCTCAGAGGGCAAATCCTGTTATCACAGGAAAGATACATATATTTTGTGATCCCGCTGGGATTCCCCGTCTTTCAACGGGATAAACCTCTCATCCCAGAGAAAATTTATACTTGTGCTACGCACATATTTTGTGATCCCGCTGGGATTCGAACCCAGGACCACTACATTAAAAGTGTAATGCTCTACCAGCTGAGCTACGGAATCATCCTTTTTAGATTCGCGGAAACCGTTTTTC
>CAMCTU010000208.1 GCA_945878525.1 Sphingobacterium thalpophilum
AAATAAATATCGGATGAAACGAAGAGAAATAATTAAAGGTCTGACCTTATTGCCCTTTGCAGGAAGTGCTGCTGCTTCACCATTGAACGATTTTGCGATTAATTCGAATGGACTTAATGACCATGTAGATCTTTATGGGATAATTGATGAGGAGACCGTGAAAAGGGGTGAGAGCCTGCTTAAGTCTATTGGTGTTGAGCCATTTGTGAATTGCAAGGGTACCAATACTATCATGGGAGGTGCTGTTGTAAGACCACAGGTAAAGCTGGCGATGGAGTCGGTAACAACCCTGAATGTTCAAATGGATGAGTTAGCTTTTGGTATTGGCAAGAGACTCGCAGAACTAACAGGAGCTCAATGGGGTATCGTAACTGCTGGTTGCGCAGCCGGAATAAAGATGGTTACTGCCGCTTGTCTCACTGGTGGAGATCCTGAGAAATTACTCAGAATACCTGATCTGACCGGATTTGCTAAATCTGAAGTAATCATTCCTTTGTCTTCGCGAAATGTGTATGACCATTCGGTGAGAAATGCCGGTGTGAAGGTCATTACAGTTGAAAGTCTGGAAGAGCTGAAAAGAAGTATTAATTCCAGAACGGCAATGATTTATATGACTCCTTCCGAAGATGAATTTACGATTCAAAATGTGTCTAAAATTGCCAGGCCTTTAGGTGTCCCTGTTTTTGTTGATGCAGCAGCTCATATTCTTACCATTCCTGATGTTCATTTGGCTCAGGGAGCCGATATGGTTGGTTATAGTGGTGGAAAGGGAATTAAGGCGCCAAGTTGTTCAGGATTAATTTTAGGCCGGAAAGATCTTCTGATGTCTGCCCATCAGGTAAATTCACCTCATCATGGTTTTGGCCGTGATAATAAGGTTGGTCGTGAAGAACATATTGGAATGCTGGCCGCTGTTGAGGCATGGGTCAATATGGATCATGTGAAAGAAATGAATACCTGGGTTTCATGGCTTGAAACTATAGGTAACAAGGTGTCAACTATTAATGGGGTTAAAACAACTATTAAACGACCTGAACCTGAGTTAATTCACCATGTTACACCATACCTCTATATCAGATGGAATCCTGATGAACTTCATGTTACAGGAGAGGAAATTGCCGAAGAGCTTGGTTCAATTGCACCACGAATTGCTGTTCAGGTTGGTAAAGATGAGTCTGGTCTAACCGGAATTACTCTTGTAGGTTACATGATGATTCCTGGAAATGATAAAGTAGCAGCAAATCGTATTTTTGAAGTTTTATCGAGGAAAAGGCAACCTAAAGTTAGTCCGATAATGAAAAATCCGGTGATGAATATGGTTGGACTTTGGGATATGGAAGTTGAATACTTTAGCAGTAAAGTTACCCAACATTTGTTCATTGATACTCAGGAAGGAAACTGGATAACTGGTATGTTTAAAACAGAGTTTTCAAGTCGGCCATTCACGGGGAGTATTGATGGAAATGAGGTCAAAATTTTATGTAATCTTTATTGGCCAGGAGATAGAATACTTACGACAATGCAGGGTAGTATCAGTTCTGGTGTCTTAACCGGAGAAATGGATTTTCATGAATTTAATAATGCGAAGTTTATTGCAAAAAAGCATAAATCCACTCCGAATAAAAAACCCATCAGGTATCCAAATTTCCGTCCGCAGTCCAGTTAGTACTGGATAAGGTATTTTTTTATTTGATTAAAAAATTATTGGTTTTTTGGCAGGAAAGTATCAACCCGAAAACTGTAAATCGCTTTTCAACCTTTATTTGAAAATGAGTTTATGTTGAATAATTTTTAATAACCATTCGAAAACTAAAAAAAATGAAAACAGAAAGAAGATCAGTACTAAAAAAATTAGTTGCTTCAATTGTAGGAGTTGTAGGAATTGGCATGACTACAAAAGCGGATGTTGCTCCTCCTTCTCCGGAAAAGGAAGTAGGAAAAATAACAGAGTTTCAGGACGTGCCCTTATTTTCAAGTTATACCAAACATGGTAACATGGTTTATGTTTCGGGTAAAGGTGCCCATACTGCACCATTTGAAATTAAAAATCATACAGAAATAGTACTTAAACGTATTGAAGAGGAATTGATTAAAGCAGGATCTTCTATGGAAAAAGTTTTGAAAGTAAATGTCTATCTCAATGATTTTGCAGATTATCAGGGGATGAATGAAGTCTATAAGGGTCGTTTTGGAAGTAAACCGCCAGCCCGTACAACCGTAGCGGTTGCAAAAGGAGGAATCCCTGGAGATACTATTGTTGAAATCGATGCTATTGCCTATATCTGATTTTACTTTGTAGTTTGATTAATTGTATCAAATCAGATTGAATTTTATTCATATCATTTTTAAACCTATTCTATGAATTCAAAACTAGTTCGCATTTATACCCTTATGGTCACAGGGGTTTTATTAAGCCTGAGTACCATGATGCAGGCGCAGACGTATGATATTTTACTCAAGGGCGGCCATATCATTGATCCTAAAAATAAGATTAATGAGAAAATGGATCTTGCGATTAATCAGGGTAACATAGCTCGCATTGCTGCAGATATTTCACCATCCTCTGCGAAAAAAGTAATAGATGTAACAGGTTTATACATCACTCCCGGTTTAATTGATATACATGTTCACGTATTTGCCGGAACCAATAAGGAACAGCATTTTATGGATGGTCCAAGTTCACTTCCTCCTGATGGATTCACCCTGAGATCCGGAGTTACTACAGTGGTTGATGCGGGAAGTTCAGGCTGGCGATCCTTCCCATTGTTCAAAAAGAATATAATAGATCAATCTAAAACCAGAGTGCTAGCATTTTTGAATATTGTAGGCGACGGAATGGGTGCTAATGAACAGGATTCAACAGATATGAGTCCGGTAATGGCGGCTCGTTTTGCTGAGTATTACAAAAACGATATTGTGGGATTTAAAGTAGCTCATTATAATGGATTGCAATCAATTCCTGTCGACAGTGCCGTTATGGCTGGTAAGCTTTCGGGCAGGCCTGTTATGATTGACTGGCGCGGAATGCCTCCATCAAATTCATTTGAGAAACTGTTGATGAAACACCTAAGGCCAGGTGATATTTTAACTCACATGTACCACGCAGGTACACGATCTCCAAAGGCGCCTTTTTACAAAGAAGCCATGGTTGATCAAAATGGTAAGGTCAATCAATATGTCATAAATGCTCAAAACAGGGGAGTGATATTTGATGTAGGTCATGGAGGGAATGGTTTTGTGTTCTCACAAGCAATTCCTGCTCTTAAACAGGGGCAGTATCCAAATTCAATCAGTTCTGATTTACATGTAGGTAATATGAATGCAGGCATGAAAGATATGAATAATATCATGTCGAAATTCCTCAATATGGGTATGTCACTAAACGATGTAATTTTAAAGTCTACATGGAATCCTGCACAATATATTCAGAGAACAGAACTTGGTCATTTAAGTATTGGCTCAGGGGCTGATATTGCAGTTATGAGTCTTAAAAATGGAGATTTCGGATTTATTGATTCACATGGTTTCGTTTTGAAGGGCACTCAAAAGCTGGAAACAGAGCTGACTATCAGGGCAGGGAAAATTGAATGGGATTTAAATGGTCGCGGTGCCACAAAAATCGAATTAAAATAGATTTGTAATAATGGCTCATTAGCCTAAAAAATAGTTAGACAAAATTCTTAATTTATGAAACGGAGAGATATTATTAAAGGTCTGACCTTACTTCCTTTTGCTGCAAACGCATCAGTATTGGAGAGTGATGCATCTCAGAGTAAAAATGGATTCGCTTTTTTATCTGGAGTTTCGAAAACTTCGGACGCTGAACTTGCAGAGAGAGGCCATAAAATTCTAAAATCAATCGGTGTTGAACCCTTTATTAATTGTAAGGGCACAAATACTATTATGGGAGGCTCAGTTGCCAGACCTGAAGTAAGATTGGCAATGGACGCAGTTGCAACGCTGAATGTACAGATGGATGAATTGGTTGAAGGTGTTGGTAAACGTCTTGCTGACTTAACCGGCGCAGAGTGGGG
>CAMCTU010000209.1 GCA_945878525.1 Sphingobacterium thalpophilum
GGTCATGGAGGGATGGACTTTTTAATGGATTGGCATAATATCGACTGTCTCCGTAACGGATTGCCTGTCGACCAGGATGTATATGATGCAGCATTATGGAGTTCTATTTTCCCATTGAGTGAGTGGTCGGTAAAAAATCGCTCCAATTCTATAGATGTTCCTGACTTTACAAGAGGTTCCTGGAAAACGAATGTGCCGGTGGATATTTCTTTGAGTAAGGGGGGGAATACAGAAGTGAAACTTTGATTAGCGAAGGGACTCACGAAATCACATAGGCGATTAGAAAGCAGATTTCGTCTTCGCAAACGGGGGAGGAATTTGTCAATCAGACGATTTGTCGATAGAAGGAAATGAGCAAATTAGAGAATTTGAAAATTAGCAAATTGGATTAGTGCTTCAATTGGAAATCTTAGGATATGCGGCAATGGTCCAAAGGACTCCATTGCAGCGGTAGAATAATAGAGGTTGGATAGGCCGTTGATCGAGTATATTTGTGCTTTTTGTCATTCAGAGGAGCCTGCAAATTTTTCCTGTAGCAAAATCGTGAGGCGACGAAGAATCTCATCACTATGAGTACCAAATTTGGCTGAATATGAACTGCTTTTAGGAGCCTCACCCTGTGTACGTTACTACTGGTTTCAAGTTTATAACTGCCTCCGCCCAGGGCGTAAGGGTTTAATGGCACTGCAAGGATAATTTGGCTGTTGGTCATGTCATTCAGAGAAGCCAAGCGATTTCTCTTTTAGTAAAATTATAAGGCGACGAAGAATCTCATCAAGACTAGTATGAAATTTTGCCGTTGCAGGGTAAACAAATAAGCATTAATAGATAACAACCAGCCAGCAAAAGACCCAAAGGCCAAGGGTAATTCTTGCAGAATAATTGCTAAATTTGAAATATATTCAGCCGCAAAAAGGAATAAATGTAATTTAGGTTAGATGCAATGTGCAGTGGTTTTATATAATGACCATGCGGTAGCCCAAATGTTTAAACGGGATATCGAAATAAAAGATATTCGATATACTATTGAGTATGGCGAAGAAATAAATAGATATCCTGATGATAAACCCTATCCCAGCTACTTAATTTTCGGTTTTGTGGAAAAAAGACCTATACATGTGGTTTTGGCAAGAGATGAAGAGAACGAAAGGTGTATCGTCATTACTGCCTACGAGCCAGACAATACAATATGGGACGCAGATTTTAGAACGAAAAAGAAATAAATATGGATTGTGCATTATGTAAAAACGGAACTACCGAAAAAGGTCATGTAACAGTAACGCTTGAGAGGGGTTCTGCCATTATCCTGATAAAAGATGTACCTGCAGATGTATGTACAAATTGTGGCCATTACTATTTATCAGAAGAGATGACAAAAACAATAATGGAGAAAGGTGCAGAGGCTATTAGCAAAGGAGCTGAATTTGAGGTGCTTAAACTTCAGTTAGCTTAATAGGTATCCCGATAGCTATCTGGGGTGAGTGATTTTCAGATGAGTTAATTTGTCGATTTAGGAAAGGCTTGCAAAATCACCTAGGCGATCTGAAAGTGATTTTGTTATTTATTATCGAGTCACATCTTGTTTTTTATGTCATTCAGAGGAGCCAACCGGTTTTTCTAAACGGATAGCTATCGGGTATTTAAAATTCTGTTGCGACGAAGAATCTCATCCCTGATAGCAGTAAATTTCATAAAGAAGCAAATTCATACTTTCTCCCTTTTCCTAATTTGATTGATATATTTGCAGCCATCAATTAGAGAATATATGCTACCTAAACTGACGCCTGATTTGAAAATTGGAATAATCGGGCTGGGATATGTTGGTTTGCCATTAGCACTCGCTTTTTCTGAAAAATATTGGGTGATTGGCTATGATTTAGATGAAAAGCGTATGAATTCGCTTCAAAATGGAATAGATCTAACATTGCAGGTTTCAGAAAAAGATGTGAAAGAATCGAAACTTAAATTAAGCAAGGATTTCAATGCTTTATCGGATTGTAAGGTCTATATTATTACTGTTCCCACTCCTGTTGATGAACAAAAGAAGCCTGATATCAGTTTATTGCTGAAGGCCTCAGAAACTGTTGGTCATATGCTAAATGAAGGGGATATAGTAATTTATGAATCGACAGTTTATCCCGGATGTACAGAAGAAGACTGTGTCCCGGTGCTTGAACGGGCAAGCGGACTACAATATAATGTAGATTTCTTTTGTGCCTATTCCCCCGAAAGGGTTAGTCCGGGAGATCCGGTACATACGCTTAAAAATATTGTTAAGGTAACTTCCGGTTCTAATCCTCAAACAGCGGATCTTGTCGATGAGCTTTATGTCTCAATAATTGATGCAGGAACTCATAAAGCCTCAAGTATTAAAATTGCAGAAGCCTCTAAGGCTATTGAGAATGCTCAAAGAGATATTAATATTTCCTTTGTCAATGAACTAGCTCTGATTTTCGATAAGATGGAAATTGATACCAAGGAAGTACTGGACGCCGCTGCAACCAAATGGAATTTCCTGAATTTCAAACCTGGGTTGGTTGGTGGACATTGTATTGGTGTCGATCCTTATTATTTATCTTTCAAGGCCGAGTCTCTAGGCTACCATCCAAGAGTAATACTTTCAGGAAGGTATGTGAATGATCAAATGGCATCCTTTGTTGTCAACAAATGTGTAAAGTTGATGGTGAAGAGGAATGTTCAGGCAATGGGTTCCAGAGCATTGGTAATGGGAATAACTTTCAAGGAAAATTGTCCGGATATCAGAAATAGCAAGGTTTTTGACATTGTGAGCGAGTTAAATCAATTTGGGATGGATGTAGATGTATATGATCGTTTGGCTGATAAAGAACAAGTTAGCAGCCATTATGGCCTCCATTTGATCACTGACATCTACAAGCAAAATTATCAGTTGATCATCCTTGCTGTAGCTCATAATGAATTTCTTTCAATAGACTTTAGTAAACTCAAAAATCCGGATACCGTACTATTTGATACACGGGCGGTATTGATTAGGGAATGGGTGGATGGGAGGCTTTAATTCAATTTGTCGATAGTAGCAAATTAGAGAATTTGAAAATGAGCAAATTGGATAAGTACGGCAATTGGAAATCTTAGGAAATGTACTACATTCTAATTTCTCAAACATTTAATTGAATTTTAGAAGTCAGAGGCCTTTTGCGGGTCCATGTGCACCTGGTCTATTCCACTTTGCCAAAGGATTCACTCGGAGCGGGAGAATAAAGCATGGTGGATATGCCGATTGATGGATTGAATTTTTGCTTTATGTCATTCAGAAGGAGCCAATAGATTTTCATATATAGTTGAATATTTAGGCGACGAAGAATCTCATCAATATGAATATGAAATTTTTCTGTATTGGTAAAGCTCTATGAGGCCTCAACCTTTGTATGAAACTGCTTATTTCAAATTTAGAGCTGCCCTAATCCTAATGCCGAGAGGGTTTAGAAATGGTATAGGGATAATTACAGTTAGTAGCTTTTCTTTAGAAAGTATTGAAAATTCTATCTGGCAGGTATTTATTCAAAGCAATATATCTCAGACCTCAGCCATCAGACAACATATTTTCAAATTTTTCTTGTCATTTTTAAAAATATGTTTTAATTTTAACATCAATAATGAGTAGTAATTATACTCAATTTATGCTCGAAAGTCTGATAACATCCAAAACGAGAATTAAGTTATTGCTTAAATTCTTTTTAAACATCAATAATCAAGGCTATTTAAGAAGCCTTGAGTCTGAGTTTAACGAGAGTACAAATGGTATTAGGCAGGAGCTTAACCGTTTTGAGAAAGCTGGATTACTACTTGCTGAATCAGACGGGAATAAGAAGTTGTACCGTGCAAATACCCTCCATCCTTTGTTCAAGGATTTAAATAGTATAATCAGAAAGTTTATTGGTGTAGAAGAAGTGATCGAACAAGTCATCGACCGTTTGGGAAATGTGCAGCGTGTTTATCTTGAGGGAATGATTGCCCGTGGTCTTGATTCAGATATAATTGATTT
>CAMCTU010000210.1 GCA_945878525.1 Sphingobacterium thalpophilum
AAAAACAGCAGTATTTTTACCTATTATTTCAGGACTGTTCATAAGCTTTGGCCAAAGCACAAAATCTCCGTTAACGTTTTTTCCGCCTCAGCTGGTGCGGTAAGCACAGACCAAGCCAAAGCAATAACTTTAATAGCATCAGGTGCAGCGGCGGCATTTTGTTTCTTTTCTGCTGCAGGAAAAGAGAAAAATTGTAAGACGTAAATAAAATCACTACTCCTATAATTTCAATTGCCCCTGACACTAGTGTTTTAGATATATACTTAAGAAAGCCAGGTCTAATAAAAATGTAATCAAATAAATAACCCTTTAATAAAAATTACTCAAGGGTTAATTATTTTAATCAATGTTTAAAATCTATTGAACGATGTTTATTTTTCTTCTGAAACCCCCTTCTTTTTCTTGATCTGGAACATTCTAGATAAATTAAATCCAAATCTGATTTCTGTTTTATCCCAACTTCCGGTCGTTTCAGTAAGAAATGCTCTTTCATTCATTCCTGTTGAGTTTGAAAAATGCAATTGAAAAACGTGACCACCTGTTTCAATGTCGATACCTACTGATAGTGGGTTATTGTATAGATCCATATCCACTCCATACAATAAATAGGAGTAATCACATGTTAATGCCAACCTTTTTGACAGCTTATAACGACCGCCAATACCAGCTGCAAAAACATCATTAGGCATACTTGAACTTGCAACCAGATTTTGATGTACCATTGTAGGACTCAATTGCAAACTAAATTTATCACTGAACTTTCTTCCAATAATTACCTGAGTATAATACGCCATTCTGGAGGTGAAATAGTTCTGCCTTGCGGGGTCAGACCAGGGCAGGGTATTCAATGTGGTACCACCAGAAATTGCAATAGTCACAGGAAAACTATTCGTTCCTGTCGATTGTCTGATTGGTGCATACTTTATAAACCCATCTAATTCCTTTTTGTAGGTGCTTCTGCCTATGCCCACCATTAGGTTATCCATTATCCCAAAATCAAGAGCCATTCTCATACTTGCCTGATCCAGGCCAAAAAAATTACTCATGCCTTCACTGATCTGGCCAAAGCGATGTAGAATGATAAAATCCATCGTTCCCGGAGACAAGAATTCCATCGATTGGGAATTAATTACCCTGGTAGCCTTAAATGCATTTTTTACAATCTCTTTCTCTGGCTTATCCTCGGCTACAAGTTTTAACAGATCTTCTTCCTGTGCACTTACTTTACTCCAAACAGAAAAAAGGAGTATCAGTACTATTAATGTTTTGCCAATATTTTTCATATGAATTATTATTTAGTGTTCACCATTAAGCTAAATTGATCAGTTACCCAATACCTGCAGACTGCAATCCACTCTTATACTGGCTGATTTTGCAACCTTATCGGACACCAAACGAGGGACTTCGATTCCATAATCATTTAGGAGAACTGCAAACTTTGCACTAATGGAAATTTTACCATTGTTCACTGAAACTTTTCCAATGGTTTCAACATCCTTTGTGATGCCATGCATACTAAGCTGACCTTTTACTGATACATCGTAAAGACCATTTTTGGAATAATTAATTTGAGAAGGATTCATAATCTGGCCTTTAAACAAAGCTTTTGGAAATTTCTCGCTTTCGAGATAGTTTTCATGAAAATGCTCCCTCATTAATGCCTGTTCAAACTCAAAACCTTTCATTAAGACTGAAAACTGGATATTACCTGTTTTACTGTCCAATACACAAGTAACCGACTTATTGATCGCTGTAACCTTTTCAGGAGATGTAGAGGTTGTAGCATCAAAAGTTATAGTTCCATTTTTTGTAAAATATTTATCCTGAGCATTTGTAGAAGCTCCAAAGAATAGTGCTATTGCAACTAAAAGAATCTTGTTCATAATCTAATTTTTATTGTGAATAATTACTGCACGATTAAGTACTATATCAGCCCCTAATCCCAGATCATCGGCATTAAAACCTGTACACTCCCCCATTATCGAGACTTCTGTTCCTGCTGGATAGGCAGATTCATCAATGACTACCATTGTGTCAATACTGCACCTTACGGATGACATGGTAGTGAGATCACCTAAAACAAAAGTTAAAGACCCCTTGTCATCTTTTTCTATTTCTTTCAGATTTCCATTAACCTGAATAATTTTTCCGAGGTATTTCTTATCGGACAGATCCTGATTAGCGGAATATTCTTCAAGGAATTTAATAGCGCTAATAGTAAAATCTGCATTACTTTCAGAGAGTGATTGAGTCTTACGGTTAACATAAAAATATGCACCTGCGGCAATAACAATCAGCGCCAATGCAAGTATTATTATTTTATATTTCATGAAATTTTTTTTAATTGTTTAAACTACCCCCATCGACCCATTTCTTAACTTTCGATAACTGGCAGGCAGTTAACTTATTGCCCCCTTTAGGCATTGCTGAATAGCCTGATGCATGTGCAATTGAACCATAAAGCGACCCATTTACTGCCATAGCCTTGTCTGAGGAGTAGGTACCCATTGGAATTCCTCCACCCAAGGTGGCAGTACCTCCATGACAACTATAGCAATATTGCTGAAGCATCGGTACAATAACTGCAGTGTATGTAGCGGGAATACTGGTGTCGCAAATACCTGATGAAGGATATAGCTGATCTTCTTTATCGTAATAACAAGAATTTAAAAGAATAAGAATCATCAGAATTCCTGAGAGTTTGAATACTTTTTTCATGATATAATCTTAGTTGTTTAGTGATCCTGCATCGATCCATTTCTTAATCTGACTAATCTCGCAGATTGGAAGTTTTCCGGTCTGTGGCATTTTTGAAAATCCGCTTGCCCAGGTTATCGAACCATATAGTCTTCCGCTGGCTGCCGATGCTTTAATTGCAGTATAGTTAGAAAGATCAATACCCCCACCGAGTGAATTTGGGTTATGGCAACCCTGGCATTTATCGGCAATAATTGGTTTAATGTTTGCAGTGAATTTAAAACTGCTGGAGTCACAACTACTGCATCCGTTATTTCTTGCCCCCTGATTAATCCAGGTTCTTACCTGTGCTAATTGGGTCGGGTTTAAGGCCGCTGCGGGTGGCGGAGGCATACGATCTCTGCCTGTTTCAATCATCGATTGATATAAACTGCTTTTGGCAGCATTCCCGGATTTTACTTCCCTCATTACTCCACCATATGTAGAAAGATTAATTCCCTCAGCATGACTTTTCTGATCGTGACAGCCACTCATAGCACAATTGGAAATTAGCAAGGGTTGTATCGTGTTGGCAAAATAAACCGTGTCGGTACTACACAATACCGAAACATTTGGTAACTGAGATTCAAGCTCAGAAAGAATAGGGACTTCATGCTTACATGAAGTATATGAGATAGTTATCCATGCAAAAAGCACAGAAAAAATGATGTATTTTTTCATAAAAAAGTTCAATAACAGCAAATATTGTACTGCTGAATTAAAAAAGGAATGATTGAAAGAATGTTAAACTAGGCTTGAAACTTAGCTCAGGCAAATTGGAGGTCTGAATAAAGACAATTTATGAAGATCGGAGATATAAAACTGTTTAAAAATTGTATAGTTTGGTAATAAATATTTTCCTGAAGGGGGCTCCAGACACAAATCGGATAAATTAACCAAGGTAAGATTTATAACCCTATGATTGCGCTGCATGAATGGCATTTGCTGTTCCTCATTGTCATCAGAACTTATTCCATCTCCCTCCAAGCTGTAATGAGAATACAGAAAATACATTAAATCAAGACGACTATTTTCTTTGAGGTGATTTTGGTAATGCGTTAATAACATGGGTAAACGAAAAACCTGAATAAGATCCGTGTTAGCAAACAAATAGACAGAAAAGAGGGTTATAAAAAGAATCTTTTTCAATCTGAGGGTTATTTTCTATTTTGAGAACGATTAAATACATTCAAATATTGTACCAAGCTTAAATTTTAGCAAAAACAGATAGTCCTATGAATAATCCGTGGAAACAA
>CAMCTU010000211.1 GCA_945878525.1 Sphingobacterium thalpophilum
CAAGTTTAAAGCAGTTCAGGGATTTGGTTTATCACCAATGGGCAAGATTCTATTGCAAGATCATGGGGATGAAGTTTATTTTAGAAGTATTAAAATAAAGGAGTTGTAACCTTCTTAAAGATTATAATGGATACTATTGCTTAAAAAAAGCCATCTGAAGCGCCATTTTATAATCAATGTTGTCACTCTGTACGATAGCACTCATTTCAAAAGCAAGTTCTTCGTCGGTGCTGCCCTCATGTTTCTATCTTGGACGTGTTGTTAAAAACTTTAACTTTTTTGACATATAATTATTATATACTATTGTTAATGTCAAATACCCATCTTATTTTTATTTTGTTGAAAAATACGCCCAACAACGGTTAGTGCCTTTTTCTAGCACTTTAAAACCACTAAGTTTATTTCACACTTCTCTGAATGTACCAAATACCTGTAACTAATATGAAAACTGCGACACTAACATTTTTAATTTCATCTATTTTCATGCGCAACGTTTGGGCTCAGAAATCTGAATCAACTGTTTTCTTTGAAAAGAAGAATAATAAGATTTTGCGTATTGAAAAATATAAATCAGGTGATGTAGTAAGTGAAAAGAACTTCACGAGACCAATTTATACAGTCGACGAAGACCAATTATTCCGGTTGGATCGACGAAATTCGATAACATACAATAAAGAAAAAATGATCCAACTTTTGTCGGGGTTTATTAGTAACAATAAAAAACACTTCAACTTAAGCGCACTTAAAAGCGTGGATGTTATTTGCTATTTCGACAAAAATACCTTCGAGCTAAAAGAGATAGTCTATTATTTAGACTCACGTTTGTTGGCTAGGTATTCAATCCTTCGAGACCTAACGGAGGAGATAAAAACCAAAGGCGATCTCTCTATAAAAAGTGATTTTAAAGCCCGCATAGAAAGACATAGGTCGGATGTTAATAAGTATGCTGCGCAGTATTTCTTTCTTTCTTTTACACTATATGATACAAATTTGAAGCTTAAGCTATAGCGCTGTATACAAGACATTCTGAAAAAATCAAGGCTTAAATAATAGAGATTCATAAAATTCAATTAGCTACTAAATGTGATTTATTGAACTTCTTTAGATACGCTATCTCGTAAAGCTAAATTCTAGCAAAGGCTTAGTTTGAGGGCAGACAAGACAAAAAGAAAAATCAAAAAACAGTATTTCCTGGTAGTATTTTGTATGATAGTATTCTTGAGGCTTATTGAACTCAAAGGGTTATTTTTTTGGATTAATCATCAAATTATCATGCAGTTATGATATAAAAAGCCTCTATATTTAATTTAAAACTTATAACTGCTTTGGTAGCAAGTAGGAGTCCCGATGATTATCGGGACGAACTTCCATCAGCCCATCCGAACAGCATTCAACTAGGCGGCCATTGAAAAATAGAATTATTGTGTACCCAGAGGGATTCGAACCCACATCAGCAGAACCGGAATCTGCAATTCTATCCATTGAACTATGGGTACAATGATTAAGAGAAAAAGATTATGTTGCAAATATACTTATTCCACTATTAGCAGCAAGGTCTAAACATTAAATCTGAAATGCATGATATCTCCATCCTGCACAATATACGTTTTACCTTCAACACCCAGCTTTCCTGCTTCTTTACATGCAGCCTCAGAACCAAGATTTACAAAATCATCATACTTAATGACCTCTGCACGGATAAATCCTTTTTCGAAGTCTGAATGGATAACACCAGCAGCCTGTGGGGCAGTAAAACCCTGAGTAATAGTCCATGCTCTAACTTCCTGCACGCCGGCAGTGAAATAGGTAGCAAGCTTTAATAATGTATAGGCTGCTCTGATTAATTGGGTTACCCCAGATTCGCTAAGACCCAGATCTTCAAGGAACATTTGTCGTTCTTCAAAACTTTCAAGAGAAGCTATTTCTGCCTCAATTTGAGCTGAAATAACCAAAACCTCTGCATTTTCTTCCTTTACAGCTTGGCGTACCTTTTCTACATATTGATTTCCACTTACAACCGATTTTTCATCCACATTACACACATACATTACCGGCTTTTCTGTCAATAAAAACAGGTCGGCGATAAATTCTTTATCCTCTTCACTGATAGGAGCAGTACGCACAGATTTGCCTGATTCAAGATGTGCTTTAACAATATGGCATACCTCATAGGTCTTTTTTGCATCCTTGTCATTGCCAGTCTTAGCCATTTTCTCAACCTTCTGAATACGCTTTGAAACCGCATCAAGGTCTTTTAACTGTAATTCAGTATCAATAATTTCTTTATCCCTGATTGGATCAACCGAACCATCCACATGGATCACATTATCATCATCAAAACAACGAAGAACATGTATGATTGCATTGGTTGCACGTATATTTCCAAGAAACTGGTTGCCAAGTCCTTCACCTTTACTGGCACCTTTTACAAGTCCGGCAATATCCACTATTTCAATGGTATTTGGCTGAACCTTAAGCGGTTTTACAAGTTCTGCAAGTTTGGTTAAACGGGGATCAGGCACTGTAATGACACCGATATTTGGCTCGATTGTACAAAATGGAAAATTCGCTGCCTGCGCTTTTGCGTTCGATAAACAATTAAAAAGGGTAGATTTTCCAACATTTGGTAATCCGACTATACCACACTGTAATGCCATTTGAGTTGTAAGTTGTAAGTTATAAGTTGTAAGTTGTAAGTTATAAGTTGTAAGTTATAAGTTGTAAGTTGTGGGTTGTAAGTTATAGGTTTTAAGTAAGTAAACTTCGGACTTCCGACATCAGACTTCCGACTTCCGCCTTCCGCCTTCCGACTTCCGACTTCCGACTTCCGACTTCCGACTTCCGACTTCCGACTTCCGACTTCTTCCTATTTTGCCGCAAAGATAGAATTTTTGTTCTGAGTTTTTCTGACACTTGTTGAACAGAATATTGAAGCATTACTGCACATCAATTAGAATTTCCCAGACTGGTCAAAAAATGCAGGTATTAGGTTCTGTACCTCTTACCTTCATCTTTAAAATGAATACATTTCCGCTTTCAGGGTATTTTTTCAGATCCTCATCATTCAAATCGCCTTTAGCTGTGGTAATAATCAGGTGATCAAGATTTTTACCCACAAAAGCGCATGAAGTTACATGCGGAACTGGTATTTCAATCTTTTCAATAAGTTTCCCATCTGCGGGATTCCAGCGGTAAACGCCAAAGCCTCCCCAATGTGCTACCCAAAGCATGCCTTCACTATCAATACACATTCCGTCAGGTGTGCCTATTTCTTTGGGTATAATCACTGCATTTTTCTCAAACAGAATTGCTCCGCTATTTGCATCAAAAATATAGGATTGAATGGTTTGAGTCGGACTGTCAATAAAGTACATTCGTGTGTTATCTGCCGTCCAGGCCATACCATTGGAAATAGTCAGATTGCTCAGCTTTTTTTCGATACTGAGATTTTTATCAATGCAATATAAGGATGCAGCACCCAGTTTAAAAGTCATCTCCATGGTGCCAATCCATAATCTACCACTGCTATCACATTTAGCATCATTGCAGCGGTTGTTTGTTATCTTTGATTCAATATCCAATAGCCATTCTAGCTTCTCGGTAGTCAAATCAAATCGGGCAATTCCAGCGTTTAAACTCAGAACCAGACCATTTTCTATGGAGGGACAAACTGAAGTAAGCCTCCCATCAAATTTCCAGGTTTTTGTTTCCTTGCTAAGCCATTGGTATTCAAATAACATACCCCGCTCTATGTCCACCCAAAAGCATGAATTTCTTTCAGCATGCCAAAGTGGACCTTCGCCCAGCAGGCATTGAGCAGGGTAAAGGGTTTTTGCTTTCATTGTTTGTTTAGGAGTCACTGCTGTCCGGCTAAAATAAAATTGTATACAAAATAGCCATTTATGGGCTATATAATGTTTTTATGTATCCGATAAAAAGTAATACTCTCTTTCAGCACAATTTCAATGTTTATATTTTCACTGACTTTAA
>CAMCTU010000212.1 GCA_945878525.1 Sphingobacterium thalpophilum
GCTGTCATTTCTGCGGTGGGTCTGTCTAGTACTGAAAGGGTAAGTCCGATTACCACTGCAGAAACAATTGCACCAACAAACAGTGCTAATTGCTGATACCTTGGTGTTGCACCAACAATATATCCGGTCTTCAGATCTTGTGATGTTGCTCCGGCATTTGCTGCAGCAATACAAATCATACTACCCACAACCAATGCCATTGGCTCATATAAATGGCCAGTCCATCCAATGCTGATGAAAATAAGGCAGGTTCCCATTAGCGTAGCGATGGTCATTCCTGACACCGGATTTGAAGAGGTGCCAATTAATCCAACAATCCTGCTGGATACTGTGACAAAGAAAAAACCAAAAACGATCACTAAAAGACCGATAAGTAATTTGTTTAGAACAGAATCACCAGGTATTTGTGGTAATAAAGCCATCAGCAAAATAAGTCCGATGCTACCAAAAATTACGATTTTAAATGAAAGGTCATTATCTGTGCGTTTGACGGTTTGCTTTTCTGTATTCGATTTATTCATCGACGCCAGACTTGATTTGAATGAAGAAACAATGGTAGGAATTGTTTTAAGAAGGGTAATAAATCCGCCGGCGGCAACAGCACCTGCCCCGATTTGCTTGACATAGGCCTGATAGATTGCTGTCGCCGTATTGGCAAAAACCATGTTTAATGGGTCCCATCCTCCCGGACCACCCGGACTGTACACATCTTTCAGATAACCTAGCTTAACTAATTGATAAGCGATAGTTTCTGCGGGTACTAGTGTTGCAAGTAATGGAATAAGTCCCAGCCATGCAAGTACACCACCTGCTACGAGTACTCCGGCAATCTTTGGTCCGATAATATATCCCACACCCAGATACTCAGGTGTGATTTCACCATTTAAAGTTGCTGAAGGAAAGAATTTGTTCGCCTGACTCGTTGTCCAGGTAGGTACTTCTGATATCAAATGAAATATCTTTTGTAGCACAGCATAAGCAAATGCAAAAGCAAGTCCGTAATAAGCTGTTTTAGCAAAATTACCTCCTTTTTCACCGGCGATTAGTACGGATGCGCAGGCAGTACCTTCCGGATAGGGCAGACTTTGATGCTCTTCAACGATCAAAGATTTTCTAAGCGGAATCATCATCAGGGTGCCCAGAATACCGCCTAAGGCTGCCAGAAAGAAAATCGGCCAATATGAGAAAAAAGATTCACTGTTACTCCCGGCAGAAAGAAATAGAAATCCGGGTAAAGTGAAGACCACACCTGCGGCAATTGATTCGCCGGCAGAACCTGTGGTTTGAATGATATTATTTTCAAGAATGGTTGTTTTGAAGAATTTACGGCCAATTGAGATCGCCAAAACCGCAATCGGAATTGATGCTGAAACAGTTAGTCCGGCTTTTAGTGCCAGATAAACGGTTGCAGCCCCAAAGATTATACCAAATACTGCTCCCAAAAGCACTGATTTAACAGTGAACTCCGCTACATGACTACCTGCACTGATGTAGGGCTTAAATTCTTTCATTTCTGTAATGTCTGACATGGTTTTTTTAATTGATTTTCTAAATTAAAGATAATTCTTTTAGTGATATTTGAATATAGGTACTGATTAGAACCTATATTTTCTTTTAAATAATTAAGTTTACACTTGATTTATAAAAAATTAGAAAAATGATTAGAAAAGCTGTTTTTTTAGATCGCGATGGGGTTTTAAATAAGGAGCTGGGTGATTATGTTTGTAAGATTGAAGACTTTAAAGTGCTTGAACACAATTTTCCGGCATTAAAAGAATTACAATCCAGGGGATATTTATTGATCGTTATTACTAATCAGGGGGGATTAGCCAAGGGCTGGTATTCTGAAGAAACACTCGGGCTTATGCATGATCATTTACGAACGACTTATGCTGATCATGGGATTCATTTAGCAGATATTTATTATTGCAGACATCATCCTGAATATAATGGGAATTGCCTTTGCCGTAAGCCCGGTTCTATAATGCTTGAAAAAGCCATTGCCCGTTTCAGTATTGATGCCGGTTCATCCTATTTTATCGGCGACCGCGAAAGGGATGTAATTGCTGGTGAGGCAGCAGGAGTGAAGGGAATATTGATTAATAGTGATCAGCCGATTGGGGAGATTTTGAATATGATTGCTTAATTAGAAGAATTTTCATAAAATATCCCCAATTGGCAGTTGAGCGTTGAGAATGTCCAATTAATATCTACTCAATTCTCAACTCTCCACTCTCAACTATATTCTGAACTATCCTGGTAGCATGCTCCCTCGAGTTCTCAATAAACCAGGCATGTGTGTTCATACCACCACAGATTACTCCTGCAAGGTAAATTCCTTTCATATTGGTTTCCATTGTTTCGGGATCATGTTCAGGGATCTGCTGTTCATCATCTGAAATATTTATACCTGATTTCTTTAGAAAACTCAGATCAGGCTGGTAGCCAGTCATAGCCAGAACAAAGTCATTTTGGATAGTGATTTTTCCATCCAGACCAATCAGATCAACTTCATTTTCTCTAACCTCGGTTAATGTTGAATTGAAATAGGCTTTAATGCTGCCTTCTTTGATACGGTTGACGATGTCTGGTCTTACCCAGTATTTTACCCGTTCTCCGATTCCCGACTCCCGTATCACCATGCTAACCTGAGCGCCCTTACGATAAGTTTCGAGTGCAGCATCAACAGAAGAATTGTTGGCTCCAACCACAATTACATGCTGTTTTGCGTAAAAATGAGGATCTTTATAATAGTGCCTGACCTTTGGAAGATCTTCGCCAGGGATATTCAGTAGCTTGGGGATATCATAAAACCCTGTTGAGATAATTATATTTGCAGCTTTGTATTGGGATTTTCTACTTTCAATACGATATGTGCTACCTTCTTTCCTGATAGTTTTCACCTCCTCAAATAATCGTAGATTCAGATTGAAATGCTCATTTGCCCTCCTGTAATATTCTAGTGCCTCTGAACGTGTTGGCTTAATATTATTACTAACAAAAGGGACATTACCGATTTCCAGCTTATCAGAAGTTGAAAAGAAAGTCATATTTGAAGGATAATTGTAAAGCGAATTAACAAGACAACCTTTTTCCAGGATGATGTAACTCCGTCCTGCTTTTTTTGCTTCAATTCCACAAGCAAGACCAATTGGACCACCTCCAATAATCAATATATCGTATTTATTGTCCAATTTCATTTTGTAGTTGAATTGAATAATGTAAAGACAAGTGGCTTAAAATTACAAAAAGCATAGAATTTTACACTCCATGCTTTTCCCTTTTAGCTTCAGACTTTAGCTTTAAGCTTTGGACTTAGCAGTTGCTGCTTTTGCATGATCAGCAAGAAATGTTGCGAGTCCGCTGTCTGTTAGAGGATGTTTTGACAAAGCAATCATTGCTGCTAATGGTCCTGTAATTACATCTGCACCGATCTTAGCACAGTTAATTATGTGCATTGGATGACGGACTGAAGCCGCCAGAATCTGCGTTTCAAAGCCATAATTATCATAGATTAAACGGATGTCTTCAATTAAGGTTAGGCCATCGGTAGAAACATCATCCAGACGGCCAATGAACGGGGAAACATAAGTTGCCCCAACTTTTGCAGCAAGAAGTGCTTGTCCGGAAGAAAAAACAAGCGTACAATTAGTTTTGATTCCTTTTGAACTGAAATATTTTATTGCTTTGATTCCTTCAGCGATCATAGGTACTTTTACAACAATTTTTGGATCAAGTGCTGCAAGAATTTCACCTTCTTTCACCATGTTTTCAAAATCAGTGGAAATTACCTCAGCACTGACATCTCCCTCAACAATTGCACAGATAGCTTTATAGTGATTAATTACGTTTTGATCTCCAGTGATGCCTTCTTTGGCCATAAGACTTGGATTTGTGGTAACTCCGTCCAGTATACCCAATGCCTGAGCTTCTTTGATTTGGGCGAGATTTGCGGTGTCGATGAAGAATTTCAT
>CAMCTU010000213.1 GCA_945878525.1 Sphingobacterium thalpophilum
ATTAATGAGTCAGCTAGTTAGTCAAGGTCATGGAGAACTGGACCATAGCTCACTTTTTATGCTACAGGGAGAAAAATAAAATATTTCGTTTAACCGTATTAATAAATTAAAATCATGCAACGTAGAAATTTTGTTAAAACAATCGCAGCCGGATCCATTGGTGCTTCGGTGTTGTCACCAATGGAATCACTGGCAGAAGTAAAACCAAAACCTAAAAAGGTTTTGATGAAAGTTGGCTGCCAGTCGGGCGGAACAACTGAAGCGAATTTACAACTGAAAGGACGCTGTGGCGTCTTTAATATTGATGGAGGCTCGCCTAAATATATCCCGAATGTGGGTTGGGATTTAGAGGATTCACTTAAAATGCGTGAAGCCTGTGAAAAGTATGGCATTAGTTTAGATGCTTATCATTGGCCTCTATCTTCTGCAGGTATTGATAAAGTACTTTTCCCTAATGTGATGCTTGGTAAAAGTCCGCAAAGAGACCGTGAAATCGATATGCTAAATCAGATGATCATGGTTGCTGGTAAGACTGGTATAAAGGTGCTTAACTATAACACTACTATTTTGCCGGTACTAAGAACAGGTAAAACTCTTGATCCAAAACGCGGTAATGCAGAATATAGCACCTGGAATTTGGCTGAAGCATTGAAAAGGAATGATCCAAAAACGATTGCCGGTGATGTAAGTATTGATGACATGTTTGAGCGTATTACTTATTTACTGGATAGAACTCTTCCTGTAGCAAAAGAATACAATGTAAAACTTGCTAACCATATTGCTGATCCACCAGCACCGGTTGGATACAGAGGGATCACCCGCTGGAATAGTCCGGATGTTTTTGAAGGAATTAAGCGCTTTGCCCAGCTTTATGACAGCAAATATCATGGCTTCAATTTCTGTATCGGTTCAATTGCCGAAGGCTTAAAGGATCCTAAAAATGATATTATTCCGATCATCAGATGGGCTGGTGAGCGTAATCAGATCTTTAATGTTCACCTGAGAAATATCAAAGGTGGCTGGGGTAATTTTCAGGAGGTTTATCCAGATAATGGGGATATGAATTTCCTGCAGGTTGTTCGTGAATTGCGTGAAGTTGGATTTGATGGAATGGTAATGCCTGATCACGTACCCTACCACAAAGATCCCGTAGCCAACTGGCAATCATTTGCATTTTGCTACGGTTATATCAAGGGCTTAATTCAGGCTGTAACAGAAGAAGCAGAAGCTGCAAGCTAATTTCAGAAAATACCATATGCTCAGACAAAGGGGACCCAGAATAAAGGACATCGTTATTACACCAATAGCGATTGTTGACCCGCCATTATTAAATGCGGCAGGTCTGCATGCCCCTTATGCATTGAGAATTGTGTTGGAAATAATTACCGATGATCAGATTTCCGGTATTAGTGAAATACCGGGAACTTCTGATATCGAGCAGGCACTTTATGAAGCTAAAGAGCTTCTGATTGGGCAGGATGTATTCCAGCTGAATCAAATCAGGGCAATTTTATCCGAGCGATTTGGTTCCGAATCGCCTATGGCAAGAGGGGAAGCTCCCTGGGACCAGCGTAAACTGGTTCACATTTTCAGTTCTGTTGAGGTTGCCTGTATGGACATCATGGGCAAAGTCCTTGGTCGGCCAATTGTTGATTTACTTGGAGGTAAAATGCGGGAAAGTGTACCTTTTTCCGCATACCTCTTTTATAAATACGAAGGTGCAGGAGGAGAGTTTGGGTTCAGCCTTAACCCAAATGCACAAGGATGGGAGGCTGTAAAACAAAAACAGGCGATAAACCCTCAAGAGATAGTCATACAGGCTAAAGCTATGTGCAGGGAGTTTGGTTTTAAATCCATCAAACTAAAGGGTGGTGTTTTTGAACCCAGAATTGAAGTGGATACCATGCTGGCACTTTATGATGAATTTGGTCCTGATGTACCATTACGATTTGATCCGAATGCCATTTGGGCATTGGATACTGCTATTCAATATGGCAAAGAACTTGAAGGGGTATTGGAATACTTAGAGGATCCAGTTCGTGGACAGGAAAATATGGCCGCTGTCCGTAAAGTTGTAAAAACCCCGCTCGCGACAAATATGTGTACCACATCATTCGAGGAAATACCAGCCAGTATAAAAATTGGTTCTGAAGATATTATTTTGAGTGATCATCATTTTTGGGGTGGTTTAAAAGCATCCATGACACTTTCTGGTATTTGTGAAACCTTTGGCAGAGATTTATCTATGCATTCTAACAGTCATTTGGGTATTTCACTTGCTGCGATGGTTCATTTAGGTGCTGCGCTTCCAAAAATGCCCTATGCCTTAGATACACACTATCCATGGCAATCAGATGAAGTTATACTTGGTGGCCGGATTAAATTTACAGATGGGTCTGTTATGGTACCTGATGAGCCGGGCTTGGGCGTAGAACTGGATAAAGTAGCATTAGCCAGGCTTCACCAAAATTATATTAATTGTGGCCTCAAGAAGAGAAATGATGAGATTGAAATGCAGAAGAAAGTACCGGGCTGGAAATTTCAATCCACAAGATGGTGAATTAGTGTAGTCAGCGTTTACCGTAAAAGTCCACTAAAAATAAAATCTATGATTAGTTTAAAATTGGACCGCCTTTGCGGCGGAAGGGCACTCACTTTTCCCTGCAGCTGGAAAAGTAAGCAAAAGAGCCGCGGCTTCCCGGTATTTGTTGTAAATTCACACTTTTTCTTATCGGTGCAATCCAAGCCGTATTTTTGGCAGTGTTAAGGGTGAAAGAATCTGCAACACTTCTCCGGATTGCTTAAGTACAGTGATTTATGATTGTCAATGCAAAGAAAAAGTGTGCCTTTCCTGCCAAATCCCGGAAGGCCGGTCCCTGCAATCGGCAATACCTGTAATTTATGAACAGTTGTAAGCCCAGAGCACTGTCCCAGCTAACATTCATATCCGATAAAAGGTTCCGAAGGACGATTCAATCCCCAGTGCCAGCAAAATCAAAAAAAAGAAGCAGATTCTTTCGAATAGCACTTCCAAGCATTAGATTTTGGGATCATAACCGGAATCCTTTCATATTCTTCTATCCCCCAAAAGCAGCGATCGCTTTTTTTTGATGTGCGGTAGATTGTGGCCAAGGCACCTAGGGATTGAAGAAGGCTTTTGTTCCTTTTGGCCTTCAAAAGGAATTCGCCCTCCGGCAATGGAGGGAGGCAAGGTTGAGAGGGGCCGCTTATTTTGAAATTAGCTAAAACATCAATTTGAAAGGCCTAAATAGATATTCTAAATTTCAATTATTTTAAATGGACAACAATGGCGATTAAGTTGGAATTAATTCATTCCAATTTTTTTTTCAAATTCCCTTACTCCAATAAATTTTAAAACTTAAATTGAAATGAATTTCCAAATAGTGGAGTTTATTCTTTAATTGAGTTCGAAAGAGAAGTATGTACAGTGATACCTTGATAATTCAAAAATTATACATGAGACGCGTTTTTTGGTTACTTACACTCCTATTCATTTGCTCAGCTTGCCAAACAGCTAATCAGAAAGCCACCAACTGGAGCACATATAAAGCGGATGCCAAAAGCAGTAGTTACTCAGCATTACAACAAGTCAACAAAGCAAATGTCAACCAATTGGAACTGGCATGGTCTTTCCCTTTTAAAGATGCCTTAGCGGGTGCCCGAACTTCGAGAATCCAGGCAAATCCTATTGTTATTGCCGGCATCATGTATATTCCATCAGCCAGGAATAGAATTTATGCTATAAATGCAAGCACCGGTGAACAATTATGGTCTTTTGATCCATTTAATGGAGCTCAGGGTGGAGG
>CAMCTU010000214.1 GCA_945878525.1 Sphingobacterium thalpophilum
CTACCTCCTCTAATCGTCATTTCAGTCTCTAATCTATTCTTGCCTGCAATTTTACCATCGCGTGCATAGAAGCCGAAATTACCTTCTCTTAATGTAAATATGGCAACATCAGCTTCTGCACCAACTGTAAGATGTCCTAACTCAGGTCGTCTTATTTGTTGCGCAGGGTTCCAGGTGCTGGCTTTGATAACACTTTGAAGGTCCATTCCCATTGCTATAAATAATGACATAATGTTCGGCATGCTCTTCATTGCATTATTCATACTTCCAGTATGAAGATCGGTACTAATAGAATTAGGATAGAAGCCGCTTTTTATAGCAGGAGTTCCCTGATTGAAAAGAAAACTTGATCCACCAAAACCAACATCAAAAATAACACCTCTATTCTGTGCTTTAATTACAAATGGTTTTACCTTGTTAGTGGTTACATCAACGATCGATTCACGGCCATTCGGACTTGTACTTCCATTACCTCCAAAAGCATGAGTATAAATATCGCCAGGGCGAAATTTCACATTAAACAGTGAATCTAAGGGAAGAAACGGACTTGCACCACCAAAGTCAACGATAACAGGGAGGTTTGCAATCTTCCCGGCTTCCATCAATCGGTCTGTTGGTACCCAGGTGCGACCATTGAAATGCGCAAGTTTAAAGCCGACAATTTCTTTAGGATATTTTTTTGCCATTTCAGCAGCTTTTTGAGAATCCATTTCATTGATATCGTTCTCATACTTACCGCCCGCCATTCCCTGACCAACAATATTTAAAAATGCAAGAACACGTGTTTGTGACTTGTCTATTGTTTGTTTTTTGTATAATTCAAAAGTTTTCCATCCAGGGCTGCCGGCATCTACAACAGTAGTGACCCCTGCCGGGAATGTAAAACCGTCAGCCGGCAAACTAGCAGGCGCATTCATGTATGACTCACCATCATGACCCCAGAAAAAGTGAACGTGAATATCAATTAATCCGGGAGTAACATACATTCCTTTCGCATTAACTACCTGAATTCCTTCAGAAGCGTCAATGTTTTTTGCAATCATTGCAACTTTACCGTCCTTTATGGCTATATCCATTACCGAATTAACATTGTTTTTAGGATCAATAATATGGCCTCCTTTTATAACAATATTGTATGACTTTGTAGATTGTGCATTGACACTGAAAATTACAGTGAACAGCAGGGTAAAAATAAAAAGTTGTTTTAAATTCATTTTAATCGTATTAAATTATTGTTGTATTTATTAATAATCATAATCTCTTGTTATGGATTGCTGAGTCTGAATTAGATTTCATCACAATACTAAGTGTTAATTTATGAATTTAACCCCTAGTCTTTAAAAATATTTTTTTTGTTACAATTGGAATTGTTTTTTTACAAATTACGTCTTAGTTTGAATTTTCACCTCAGCGTAAAATTTTTGGCTGCTGGTATATTTTGAATTTCACTTTTTATTTAATAGTTTTAATTCTTGTATGAGTGAGCAATTAAAGTTTGAGGATATTGAATTAATGGATCGGATCAGGTCCGGGGATGAATCTGCCCTAAAGCTTATTTACAACAAATACTGGAATCAACTTTTTTCTTCTGCCTTTAATGTTTTGCATGATCAGCACGTCTGTGAAGACATTATACAGGAAATCTTCATCAATCTTTGGAATAAAAGAGAAATAATTGAAATCAGAGTTTCTTTAAAATCCTATCTTTTTGCTTCTACCCGATATGAGGTATACAGGCAGGTTCGATTCAGCTCTGTCAGGGAAGACATATTTGAGAATATTTCTGAAAGAATGCAATCACCCTCTGAGTACGGTAATATTGAGCATCGCGAACTTCTATCTCAAATAAGTTCTATCGTTAATAATCTTTCTGAGAAATGTAAGGTTGTTTATAAATTAAGCAGGGAAGAACAATTATCCCACAAAGAAATTGCCTCTCAGCTTGATATTTCTACCAAAACAGTTGAAAATCACCTGAATAAAGCACTTCATCAATTGAGGACATCTTTGGGCTTGTTTTAAGTTGTTCAGTTTAATCTTTTTTAACTTTTGTTAAATTTTTTCGCCAATTCTTTTCTTCTGGTATCAGTTCTTTCCTAATTCTCAATTCGCAATCCGTAACTCTCGAATCTCAACCTCATTACTTTAGGGTCTAAATATTTTTTAATTTGATGTAGGGGATAACACCATTTTTTTACTCATGATATAAACGACTGAGTTTTGGACCAAAAATATTTTGAGAAATTATTAGATAAATACATCGCAGGGGAGGCCTCTCTTGAGGAAGAACAGCGCTTGCTCAATTTTTATGGTAGTTTTCAAAAAAAGCCAAAAACAGTTGAGGCAACAGATCAACTCAGTGAACATATCTTTGGAAAAATTCAGGAAAACATTTCGTCTGTTGAAGCCGATCGGTATAATCCCAATTACTATTACCTAAAATCCATTTCCATAGCGGCTTTAATTTTGTTATTTATATCAACAGGATTATATTTTTATTCAAACAGAGTAATTCCAGAGCCGGAGCAATTTGCCGAGATTGATGTGAGAAATGATATCCTTCCTGGTTATAACAAGGCTATTTTAACTCTTGCCGATGGTTCAAAGATAAGTCTTGATGATGCTGCCAATGGATTGCTTGCAAGTCAGGGTAACATTGCTATCACCAAAACTGATAATGGCCAAATCGTTTATGAAAAGAATAATGTTGACAAATCCAAGTTTATGTCAAATCGTACTGCAATTAACACCATACAAACGCCGAAGGGGGGTAAATATCAGATTCGATTGCCTGATGGGAGTAAAGTTTGGTTAAACTCAGCTTCTACACTAATTTATCCTACTACTTTCGCCGGAAATGAACGTAAAGTTCAACTCAAGGGGGAAGCTTATTTTGAGATTGCACCAAATAAAAATGTTCCATTTCGTGTCGAAAGTGATAATCAGATTGTAGAAGTATTAGGTACAAATTTTAACATAAACTCATATGATGATGAGGATTATGTCAAAACAACTTTATTGGAAGGGAGTGTGAAGGTGATTCTTAGTTCTAATCCAAATGAAATTTCCAAAACCAAACTTTTAAAGCCCGGCGAACAGTCGTTGACCAAATCAAGTCAATCTGGTATCAGGATTGAGAATGCGGACACCGAAAAGGCTGTTGCCTGGAAAAATGGCTATTTCAAGTTCAGAAACACCCCAATCAAGGAAATTATGCGTGAAATTGAACGCTGGTATGATGTTGAATTGGTTTACGAAGGTAAAATTCCATCCGATGAGTTCACAGGTTTTATTTCTAATGATGTGAAGATATCAGCTGTTTTGAAAATTATGGAAGAAAGTGGTGGAGTTAAATTTACCGTGAAGGGAAAAAAATTAAAAGTTAAATCAATGCCTTAAACCTAAATAAAATATGATATGATAAAAACTGATACCAGCTAATTTTTGAAAGGGATTAAAAAGAAAAACCGCCCCGTATCGCGTCCCGGGACGGATGTGTTTCAGATTAATTCCATGTATTAAATTCCGTTAGCACGAATTTTAATTAATTAACCAAAACAAACTAAAATGTCAAAATATGAAAAATGTTTTACTAAGTAAATGCAGTGATTTCTGCATTAACATCGTCAGTAAATCTACCGGCGAGAGACTTATACAAAAGGTCTCAAATCAAACGTTAAGAATTATGAAACTAAGTACCATTTTAATTTTAGTTGCCTTTTTGCAGGTGAATGCTAAAGGCTTCTCACAAAATGTTACCTTAAATGAAAAAAAATCAAACCTGGACAAAGTTTTCAATGAAATTAGAAAGCAAACCGG
>CAMCTU010000215.1 GCA_945878525.1 Sphingobacterium thalpophilum
TGCTGGGATGCAGCAAATGCATTACCAACAGCCGATGCATCAAGCTCAGTTAATCTACTTGTATCTGTATTGTATTCCTCAAACTTGTCGGTACAAGAAGAAATACCAATAGCTGTAACCAAAACTAAGCTCGTAGCAATGATATATAATCTAAATTTTTTCATAATTGTTAATTTTTGTTAATTAAAACGATAAGTTTAAGTTCAAACCAATCTGGCGGGTTGAAGGTAAGGAGAATCCTTCCTGACCTACCGAAGTATTAGTTGCTCCTGCAGTTGATTCAGGATCGAAACCTTTAGCCTTATTTACAATAAATAATAAGTTACGACCTACTAAAGAAACTGAAGCTGCCTGGAAAGGTGCTTTCTTAAATAAATTCTTTGGCAATGCATAGCTTATAGATGCTTCACGTAAACGAACGTTTGTTGCTGAATAAGACCAAACTTCTCCAACTGGAGTATTTCTTCCACCTACAAATTTCCAGTATTGTTCAGCAGTGGTTGCAACAGTATTGGCAGTACCTGCTGCGTTTACACCAGGGAAAACATAAGCAAGTCTTCCATTAAGTGTCTCAGCAACATTACCATCAGCATAAATAATTGCATTGGTAAATGAACTTACATTTCCACCAACTCTTGCAGTGATTAAAGCACTTACACTGAAGCTTTTGTAGTTAAATGTATTACTTAAACCACCAGTCCAATCAGGGCGTGAATTACCAATATCAACTGTAGTACCAGGAGTGATTAATGGTAAACCGTTACTTCCAACGATAACATTACCGCTAGCATCACGCTGATATCCTCTGCTGTACATCTGACCCAATGGCTCACCTTCTACTGCACGCTGAAATACCATAAAATCCTGAGTTAATGCAAGAGTCTTCAAAGTAGGAGTTAATTCAACTAATTTGTTAACGTTTCTTGCAAAGTTCATATCAATATTCCAACGGAAGTCGCCTTTTGCAATTGGTGTTCCATTTAAGGTTAATTCAACACCTTTGTTATTTACAAGACCGGCGTTCACATATTCAGAGCTCCAACCTGATGCAGGAGGAAGAGAAACAGTGAACAACTGGTTTTTAGAATCAGAAGTGTAGAAACCTAAGTCAAATCCAAAACGATCGTTAAAGAATTTAGCCTCTAAACCTATTTCCTTTGCAGTAGTTAACTCTGGCTTAAGAGTAGGGAAAGGTTTAACACCGTTTCTAGCAATGAAACCTCCATTACCACCAGCTGCAAAGTTATAGAACTGAGTAGTCAGGTATGGTTGAGCATCATTACCAGTTGTAGCATAAGATCCTCTTAATTTAGCAAAAGATACTGCCTGAGGTAAGGTAAAGATATTTGAAAGAATTGCAGAGAAACCTCCTGATCCAAACAAATAAGACTGATTTGCTTTTGGCAATGTAGATGACCAGTCATTACGAACAGAACCAGAAATTGTGATTGCATTCTTGTAAGTGAAATCTGCTGTTGCAAAAACACCTTGCTTCTCTGTTTGTACGAATGAACGACCATCAGTCGGACCACGACCATTTGATGGAATAAATAGGTTATCCCTGTTTAATCCACCAGCATTGGTGCTTTGGAACTTTCTATCCAAATGCTGAAGACTCGCACCAAAAGTTGCATCAACAGTTAATTCAGAAAGTATGTTTTTCTTGAATATACCGATGAAATCAAAGTTGGTTTCACTAACATCTCTGAATTCAGTCTGATAGTTACCAAAATCAGCAATAGTATAAGTATCATTATACCATTTACCTTCAAAACCATCAATCGTTTTATCAATACCAGCACGACCCATTAAACTTAAGGCAGGTGTTACCTGATAAGTTAATGATCCAAAAGCAGTTACACGATCTCTGTCATCCTGAGAAATAATACGGTTTTTGGTCCAGAAAGGATTTTCACCACCGTTTGATCCAGGATTCCAGTAGTTCTGACGTAATTTACCTGATGAAGCATCAGTGTAATCATACTTCTGAGCCTGTTCGAGAGAAATGTTACGTGGAATACGCAGAATGTGACGTTGGTTATTCTGATAAGCTTCTCCAGTGTACTGTCTGTTTCCGATATCTTGTTTCAAATAAGTAGCCTTACCATCATAAGATAATTTAGGACTTACTTTACCAGTAAGACGTAAGTTTAATGTGTTTCTTGTTAACTTATTATTATCAATGATACCCGTTGCATCAACTCTAGTATAAGCGAAATAAGTTTGAGCTTTTTCATTACCACCAGAAAATGCCAATGTATTTGACAATTGGTTTCCTACAGAGTAGAAATCTTTGTAGTTGTCTGGTTGAGGATTAAAGCTATAAGTTTTTGCGGCATCAGCAGGATCGTTACCCCATAAAGCAACTGACTGACCTGTCATTTTTGGACCCCAAGAACCTTCCTGAGCTCTGTTGTATATACCACCAGCACCCTGACCATACTCATTTTGGAAATCATACAACATCATTGCTGATTCTAATTGAGAAGAGCTGTTAAAAGAAACACCTGAACCTTTTTGTGAGCTACCTTTTTTGGTATTGATCAATAAGGCACCGTTTGCAGCCCGTGAACCGTAAAGTGCAGTTGCAGAAGCACCTCTCAGTACAGTCATAGACTCGATGTTATCCGGGTTGACACTCGAAAGACCATCACCACCGTCACGACCACCGTTACCGGTACCAGGACTGTAGTTTGAGTTATCCATAGGCACACCATCAATAACGATCAGGGCACCGTTGTTTCCTGTAATTGAACGGTCACCTCTAAGTACAACACGGGTTGAACCACCAAGACCAGAAGAAGTACCAGCAACATCAAGACCAGCCACACGTCCGATCAAAGATTTACCAACGTTTAATTCTCTGGCTTTTTGAAACTGATCCGTATTAACCTTTTGAGTTGCATAACTCAAAACCTTTTGATCTTTTGTAATACCCAAAGCAGTTACAATTACTCCTTCAAGCTGTTTTGCATCAGATTCAAGACGTACATTTAATGTTGTTCTGCCATTAACTGTAACCGTTTGACTTGCAAATCCAATGTAAGTGAATACCAATGATGCATTGGATGGCACTGAAATTGTAAAATTACCATTAGCATCTGTGCTTGTTCCCTGAGTCGATCCGCTTACCTTAATGCTTACAGCAGGAAGAGGTAAGTTGTCAGAGTCGGTAACCTTTCCGGTAACGCTGATATTCTGCGCAAACACATAGGTCTGGCATAATAACAGCAATACGACTAGTTTGTAAACTTTTTTCATCATAATACTTTTAGTGTTAGATATAATTAATTAATTGTTTAACCAATGAATAGAAAAACTTATGGTTGAATTCCACAACATTTGGCGATACTAAAGTAATGTTTTTTATTATTACTGCAAAAAATTATCAAAGTGAATGAGGATTTTGATTTTTTTGATAAAATATTTACAAACAACTGACAATCAAGTATTTGTTTGCAAAAAATAAAATATAGTAACTACTTATTAACTGGTATTTAAAAGCATTATTCTTGGATATTGTATATTTAAGATGGAATAAGGCCCTGTTTATCCTCAAACTTCAAAAATTTATACCAGCTAAAGTCAAAAATATGTGATGGTATTTTTCAAAAATTGTTCATTTCAAAAAGACCAAATAAAAACATGCTATTTTAGAATACTTCTCTTTGTTTTTGAATTAAAAAAATTAAGTGACATTACAGTCAATATTATAGTCAATCCGAAAAACTCTCTTGTTTCCTCAATCCATGGTGTAGAGGCTTTCAT
>CAMCTU010000216.1 GCA_945878525.1 Sphingobacterium thalpophilum
ATTCGGATTAAAAGAGGAAGCAAAACTGATCAGAGATGTTGTAAATAAATCACTGGCAGAAGGAATAGTAACTGAAGATATTGCAGGTAAAAATAAAGCTTACAAAACTACAGAGGTCGGCGATTGGTTGGCAAAGAATATTTAATATAGAAGGCTGACAGGTTTTGGAACCCTGTCAGCCTCTCACTAAAATTATAGTGCCAAAAAAATCCTACAATCCTCTAATCCTAATCAAATTCCAGATAACGAACGATCTGGACTTGCACCCTATCCCCTTTCGCATAACTCCCCGGTATCCGATTAATCGCGATCAGTTCAATCCCATTTCTCTCCAGTAAAAGATCTTCATAAAACCCTTTAAAAAATATCTGCTTCACAACATAGCTTTTACTACTCCAGCCGCTTTTGAGTTGAACCCATTCAGGATAAATCATGATCGTATTCATTTTAGTCCTTATCCCCACAACGCTTGCCTCTTCAGCAGGTATTACAAAGGCATTTCCCAATAGTTTAGCAGTATAAATATGTGAAGGATTATTATAAATATTTTGAGGGCTCCCCGCTTCAATAAGCTTACCCTCTTTCAAAATGACCATCTTATTGGCGAGTGTAAGTCCATCTAGAGGATCATGTGAAACCAGAACAATGGTGATACCTAAGTGTTCGCACAAATGTTTCAGGTCAGTACGAAACTGCGCTTTTAATAAGGCATCCAACTGACTGAATGGTTCATCCAACAGTAGCACTTCTGGTTCAGTAATAATTGCTCTGGCAAGAGCTACACGCTGTTGTTCTCCACCACTAAGTTCTACAATTTTTTTATTGGCGAGATGTTCAATGCGCAGAAGCGTCATCATATCAGCAGCCTTTTGCTTTTTAGCTTTCAGATCCTCATTGGAAAGCATGCTCTCAATATTTTCATACACCCTGGCATAAATATTCAGATTAAAATCCTGACTCAGCATTTTCATTGAATCGTGTCCGGGGATTAATTTTTCTTGCGGACCTTCAAGATGCCGACCTTTAAACAATACTTCACCTGAATCCGGCGCTAAAAGTCCATAGATAAGTTTAAGTAAAGTACTTTTGCCACTTCCACTTTCACCTACAATGGAAAGAAAATCCCCTCTCTGTATCGAAAGATTTATTTCACTGACACCTGCGAAACTATTTTCAATATAGTTAAGACTTACATTTTCAAGGGAAATAAGAATAGTTGACATGGATTCAAATATATGAAAAAACCCCGCCTGTTGTTCAAAAAACAAAGGCGGGGCTGTACATTCATTACTTGTTTTTAAAATCCGAACATCAGTCCGAAAGAAAGATTTCTAAAGTCCGCAGGACCCTGACCATCAGCAAAAACATCATTTCCGTAATACTTTGCATAAACTCCCATTCCACCATATCCAATCCGTGCAAAGGCTCCATAACGAAAAGGATTAAAATTATAATCATCTTTGAATTTATCCTTACCATTTGCATCGCTGACCTGTTTCACCTTTCCATTTAGAAGGAAACCTATTTCAGGACCAATTACAAAATTCAATTTATCACCATTTTTATCATCATTGGTGCGGAATTGAAAGGATAGAGGTATACGCAAATACCGACTTGAGAATCGATTTTTCTTATAATCTACTGCATCAGTCACATATGTTAAGCTAGACTTATCTTTTTGAAATGTAATGTTTTGCTTCAAACGCATGTGATTCCAGTCGAGCCCTGCACTGGCATACATTTTAAAATGATCAGTAAAACGATACCCCATCTGGAAGAAATCAAAGCCAAAATTGCTACTTTTCCAGGTCTCACGTTCCAGGAAAGCATTAGCAGCCGAAAGAGTATAACTGCCTTTATCAGTATAAGTGCTCAAACCGAGATCAAAACGGGCAACTATGAACCGGAAAGTGACTTTTGAGACAGGTTTTGATTCTTTTTCATCATCGTTATCACCATTACCAAATTTGATGTTTACAGACCTACTTTTCTTTTCCAGAGTATCCCTGGTGACAGTCAATAAGGTATCCTTGCTGCTCTGTACAGTCAATAATGTATCCTTAGAACTTTGTGCATACCCAGCTGCTGTAAACATTAATAAGAAGCAGTAAACTAATATTCTTTTCATCTTTGCTAATAATTATGGTTAATCTATTTTTTACTTTTAATTTTTACCAATCCTAAATTAATACCTGAAACTTCTGAACCTTCATCACTATCCTTGAATTCAATCAGTTTATCTTCTCGCTTATCAACTTTTGCTATTACAAAATTTACCAGGCTTCCTATACTTCTAATCTTCCTTTGACCTCTGAGTTCGTTTTCCTCAATATATTCCTCATCTTCAGTAAACTCAGCTTTAGCCATCATATCCGGTTGAGTTACATCCAGCTCAGACTGATCTCCGGAATACCTGCTCGGTACCTTCACCACCTTCTTAGGCTGAACAGGATTTACCTTTTTAACTACAGCAGATGAAATTAGTACTGGCTCTGCTTCTGCAGGTAATTTAATTTCTGGTTCGACAACAGAAGAGGTTTGAATCGAAGGATACTCACTGGATATAATCCCTGAAGTACTTTCAAAACTAAAATCGGTAGAATTCACAGGTATCGTTTGATCAAAGTTTTGTGGTTCTGCAATTGCAGCTATCAATTCATTTTGCTTGGCCGGAGATGATGTTTCTTCTAAATTCTGAGTGATTTCAGAATTGCCATGTAATTTGATTACCTCCTGCGGACTAAAGTACATCAATCCAGCCGAGATTAACACTACAATACTGGCAGCTGCCATCCACAATGAAGGAAGTATCGCTCCCCTTCTCTTCTTCTGATCCAGGGTTATAGTAATTTTATTCCAAACAGCTGCTGAAGGCTCGATCTCGAGATCTCCGAAACGCTGTTGGAATAATTTATCCAGTTCTTTATCCGATATTGGATGCATAATCTAAGCCCTCCATTTTTATTATTTTATCTTTTAATATTCCTCTGGCCCTCGACAATTGAGATTTTGAAGCACCTTCAGATATTCCTAATTCCTTTGCAATTTCCTTATGTGAATACCCTTCGATCGCATACATGTTGAAAACAATACGATAACCATTTGAGAGTTGCTGAACCAGCTTCATTAAATCATTCAATTCAAGCTTACCCATATCAAAAGTAGATTGTGGCTGATCATATACTTCATCTATATCCACCACATTTAAACTTCTCAAATTCTTACGATACGTTTCTATTGCTGTGTTTACCATAATTCTTCTGATCCATCCCTCAAATGAGCCATCACTTCTGAACTCGGACACCTTGCGAAACACCTTGACAAAACCCATTTGCAGAATATCTTCTGCCTCAAAGGTGTCTTTCGCATACCGCGTGCAAACAGCCATCATTTTAGAAGCAAGTGCTTTGTAAAGGCTCTCCTGTGCTTTTCGATCACCCCTTTTGCACCCATCCAGCAAACTATCTACAGTAAATGTCCGGTCCAAATTCATGTGCTTTAAAGGTAAGACGATTGGAAGTACCATTTAGTTGCATGAGGTAGAAAAAAAAATGTAAAAATTTTACTTTTAAGGAAAGTACCCTTGGATGTAGGGCTAATGAGTCATTGTGGAAAATGTGAATATGTGGGAGGTGGGGTATTGTGGTACGGTGATAAGGTCGACCAGAGGGAAATGGGTGAAGAGTTGATAAGTTAATAGGTCATTGTGGTAGAATGTGAAGATGTGAGAGGAATTGGGGTATTATTATGCGGTGATAAGGCCGACCA
>CAMCTU010000217.1 GCA_945878525.1 Sphingobacterium thalpophilum
CACACGATCTGCAATTAATTTCTCTTCTCCAGCCTGAAGCGTCGGGGTGTGAATACTGATATTCGGCTGTAAATTAGGTGGAAAAGGCAGAAAACTTCCTGCACCGCTCACAGCGATACGCGGAGTACCATCCCACAAAAGTCCTTCCATATCTTCACCAGTTAATGGAATTATTGATTTATCCCAGTTAACAGTAACAGATGGAGCTCGATTACTTCTACCTTTTGGCTCGCTCAGTTGCGTAGTGACTCCTTTAATATTTGCCAGACGCTGGATAATGTGATTTCCATAAGACACCCAGGTCTTCCATTCCGCAGCATGATCACGTTTAAACCAGGTTTCTACAGCTGCAAGCATACCCATAATCTCTTCACGGCCAACCTTAAATCCACGACCAAAACCATGATGTGGTCCGGCGTTTATTCTGGATGCGATAATCAAATCTTTACGTCCAAGCAATAAGCCTGCACATTGCGGACCACGAATATATTTACCACCGCTGTAGGCGACCAGATCGGCACCCTGTGAAATATGCGGATTTGGAACTTCCAATACTTCGGCTGCAGCATCCACCAAAATTGGCACACCCAAAGGTTTTGCGATGGATGCAATTTCTTTGATGGACAGCGGACCGTTCTCAGAACGCGCTCCGGAAAGAACAAGAATCATTGCTGTACGCGGACCAATTGCCAGTTTTAAATCATCAAGGGTATTTACCTCTACCATCCGGACTCCAACAGCTTTTGCAGCAGCATCATAAGCAGTGCGGGAATAAGCAGGAATTATCACTTCATCCTTCATACCTGTAAGGTTAGGAATCATCCATAACTTATCAGGATCACCTCCGGTTACACAACCTGCAGTTGCGGCCGTTATCGCAGCCGAAGCTCCTGAACTAACATAGCCGAATTCCGTACCGGTCAGTTCACCCAAACGGGCACCAACCGCATCCATCAACTCATCAATCTGAACGTATTCTTTAACGGCTTCATCCATAGCTTTTTGCACTTCTGGAAGGATCTGGCTTGCGCCAACTACAGTAACAGTACCCCTTGCATTGATCAGCGGACGAACACCTATGGCCTCATAAATACTCTTAACTGCCTTCTTGGTGTTCTTCTGACCTGCTCCCATGACAGATTCTATGCTAGACCCTGAAACCGCACCTGCAACAGGCAAAAGAGTCAGGCCTTTTATTAAATCTCTTCTTTTCATATGCCTATCTAATTAAAGAGCCGGAAGTCCACCGACGACTTTTGGTAAGGGATTAGTTAATCCATTCAGGTCATAAAATACCCTCCCGCCTTTCACTGTTACTTCACATTCGAAACGCTGCTTTCCCTCTAACTTTTCACCCATCTGATCGAAAACTCCAAATTTTCCTTTGCGAATACGCAGAACAGTTACATCCCCCTCTGAACCTACTGAAAGATTTCCGATTTCTTCCCTATGAATAACCTGAGCAGGCTTCCACGTCACTGAATTGATAATTGCAGGAATATCCATTCCAAGTGCGAGAAATTTATTCATTACATTCAGAATATCTTTCATTGCCGAATTCATACTTCCGCCATGATGGTCGGTACTGATTACATCCGGGAAAAAGCCAGCTTTTGAAGCAGGAACCGCATGCTTAAAAGAAAAACTCGCAGCTCCATGACCAACATCCCAGATAACTCCTCTTTTCCTTGCCTCAAAAACAAAAGGACGAAGACTTCCGCTTACAGGATCTGTGATGGCTTCGCGATCCTTACCGCCTCCGCCATAAGTGTGGGTATAAATATCTCCGGGACGAAATTTCTTCATAGTCAATTCTTCCAATGAAAGTCCGCTACCACCAAAATCAATTATTACAGGAATGTTTCCTGCTAAGTTTCCTGCTTCAATTGCACGGTCAATTGGAATCCAATCTGGTTTATTGTAGTGCGCTACCTTGAAGCCAACAATATGTTCTTTGTATTTCAAAGCCATATCGGCAGTTTTACGGGCATCCATATCACTGTTGTCCTGCTCGGTAACTCCACCAGCCATACCTTCACCAACAATATTCAGGAATGCAAAAACACGGGTTCTCGCTCTGTCAATCGTTTGGTCTTTAAACTTTTCGAAGTTGCGCCAGCCTGCACTTCCAGCGTCCACAACAGTAGTTACACCCACACGAAAAGTGAATCCATCGGGCTGATTGGCATAATAACTATTTCTTAAATACTTATCAGGCTCCGTTCCTGCAAAATTATGGGTATGCATATCAATGATACCCGGGGTAACAAATAAACCCTTTGCATCAACTATTCTGTCGGATAATTTTGGATCAATATTTTTCGAAACAGCAGCGATTTTACCTGCTTTATCAATTGCGACATCCAACACCTCATTTACATTATTCTTTGGGTCAATAACATGTCCGCCCTTGATAATAATAGCATACACTGGATCTGCATTTTGAGCCATAGCCTGGATGTTTAAAATTGAAAAAAATATCAAAAATAATTTTTGCATTATAAATGTTTAATGGTGCATGGATTGAACGTCTCTCAACAAACAAGTAAATATTATGAAAAATCGCGGAATTTTAAGCTTGTTTGTGTAATTTTTCAATAGATCTTGAATCCCATTTGAATATTGGGAAGCCTTTTGATTTTTTTATGTGGTCCGACCTATTGGACTCGTTCTGACAAGCAAAAAAGAAATATACTGGAAAGGAACGATTAGACCATTAGTACCTGAATAACAAAAATGAATAAAGGCTACTAATTGTTGAGAAAATATCTTGAGGCAATTAATTTGTTTTTGAAAATCAATGCCTGTGTTTCATAGGTTAGTTCAGTCCTTTCCTCCGGAGTATTTCCGGCAAAAAATCGCTTTCCAATTCAAATTACCTATAGCCGGAATATACTTCCTTCGGTAAGGTTTATTTAACCCGATGCTGTGTTTCATTGGGACGGCAGCCCAGCAAAAAGTTCATTTTGCCATTTCTAAGTAAACCAGGCTACAGCTTTATATTTATTTTGAATTTCATACTATCTACTAAATCCGTTACAAAAAAAGCGAATATGGTGATGGCTCGACCGATAAGGCAGAGCCACTGATTTTTCAATGATGAAAAAACTCATTGATATAAACTGATAGGATTATAAAAGGTATAGATTTTGTCTATAATGTAGAACTGCCAAAATAAATCCAGTCGAGATCAAATAAATTCTTCTTTCCACTTTCATCAATAAATACAAAATACAGATCCTGGATCCCATTCGTTTCTTTCAATTCTGATATAATTTCTATCCATTGAGCCTGAGCACCTGCGATTCTGCCGGGAACGGTAACAGAACTTATCACAGGACTATCTTTATTGCCATGATGAACTTCAATTATTCCTCCGGAATTAGCCCGAACCCTGAATTTCAATTGCTTAACATTTCTGAGATCAATCGAATTGAAGCGTATAAAGCTGTTATGATTAATGCTTGTTGCATAGGTTAGGACCTCAGTGGTGATAGTACCAAGTCGGACATTACCTTCATCAAAATCTTCAGCCTGAACAAATGGATTTCGCAAAGCAATATAATCCCGACTCTGCAAGGCTTCAATTCCATTAGCTCCCTGATCGGTGTAGCTTGCATTTAAAAAATAAAGACCATCTATCTCCTTCCCAACATGCTCCTTTAAAGTAATATTATCTTTTATTGGACGCTTTCCCTTAGATTTTTCAGTCAATGAAAATATATAATTAACTATTTCCTCAGAATCAGATTTGGAAAGTTC
>CAMCTU010000218.1 GCA_945878525.1 Sphingobacterium thalpophilum
GAGATTGTTGCAGATTTTCACACGACCATCATCAGGTTTGAAGATAATTTTATTTCCACAAGTTCTATTATTCTTGATGAAAAGCTAATTGGAAACATTTATTCTTTGAAAGAAGTGACCTTAACTTCAAGTGCTGAATTATCAGGCAATATTACTTCGAGATCCGCTAATATCAACGGAAAAGTAGTTGGAGACATCATTGCTACAGAATTTGTTGTCATTAAAAGTGATGCCGTTATTTACGGGAATATTAGGACTAATTCTATAAATGTAGAACCTGGGTCGATTATTAATGGCAAGATCTGGATTGAAGGTAATATTGATGAGCGTGATCTGTTTGAAAAGGTAGAGAACAGGCTTCCTCCTAAAATCCAAAAGAAAATTACTCCGAAGCCAAATTTGATTTCTGAGGCGGTTGAAGATAAACAAGAGCTTGTCATTATGCCAATAAACCAACCAGACTGACCTTCTGAACCAAATAAAAAGGACTTCCGTAGCGCTCTCCAAGAATAAGGTAGTTGATCCTGGTGAACCAGACTAGCTAGTAAGCCAAATACCAATAGCTGGTACTGGGCGATTTAGTCTTTATCTTATTGTTACTGCCAGATTAGTACCTAATCATTCATCAAGTTCTAAATTCTTAATTGGCGGATTCTTTTATGAAAAGTGTTCAAGGGAACACCTGAATTTATACTCACAATAGAATGATTGATTCTTTTCTTTGAATTTCTAAACATGTCTACTCTGTCTACTTACAAAGCTGCAGCTTCTGTTGCATTAATTGCAGAAAAGCATTTTGCAGATCATTTAAATGAAGCTGTGCAAAGAGGCGAGTCAGATCTGGCATCTACACCATCTGCTATTCAGATTGAAATTATACTCGATATTGCATTCTGGGCAAGTTTAAAGAGGGAAGAGGGAAATTCACCGAAGATTTCATTAGCGTTTCTTCCACCTGAGCAATCAGCTTCTGTACTTCAGTTTGAACAGAAACTCACTTTTAGTAGTCAGGTATTAACTAAGTTAGGGCCGGGTGTTGAACGGCCGGGTGTACATTTGGGAGTCTGGTATGACGAAAATGGATTATATGTTTGGGGAACCACACATAATATTCCTAATTGTTGTTTTGTGCTGGATGTTTCAGAACCTGGATTACTGGTCATTAAACATAGAAGAATGCATGGTTTTGGGAAGTTTACCAATGTAATGATACTAAGGGGGGATCAAATCAAGATAGTGGATGAAAGTAGTGCAAATTTACCTGATTGCCCAATGTTACTCACCTCATTGCTCGGTTTTAGTTCTGAATCGGATGATAACGCTGTTAATGTGCTTATTCAAATGGCTACATCCATGCGTGCACACAAACATGGCGGAATCTTACTTGTAGTTCCTTCGAAAACAGATGCATGGCGTGAATCCATCTTAAAACCAATTAAATATGCCGTCTCTCCAGCATTTACAGGTTTGACCGACCTGATGAATGATGACCAAAGTAAATGGTCATCAAGTGTATGGCTTGCAGAGCTAAGCCGAGAGATTGAAAGTATTGCCGGACTTACCGCTATTGATGGCGCTATGGTGATTTCTGATCAATATGAGGTTCTAGCATTTGGTGCCAAAATTGGCCGGATTGATGGCAGTCCGACGGTTGAACGGGTACTTTTAACTGAACCTATAATTGGGGGTGAAGGGAAAATTGTTAATCCTGCAAGCAGCGGAGGCACAAGACATATTTCTGCAGCACAATTTGTTCATGATCAACGCGATTCAATCGCTCTGGTAGCTTCCCAGGATGGACATTTCACCATTTTTACCTGGTCCCCATGTGAGAACCTTGTACATGCCCACCGGATAGATAGTTTGCTTCTCTAATGAGCAAATTAAGGATTAGCAAATTAGCAAATTTGGAAATGAGCAATTGGGAATTTCGGATTCAGCGATGTATATTCCCCGGCATTATATTGGTCTAGATCGGTAGGTGTTATCGCCGGGCTGTCCCTCCCAATGAAAAACAGCACCGGGTAAAATAAACCTTGCCGTAGGAGTTAGCTTCCGGCCACATGTAATTTTTAAATAGTACGCGATTTATTGCCGGAACTAACCTGGAGGAAAGGGCTGAACGAGCCTATAAAACATAGGCATTGGTTTCAAAAATCTATTAATGTTTTCGTAGCGGTATCTGAAAAATCAAAAAGTTCTATTTTACCTTTACCCATCAAAAAATCAGGTTAACCTAAACAAAACTCTACCCTGCCTGGTATTTTTCTTTGGCCTATTACTCCGGGATTTGCTGACTTAAACAATGCAAAGTTCCAAATCCCCAGATCAGGTCTGTGGCATTAATTGGAATAATTGTTCTATCAGGGAAACAAGCTGCAATGATATTTAGTGCTTCCAGATCTTTCGAATCATTAAAAACCGGTACAAGGACTGATTTATTCAATATCAGAAAGTTAGCATAGCTTGCAGGTAATCGTAGTCCATCGAAATCAAGCCGGGTAGGCATGGGTAAAGTGATAATTTTGGGTGCTTCTCCGTTCTCTAATTTTGCTGCCTGAAGTCTTTTCAGGTTATCTTGAAGAGCTTTATAATTGCTGTCTTTGGGATCTGATTCTACTACAGTAATAATCGTGTCTTCACTAACAAAACGACATAAATCATCAATATGTCCATGCGTATCATCACCGGTAATTCCATCTCCCAGCCAGATCACATTGCTCACGCCAAGGTATTCCCTGAAAACTGCCTCATAATCGGCACGGCTGAAGCCCGGGTTTCTCACCTGAATATCCGGATGCATCAAACACTCTTCGGAAGTTAAGAGTGTGCCCTTTCCGTTGACATCAATGGCGCCGCCTTCAAGAACAACGGGTTTGCCATGGCGAAAAACTGGTGTCAGTGTGATTTCAAGATAATTAGCTACAGTTGAGGGAACCTGTCTGTCAAGCTTAAAGTTCTTGTATTTTGCCCATCCATTGAAATGGAAATTTAAAGCTTCCCTTTTTTCACCATTTTTAACGATGATCGGGCCGGAGTCACGCATCCAGCTCCTGTTGGTTTTTTGAAAAATAAAACTCAGTTTTTTGAGATCTACGTAGGCCTTTTCGAGCATTTCAAAGACTTTATTTTTCTGTTGTTCATCTTTAACCAAAAGAAAGACTTCTTCAAATTCAGCTATTTTTTTGATGAATTCAACAAAATCCCATTGAATAGCAGCAAATTTGCCGGGCCAGTCATTGCCATTGTGAGGAAAGCAAAGTAATATGCCTTGCTGCTTTTCCCATTCGGCAGGAAATCTTCTACCTGTACTCATATTAATCAATAGCTCTTTTTGTAATATCGCCAAAGGCATCAATTCTCCTGTCTCTGAAGAAGGGCCAGTTTTGACGTACATTCTCTTGCAGTTCGAGGTCAACTTCAGCAATAAGAATCTCTTCCAGATCATGGGAGGCCTGGGCAAGGATCTCTCCCTGCGGACCAGCAATGAATGATGAGCCCCAGAATTGAATACCAGCAGTATCAGGTAAATATTGTTCCAAACCTATACGATTTGCCGCAGCTACATAAACGCCGTTTGCAACGGCATGTCCTTTCATTACATTCATCCATGCTCCATGCTGTTTTTCGCCATATTGCTCCTTTTCGAGCGGATGCCAGCCGATTGCAGTTGGATAAAATAGTACTTCAGCACCTTGCAAAGCAGTTAATCTGGCAGCTTC
>CAMCTU010000219.1 GCA_945878525.1 Sphingobacterium thalpophilum
GACATCTGACTTCAGACATCAGACTTCAGACAACAAATAATAGGCAACACAAACAGTCAACAGAACACATGAAAAGAAGAGACCTGATAAAGACTTTAACACTGCTTCCGCTGACCGGAAGTTTTCCAATAGATTCACTTTTTGCTTTACCAGTCGCGGGAAGTAGCGTGCCTTTTATCGCCAATGGCTTGCCTACGACAATGCAGAATAAACCTATGCCTGATTTACATCGCAAAGCATTTGTAATGGATGGGCATACCCATGTGATGACACGTGAACTATTAAAAGGTACGGATATTGGCCAACGCTATACAGACGGGACTGTTGATCTTCCAAGAGCCAAAGAAGGTGGTATTGATGCCATGTTCTTTTCGGTCTACACTTCTGAACATTATTACCCCGGAAGGTTTGAAATTAAAAATACGTTTCGTGTAGTAAATCTGGCATTAGAACAGATTAGAAATAATCATTCTCAGATTGAGCTTGCGCTAAATGCGAATGATATCCAGCGAATTAATAAGAAAGGCAAAATGGCTGCATTTCTGGATCTGGAGGGACCATGGGATATGGATGGGGACATAAACCTGCTCCGGGCCTTGTATCGCTTAGGTCTCAGATCAATACAGCTTCCTGCTCATAATACTACTAATGCATTTATAGATACCTGCAATGATGTGAGTCGCTGGGGTGGCATTAATGATTTGGGGAGAAAGATTATAAGGGAAATGAATGACCTAGGAATGGTGATCAATATTGCTCATGCCTCCAATGATGCGATACTTCAATCTGTACAGGAAAGCAGGCATCCTTTAATTTATAGTCATGGTGGATTTTACGGAGTCGTACCACATCCACGCTGTATTACAGATGAGGCGGCAAAAGCGCTCGCAGCGAAAGGGGGAGTGATTGGTATCCACTTTGGAAGCTTATTTAACAACCCTGTATACTGGAAATGGCAGCAAGGGCAGAAAAAATCAAACGAAACAAAACCGGGAACAGTACAAGCCGCGCCACTCAAGACTATTGAAGAAGTAGATAAGGAGGTGCTCAAAGATGTTCCCTTAAGTTTCAGAGGGACTATTCCTGAGGAATATTGGATGAAAGTAGATCAATTGGCTAAGGTAATCGACTATGGGGTACAACTAGTTGGCGAAGACCACATAGCCTTGGGTTCTGATTTAGATGGGGGTCCGGAATTGCCCCGCGAAATCAAAGACATCAGTGATTATCCCCAAATCACTATGGCCATGCAAAGGCTGGGATACAGTGATCAGCGGATTAAAAAGATTCTGGGCTTAAACTGGCTGAGGGTGATTAAGGAGGTGACGGGAAATTAGCAAATTTGGGAATGAGCAAATTAGCAAATAAAATAATTTGTCAAAATGAGAGAATAATCCGATTCCGGTCTGCGAACCGGAATCTATGGTTTTATTAAAAACGATTGGTCATCTTGGCGAAAGCCACGACCTAATCTGCTTCTCAAGCAAGCCAAAGATTAATCCGCCCAGAATGAAAACCGCAGCTAAGAGCTTCCAGGATTGCAGTTCCTCGCCCAAATACAATGCCGAACTCATGAATCCTACAACCGGGACCAAAAGAGTAAAGGGAACAACCACTGAAGTTGAATAAGACTTCATCAGAAAGCCCCAGGCACCATAACCAATGTGCGTTGAGAAGTAAACAATATAAAGCACAGCTCCAATAGCCGGCCATGACATATTTTGCATTGAGTTCTTGATAGCAACGGGGCCTTCAAAAACATAAGAGACAAAAATCATCACCGGAAAGGCTGCCAGATTACCCCATACTACCAACGCAAGAGGTGATTCGGAATGGATTTTCTTTGTACATATATTCCCTGCTGCCCATGAAAAGGCAGCAAAAAGCATAAGCAGGAGTCCTATAAAGGTGCTCCCCCCATTAACATGATAACCTACGATTCCTATTCCAATGAAAGAAATCAAAGAACCGGCAATTTTGAAAGGACTTGGCCGGTCGTGAAAGAATAAGAAAGCAAGACCCATTGAAAAGAAAACCTGAATCTGCAGAACAAGAGAAGCAAGCCCCGGTGATATTCCAAGCTGAATTCCGGTAAAAATGAACCCAAACTGCAAAGCAAAATTAAAGAGGCCATAATATACTATCAACTTAACAGAACCCTTAGGTCTTGGCATGAAAAACACCCATGGCAGGGCTGAAAGTCCGAACCTGAGGGCAGATAATAAGAATGGAGGAAAAGTCTCAAGTGCAATAAAAACTGCAACGAAATTGACACCCCAAATCAACACGATAAGAAGAACTAAGAGCAGATGTTTTGGGGGCAAATTTATTGTATTCATTGTTGTATATTCAAGGTATTCGCAGGATTCTGGATTGTATTAATCTGTTCTAAAACTTATAATTCATACTATAATTTTCAATATTTCTAATCAAATTTGATTACTACTACCACTCTATCGCATTATGAGCAATTGAAAGTCTGTAAGATGTTTAAAAATTCAGTCAATTAAATAAAATTTCTCACTAAATGTATAGCTGGTACTTCTGCCGCCTGCAGCTTCTTTAACCAATATTCCCCGCTCTATTAGATCTTGTATATCGCGTATAGCCGTATCTTGTGAGCATTTGGTCATTTTAGCCCATTTTGATGAATGAAGTACGCCAAAGAATCCGTCGAACAACTTATTCAACATATAATTTTGCCTATCATTCAAATTGTTAGTAGCCGGATTTTTCCAAAGTTTCGCTTTTCGCATAACTATAGCCAAAGTTTCGTCTGTATTTTGTAATGCTCTTTCAAAGCATAAAAGGAACCAAAGCAACCATTCAGTTATATCCAGTGAGTTTTTTTGGGTTTTTTCTAAAATATCATAATACGAGTTTCTTTCTGCCTGGATTTGGGCCGACATACTATAGAATCGTTGTGCGCCACCATCAGCACGTGCGAGTTGCATATCAGTTATAGCACGCGCTATGCGACCATTACCATCTTCAAATGGGTGAATGGTAACAAACCATAAATGCGCTATACCTGCTTTTAACACAGGGTCATTGCTCGTAACAGTATTAAACCAAGTTATAAACTGCCGTATTTCATGATTTAGAATTTCAGAATCAGGAGCTTGATAATGTACTATTCGTCGACCCATCGGCCCAGAGACAACTTGCATTGGATCCTCTTTCCCGTTATCACGCCATGCTCCTACAACGATCTTAGCCATGCCACTCCGACCGGTAGGGAATAATGCAGAATGCCATCCGAATAAACGATCGTCAGTAATTTCCTCTTTGTAGCCTTGAGTAGCGTCTAACATCATTTCAACAACGCCATCCACATTCCTGTCAGAAGGCACAAGACCGGCTACATCCATTCTAAGGCGCCTGGCAATGGATGATCTTACTTGGTCTGGATTCAGAATTTCTCCTTCGATTTCACTCGATTTTACAACGTCCTGTGTTAAAGTTTGCAGATTAGCTTCATCCCGAAGTGAAAAGCTTATACCCTCCATTTTACCCAATAGCCGGCCTTGACGATGACGCACTTCTGCCAAAACCTCAGCCAGAGCGTCATTATCCCAAGTAAATTTAGGCCATTTTGAAAGTTGATGTATATACACAATTTTATTCTCCGCAATTTATGCGTCAAATATAAGACGTATTTTCCGCAAAAGCCAAATAATTTGTGCAAAATATGCGGAGAATAGGCCGATTATTCTACGCA
>CAMCTU010000220.1 GCA_945878525.1 Sphingobacterium thalpophilum
ATTATTTTAGTAGGGGGGAGCCTGTGCAGCCAATGGGTTTGAGTATGATCCTTCATCAAGAGTAAGCTGCCATGCTGCAGGAATACATTAATGGTTTCTTTACTTACTTTATGTTTGAATGCAAACCTTCGCTCTGCACCTAAGCTTAAAGAGGCAATGGCTCCATTTTTTTTCAGAACCTTTTCTGCATCACTATGCCAGGCCATTCCTTCTTCACCAGTATGATACAGGTTTAAGAGACAGGAATTATAGGTTTCACCAGTTTGCTGCTCAGTAAGAAATTTCAGTTCTAAAAGTTCCTGAGTCCATGGTAAAGCTGATTTCGTTGTACTGGAGTAAGTATACTCAAAGGGCTCATCGCCATACCAGGCAACTTTTCGTTTGGTGATGATTCTTTTACCAAAAATAACGGCCTCATCATTACGCCAATCAATTGTTTGCAGGAGAGCATCAAGATAATGGTCGGCTTTGTGCCTATTCAGTACCAAACCAAAGTAATGAACTGTCCCGTCTTTCGGCAAGTGATTTATTTGTTTGTCGGGAGGGGTATTGAAAAGATCCATGTTTAAGTACTGAGGCAAACAGGTGTATTATACTGACTTGCCGCCTGCATTGTTTAGATTATTGTTGGAATTCACTGTATGAGCTATCATTTATTTTCAACATGTTTACTATAGATCATTTGACAAACTTTATCCATAGCCTTAAAAATAGCGAGGTCAATATCAGCAGAACTTGCAATTCTGGTTAAGGTAACAATAGCATCAAATAGCAATTCATTATTTTTACGCTGAATACGCTCAATTAAATTTACTTTATTACTTCCTTTTTCAGATTCTGAAATGAGTATTTCTTCAGTTTCAAGATCTAATGCGAACAAGATTGTTGTTTTCATAACATTTAGCTTTTTTTGAAAATTTTAGTGTAGGTAACATCGACTATTTGAACTGGTTGTTTTGTTTTTGCATCTGGCTCCTTTCTTTGTTATACCGGTGCATTGGCTTGAAGTACCCGACGACTTTTTAGTGGTAATTTTATCGCAGCAATCAGTCCCAACTCTTTTATTATGCACTTTACAGGTACAACTGTTAGATTTACTTCGATTACATTTTTGGCAAAGCAACTGAATATTAGATACCTTACTGGTTCCGCCACATGAGAAAGGCGTTATGTGATCATATTCTAGGTTTACAGAGCTTCCGCAGCATTGACAAACGCCTCTATCCCTGGCGTATACAATTTTTTTTGTTGTTTCAGAAACATATCTGCTCTGCGAAAAACAAGAAAAACTGGTAACGAGGAAAGCTAACAATAAAAATATTTTTCTCATGGCTTTGTTTTGCTTTGGAAGCTTTGTTTGGTTGACTATTTTTTCATTACATTTTTTATTAGGGTTTGGCAGCTACATGCTTTGGCTATTTCAACTACCCGATAGCTATCCGGATGATTGACTATTCATGCATTTGCAGAGCACTGAGCTTCCATTTGTGCTAATATAATGTTAGCGGTAGTCTTTAATACAATACTATGTCATGTGATTTAAAAGATTTTGAATGATTTGAGTGATACAAATACCAGATTGATTTTACAGTAATCTTAACATTCCTTTAGGCACAGTCTCGTTTGGTTTTACTACAGCACTTGCTTAATAATTTCCAGCATCCTTTGATTTGTTTCCTGATCTTTAATTGCAATTCTGATGGTATGCTTATTGAAATTATTACCCATGTTAGAAACATCTCTTAAATATAGGTTCATTTCTTTGCATTTAGAAACAATTGATGCAGCATAAGGACCGTTTTCAGGAAGATAGCAAAGTATAAAATTGGCTTTACTCTGTAAAACTTCTAATGGAGTAAATTTCAACAATTCTTTGGAAAATTCTTCCCTCAGTATGTGGGTTTGCTCATAGCATTTTTGATAATAATGATCCTCTTTTAAGGCGATTATTGCTGCTATTTGAGATGGGAGACTCACTGCCCATGGGGGAGAAATAGATCTTAATTTTTCAAGTTGAAATGGTGACGCACATAAGTAAGCAGCACGAAGACCACTTAATGCATATACCTTAGACATTGATTTACAAATAATAACATTACTTGTGCCAATAGCAAATTTCTCGAGAGACTGATCTTTTCCGCAGTATTCGATATAGGTTTCGTCAATCCATATACGAGTACTATTGGGTATTTGTTTTAATACATGCTCGAGTTTTTCCGATGGAACGTGCTGCCCTGTGGGGCTATTTGGATTGACAATAACTATTAAGTCATAGTTATTCTTAGCCAAGTTTAAAAGGTCCTCCAGATTTAAAACATAATTAGTTGCTTTTAGTAAATTGATGCGATCAATCTGGCATCCAATTATATTTTCGAGTACATGAATATATTCACCATAAGTTGGATCAAGAATCAATACACGTGATTCAGGTGATAACCATTCTCTAAAAGCTAGAAAAATTAAATCGGATGAGCCAGAGCCAGGAAGAACATTATCTGGTTTGAGTCCTCGTGCTTTGGCTATGCCATTGGCCATACCCGAACAATCTGTAGGAGGAGAGGTTTTGCAAATCCATGATAAATGGTTTTCCACTTCTTTAATCAACTGTGGAGCCGGATCAAACCAAGCATCCAATACATCTGCATTGATGATATTTTTTCTTTTATTGAGGTCATCAAATTCGTTTCCAATAGCATCAAAAAAAGCCCCTCCATGATAGCAATTGGCTGGTTTAAAAAAGTCAATTGCCAATTTCCACTCACATTGATCTTTTATCTTGATTAACGTATTTTTGAATTTATCTGCTATGAAAGCATTCAATTCCTCTATTTTTCCATGGATTAATGTAAAAGATACTTTACCAGCCTTAAGCTCTTTATTGGTAGCTTTAAATCCCAGTTTTTTATACATTTCAAGCACTTCAGATCGCCCTATGGCCATGATATTGGCACCGCCTAGAGACTGAATCAAGCGAAAAGCCGCCCACATGAGAACCAGCGCAATGGGTTTACCCCGATATGCCTTTAGAACTGTCAATAGTCTCATTTCGAATGTTCTGGTATTTATTTCGAAAGGTATTTCCTCTCTGCTCAAATATTTATCAATGGAATAATCGTTTTTATCAGGAAGAGTAACACTGATGAAACCAATAATTTCTGAATTTATTTTTGCAGTAATGTATACATTGTGGTCATCTAATTTGTCTTGTAACCTCATTGCTTCATTAATTGAATGCTGCATCAACTCTGATGCATAGACTTCATGACGAAGCTGATAAATGGTATTTCTATCAATACTTGTTGCGAGGGAGATTTTAATTAGAGGATTTTTATTCATGCAAATTCATTGTTTCATAATCGCTTTGGTCCCGCGGTAGGCAGCAACCAAGCTGGTTGATAATGCATACCCTTTGCACCCCGATTGTATAGAAATATCGCATTTAAAGAATTGCGTTCACCACTATTTTTTCCATGGGCGCTTTTGCTCCTTCAGTTCGCGTTGGGTATTCTCCTGCATGCTGTTTTCTAACTCGATCTGGATGCTGCCATTAGCCAACGCCCTGAAGAATTTGTCGCGAGGAAGTGAGTCTACCACGGCTTCATCTGCGCCGCCTAAGGTTTTTCCCTTGGGCACCCACTCGCCTTCCTTGAACTTACCATCCTTGTAATAAGGGCTATAGGCGCCGCTCTCGGCCCCGCTGGCCAT
>CAMCTU010000221.1 GCA_945878525.1 Sphingobacterium thalpophilum
GGCCATCGAATAAAGCTCCAGGTTTTTATTTTCCGTTTTGCCATTTGGTAGATCTAACTTCCCGGAGAGGTCCTCAAAGGCAATGGGCGAAACCAGGGCAATTTGAGGGGATGTGGTTCCGTTATACTTTTGTTTTAAGGTATGAATTATAAAAGCTTCAAGCTCAGCTTTATAGTTTTCAAGTCCCATTGGACCCTGAAAAGATTCGTTATAGCCAAAGAATGCAATAATAATATCGGCTTTATGATTTGTGATCCAGGTATCCGGACTATCATAAAAGCCTTCGCTGTTTGAGTTTTTTGCAAGTTCAGTCTGAAATTGCTCTGCACCCGGAAATGCCCAAGGCAATTTACGACCGGAGTGTGCTCTGAAACCGGGAGTATCACCACCGTCGCACATATTTCTGATATACAGCATACTGTCTGGGTAACGAAGTTGCATCTCAGTTTCAAAATATCCATAGTTCATCATTCTTGAACCAAGGTTGTTTCCAATTAAAATGATGTGATCCCCTTTTTTAATTTTTAGAGCTGCAAGATCAGGTTTTACGAGCTTAAAAGCACTTAAGGCAATTGCCACAAGCACAAGGGTTTTAAGCAGCACTTTGAAATTTTTATTTTTACTTATTGTCATATTCTTTTGGCTTTTATGCTAAGCGGGGTACTTCAGTATGAAAACTATAATTTTAAATTAATCTTTTTGCCGGTTTTCAATGCTAAGTATATCCCATCAATAATTTTTAGGTCTTTCAAACCTTCTTCTCCATCTACAGGTATAGGGGCTGATTCACCTGACAAAATAATTCCGGCCATTTTTTCCATCTGTACAGTTTGGTGGGTAACATGCGTGTGATTTAATTCACCTTTGTTTGTACGCCCCTTGATAGGCCCATATCCTGTTGATGGTAGTAATTCGGCAAATCCTTTTTCGGCAGTCAAGAAAAATCGATCCAGATAACTAATATTATAGCTTGACAAACAGGATGCTACAGCTCCGCCAGGGAAGCCCAATTGAAACTGTATGGTTTCGTCTACGCCTTCTTTAAATTTCTCCGGATTGGTTTTAGTTTCCTGTGCAGTAACCCAGACTGGCTCTTCGCCAACCATGTAGCGGGCGCCGTTGATAGCATAAATTCCAATATCCATCATAGATCCACCTCCGGCTAATTGTTTATTTAGTCGCCACTGCGTAGGGTCGCCAATTTTGAATCCACATAAACCCTGGAAAAACATGACTTTACCTAATTCACCTTCTTTGCGCATTCTGATTACTTCTAAGGTTTTAGGTTCAAAATGCATTCTGTATCCTACCAATAACTTAACATTCGCTTTTTTACAGGCATCAATCATTTCTTGCCCCTCTTTCGCATTCAAAGCCATTGGTTTTTCGCAAATAACATGTTTACCAGCCTTGGCTAACCGTATTACCTGATCATGATGTAGGGCATTTGGTGTAATAACATATACCGCATCAATCTCAGGATTATCTTTGATAAGGTCGAAATTTTCATAATTGTAACAATTACCTTCAGGAATATTATACTTGCTCTGCCAGTTTTTTATTTTAGCGGGTGTACCACTAATAACCCCAACCAATTTAGCCTTTGTACAGGCCTGCATGGCATCAGCTACCCTTGTGCCGTAACCGCCCAGTCCCATGATTGCAACCCGAAGAACAGGTCCTTCGTATGGCTGATTTAAAAATTCCGCGGCATTGGCAAAACCATCACCGGATATTAATAATGTGAGCACCGAAGCGCCAATTCTTTGCAAAAAATTACGTCTTGAATCCATAACATAAGGTTTTAGATAAAAAATATAAAAAAATTAACAATGGAAAGATTTTTCTTGTACACCAATATAAAGAATTGATATCAGATTTCTATTTCCTGTCTGATGTTTGTTAAAAATAGAATGAGTCAGAGGATATTTGTCTACAATAAATGGGTTGATGTTTTATTGAAAAATATACCTTAAGATTCTGATTTTATTTAATTAAACAGGATTTTAAAAATTTCAATCCTTTTATTGCAATGTCCTCCTGTGATGGTTCAAATTGTCTCCAGATTGATGCCGCTTTAGCAATCATTTCGATATCCGGAATAAAGGATTCGATAACAACTTCACCATCATACTTGACCTGATTTAATGCGGAACTAATTCTTTCCCAATTGATCTGATCACCACCCGGTGTTCCACGGTCTGATCCGCAGGCGTGGAAGTGTCCTAATTTACTTCCAGCATTTAAAATAGCCTGGTATGGATCTTTTTCTTCAATGTTCATATGATAGGTGTCCAGCTGAAGCACCAAAGCTTTGCTGTTCACCTCATTAACCATTTTTAAGCCCTGTTCACAGGTATTGATAAAGTCAGTTTCATACCTGTTCAAAGGTTCGATTGCCATCTTGAGGCCTAATTTTTCGGCATAATCAGCAAGCATTTTTAAATGCCCTGCAACAGTAGCCCATTGTTTGGCATAATCCTCTTTACTTACTAGTTCTGCTCTTCCAACTGCCGAGTAAAGTGGTCCAATGAGGATGCCACAACCTAAAATCGGCATCATTTCAAGTATGCTTTTTATATAGTTAATGGCTGTCTGCTGGTCTTCAGGAGTACCTCTGAGATCACGTCCAGGTCCCATAGCTGCACAAATTGAACCACATTTTAAGCCAGATTCATCCAAAGCCTTCCTGATTATATGGGGATCAATATGCGAGGGATCCTCAATCGCAATTTCAACAGAATCAAAGCCCCAGGCTTTAAATTTTGGAAATAAATCAACACTCGCATTTGTAAATGGAGAGGTAAATAGAAAAGTGTTAATGCCGAATTTCATTTTTTATTGTGTGTTAACGGTTTGATAATTAGCAATTATTTCAAGATATTTTGAATAATTAAAAACAGGTCTTTTTATCCTTTTTTCTTTAAATCAGCCATGTATTGAATAATATCTGCGAGTTCTTGTTTGGTCATAGTTTCATGCATGCCTTCAGGCATCATCGATTCAGACAAAAGTTTTGTTGTTTTAATAGTGCTGGTTAAGATTTTTTGATTTATTCCTCCTGGTAACTTGATCTCAAGTTCTGATCCGGTTCTGCTTGAAATAATTCCAAAGACACTTGTGCCATCTTTCATCTCGATTTGCCAGGTTTCAAATCCAAAACTAATTCCTGCTGATGGTCTCATTATGGCATCAAATAATCCTTCTTTGGGTAATTTAGAACCAATTTCTGTTAACTTCGGACCAACATCTTGGCCTTCATTGCCCACCTGATGGCAAACATTACACGATCTTTTGAAAACTGCTGCACCATTTCTGGTATTTCCTGTTAAAGTGAGTAATTCATTTAACGTTATTGATGACTTTTGATTGAAGTTCTTGACTGCCTCAGGTAAAAAAGTTAAGGATTCATCATAAACAGCTTTACGTCTGCTTCCTTTCAGTCCTGAAACAAAATAGGTAACAAGTTCTGTAGGTGCTTTTTTTGTTCGCAACAACTCTAAGGCGCGATCTTCGCCAGAACGGCTTTTTCCTATCATTTCAGCTGCTTTTCCGCGGACCAAATTAGTTTGGTTACTCAAAAGAATAACATTCTCTAATATGGAAATAGACTCGGTATTCCCGACACCTCCAAGAGCTGTTAATAAAGAGTTAATACGATTTGAATCAGAACCGTTCAACACCTTATTCAGTGC
>CAMCTU010000222.1 GCA_945878525.1 Sphingobacterium thalpophilum
TCCGCCCTCAAAAGATGTACCCTTACCTTCTCTTAAACCAGCGGTATTTCCGGCATGGTTTCCGAAATTTAACCAGGGGCCATTATCGCTTGTGAAAATAATCATGGTATTTTTTTCGAGGCCTTCTTTTTTAAGTGCATCCATGATTCGTCCCACATGATTGTCAAGCTCCTGAATGACATCACCATATAGTCCCTGTTTACTTTTACCCCTGAATGCTGCGGAGGCATTGATTGGAACATGCGGCATAGGATGCGGAATATAGGCAAAGAACGAATTCTTTTTATTTCTGTGAATAAAACTGATGGCCTCTTCTGTTAACCTGCTGGTTAAGAGAGCCTGATCTTCAAGTGTGCTGATGGTATCTACCGGTGTAGAATTTCGGATGAATGGGAGAGGTGGGAATCGATTTTTATTGGTGCCCGATTTGGAGGGTTGACCATCATAATTAACCGGCCACATATCATTGGAATAAGGAATTCCGAGGTATTCATCAAAGCCCTGATTGAGAGGCAGAAATTCCGGGGAATCGCCAAGATGCCATTTGCCAAATATACCTGTAGCATAATCTTTCTGTTTCAGGAGGTCTGCAATGGTCATCTCCTCTCTGGCCAGACCGATGGGCGAAGCCGGAAACAAGGCACCTGAGATACCCACACGATTGGGATAACATCCCGTAAGTATTGCTGCACGTGAGGCGCTGCAAACGGCTTGTGCCGATAGAAAATTAGTGAAGCGAATGCCTTCGGAGGCCAATCGATCAATATTAGGGGTATGTATATCAAGGGCTCCGTAACAGGAAAGATCACCATAACCCAGATCATCCATGAAGATCAGAATAATATTGGGGCCAGTAGGCGCCAGTGGCTTAACCAGGGTGCTGGATTGATTCAGTGTAAATATTAACAGAGCAATTAAGAGGATTTTTATTTTTCTGATCATGGTGCTATTTAATTCAAATAGCAATCAATATAAAGTTTAAATTTGGTATGAAGAATAGTACTCAAGAAGAATATTTTTCCAATTTATTTCAATCCCGCTTTCAGCTTTTACCTTTCAGCTTTTACCTTCCTTTGTGCTAGTCGGGGGAGAGCCCAAAATTATCTACACAATAAAATTTGATTCATTCTATTTATTTCTGATATTCATCATACCAAGCAGTTTGGAATTCAGGCGGTTTTGTCTTGACTCAGGAGCTTTGGATAATTTATTGATTCCTGTTAGTTTCAGGAAATTATCTGGACTTCGGAATAGATTACATATAATTTAAATCGTGTGAACTATTAAAAAATTGTAAATTTCCCGTAATATTAAATTATTAAAGATTTTTTTTATTGTTTAAGAACTCTATAGCTAGTTGAAACCAACAGATACCAAAAATCCGGAATACTTCCACAAAGTTGTGGACTGTCAGTATGCTTGCCCAGCACACACTCCGGTACCTGAGTACATCAGGTTGATAGCAGCAGGAAAATATACAGAGGCTTATATGATTAACTGGGAGTCAAATGTATTTCCGGGAGTTCTCGGTCGAACCTGTGACCGACCTTGCGAACCTGCATGCCGACGTGGTAGGATCGAAGAAGAACCTGTTGCAATTTGCAGACTCAAACGTGTAGCTGCAGATAATAAGGACGATGTGAGGGCATTCATGCCCGGTGCTCCCTCAGTTATGAATGGAAAGCGGGTTGCCCTGATCGGTGGCGGTCCGGCATCGCTTACAGTAGCCCGTGATCTTGCCCCTTTGGGTTATGAGATCCACCTCTACGATGAACATGCTGCGGGAGGTGGAATGATGCGTAGTCAGATTCCTTCCTTCAGACTGCCCGATGAGGTATTGAACGAGGAGGTAGGGTATGTTTTGGATATGGGAATTCATACACATTTCAATACCTATGTGTCCAGCATGAATGATATTCTTGCAAAAGGATATGATGCGGTTTTTGTAGGTACCGGTGCACCAAGAGGTCGTGATTTGATATTGCCCGGACGTGAAGAAGCTGGTAAAAGTGTACATGTAGGAATAGAATGGCTTGCAAGCGTGGCTTTTGAGCATACTCATAAAATTGGTAAAAAAGTGATCGTTCTTGGTGGTGGAAATACTGCGATGGATTGCTGCCGTACTTCCCGCCGCCTGGGTGGTGATGAGGTTAAAGTTGTTGTGCGGAGTCCATTTGCAGAGATGAAAGCTTCCCCATGGGAAATTGAAGATGCAATGCATGAAGATATTCCGATTTTCGAAAATCACGTACCTAAAACGTATGTAATTGAGAATGGTAAATTGGTCGGAATGACCTTTGAGAAAGTAAAAGCCGTTTACGATGACCAGGGAAAACGTAGTCTTGTACCATCCGGAGATCCTGAAGTATTTATTGAAGCGGATGATGTACTTGTGGCCGTTGGTCAGCAGAACAGTTTTCCCTGGATAGAAAAAGATAGTGGGGTTAATTTTGACCAGTGGGGTATGCCTCTGGTTGATGCGTTAACACATCAATCAACCAATCAGCGTGTGTTTTTTGGTGGTGATGCGGCTTTCGGTCCGAAAAATGTGATCACAGCTGTAGCCCATGGTCATCAGGCAGCTATTTCCATTGACCTGCAGTGCAGGGGAGAAGCATTGACCGACCGCCCAGAACCTTTTACCAATCTGGTGAGCAAAAAAATGGGTATCCATGAGTGGAGCTATGATAATGATGTGGTGAACGATCAGCGTTTTATAGTTCCACAGGCTGAGAAGAAAGCGGCTTTATCTGATCGTAAGCTTGAAGTTGAGCTTGGTTTTGATATTCAGACAGCAATCAAGGAAGCCCACCGTTGCCTGAATTGTGATGTTCAAACAGTTTTCGAAAAAGATAAATGTATCGAATGTGATGCATGTGTTGATATTTGTCCCACTGCCTGCATCACCTTTACTTCAAATGGAGAGGAAGATGATCTGCGGACACGACTTAGAGCTCCGGCTTTAAATATAACTCAGGATCTCTATGTATCTGATACACTTCCTACCCAAAGGGTAATGGTAAAAGATGAAGACGTTTGCCTGCACTGCGGCTTGTGTGCTGAGCGTTGCCCGACATCCGCATGGGATATGCAGCAATATTTATATAAAGTTACCAAAGCAGGTTAAAGAGATGCCTAATTCAAAAATTAATGATTTTGTCATTCGTTTTGCGAATGTCAATGGTACGGGTTCTGCAAGTGCGAATTATCTGTTTGCAAAGGCTATTTTCAGGATGGGAATTCCTGTAACACCAAAAAATATATTTCCGTCCAATATTCAGGGACTTCCAACATGGTATGATGTAAGGGTAAGTGAAAAGGGTTATCTCGGTCGCCGGGAAGGGGTGGACTTGATGGTTTGTGTGAACCCTCAAAGTATGCCTGAAGATGTTCTTTCGGTAAAGAGTGGAGGTTACTTCATCTACGATTGTACTAAAGCATTGAATCCTGACTTGATACGGTCTGATGTTACATATATTGGTCTACCCTTGATGGAAATGTGTCTTAGAGAATTCACAGATCCGCGGCAGCGGCAGTTGTTTAAGAATATCATTTATGTGGGGGCACTGTCTGCCTTACTGGATATCGAATTTTCAGTCCTCGAACAATTGCTCGCTGAACAGTTTGTGGGCAAAGAGAA
>CAMCTU010000223.1 GCA_945878525.1 Sphingobacterium thalpophilum
CAGAACAGATAATTTTAATGGGTTTTTACTTGACAGAGGATTCCAGGTGTTATTAACCGGATATCCTGAAGCAAAAAACTTTCTCGATTATAAAGCCTTGAATTTGCGTTCATTTAGTCCAGGATCAATAATTCTCAATAGCTCCGGGATTGATGAAATTGGGGATCCACTGCGGGAGTTTGGATCGTTGTTTCGTACGCTTAAATCGTCTGCAGGCAGTTTCACAGACAAATTAAGATTGCTTTTACTTCGCATGAAGTTATCATCGAACAGCATTGAAGAGATCTTTTCAAAGCCGGAAGTGACAAGTTTGCAATATCTGAGAACTGCAGGTTTCAGTGAAAGAATTATTTCGAATTTTTTTTCTCCATTCCTTTCTGGGATATATTTAGAACAAAAACTGAATACTTCCTCTCGTATGTTTGAGTTTGTTTTTAAAATGTTTAGTGAGGCAGATACAGCAATTCCAGAAAGGGGTATGGGAATGATCTCTGAACAGCTTGCTTCCAGACTTACTAAAGAGGAATTGATTTTGAATGAAAAGGTATCAAGTATAATTGGTTCGAAGGTTGAAACAGTCTCCGGAAAAATCTATGAAGCTGCGAACATTTTGATTGCGACCTCTGCCGATTGCATACCCTTACCATTTCAAGCAAAAAATATCGAAAAAAAATCGGTGACTTGCCTGTATTTTTCGGCAGAAAGGTCACCTTACACTAAATCTATAATCGCTTTGAATGCTAATCCTGACAGGTTTGTAAATAATTTATCGGTAATGAGTAATGTTTCATCAGCTTATGCACCTGCAGGTAAATCACTTATTTCTGTCTCTCTTTTTGATAGTCAGCTATTTACAAAACCAGAATTACTCGAATTGAAAATAAAGGAGGAATTGAAATTTTGGTATCCCGACTGTTTAAGTTGGGAATATTTAAAAACTTATCACATACCTTATGCTCTTCCTGATAACAAACATGTTAAAAATGAAATTCAATCTTCATGTTTACGGATAAATGATTCTATATTTACATGCGGAGATCATTTATTAAATGGCTCTATCAATGCTGCGATGAAGTCTGGAAGGTTAGCCTCGGAGTCAATATTATCAAAATAAAATTGAATTTTAAATGAAAAGCTATAACCTGGTACATCAGCTCCTTAATCTGGTAGAAGAATTTGAAAAAGAAAACAAAGGAAAAGGATTAGGACTATCTGATTTTTCAGGCTACCTGATCAATCACTTATCCAATTCTTCCCAGCCCGTAACAAACTTAGATGTGCGTTTCGGTAATCAGGAAGCAAAAACTCAGGAGCTAGCCTATCAAATTGATAATGCTATTGGTCGTTTGCTTGTTTACATGAGTCGTTACGCAAAATCATACATCAAAAAAACCCTGGAAGGTACTCCTTTGCAAAGCCAAGATGATTTTACCTGTCTTGCTATTTTATTGACACATGAAAATCTGAGTAAAACTGATCTTATTAGTAGAAACATGCAGGAAAAAACTTCGGGTGCCGAAGTGATACGACGCCTGCTTGCTGCCGGTCTCGTTAAACAGTGGGATGATACGATTGATAAACGTTCAGTAAGAATTTCAATCACAGAGAGTGGTAAGGAGCTTTTACACCGGGTTCTGGATGATATGAATCACGTTGGGAAAATGATAACCGGAAATCTGAGTTACTCAGAGAAGTTAGAACTGTGTCATCTGCTTCAGAAACTTGAATCTTTTCATTTCAAGTTGCACGACGAAAAGATTATCAATACGAAAGAGGATATGCGGTATTTTGAATTGAATAATAATTGATTAGAATTCTATCGGATTATGGAATAGAGTATTTTCTAAAAAAAAATCAAACAATCAGTAAAATTCTTACCGAACTAATAACATTGTTCTGATCTGTTGAATTGAACCGTTTTGAAGTCTCGCATAATAGACTCCAGGCAGATAGCCCTCATTTTCAAAAGTGACTTTATGATTTCCTGCTCCAATTTCCGTATCCACCAGAGTTTTAACAAGCTTTCCCTCAGTATTGAACACCTGAATTAAGGTATGACCACCAAAAGTTTCGTAGGATATAGTAGTTGAATTTTGAAATGGATTTGGGTACTTGCTGATCAGATTTTTCCCGGCATTTACATTGATTATGTCAGGGCTCGTAGACATGCATGGTGCCGATTTTTTTATCACATTAATATTCTGGAAATTTTTCAACATTACATTCTCAAGCGTTCTCTGAGGTACACAGAACCATTGCTGTAGGATTGAAGCGTAAATGGATCTGAAATCATATTGCATGGGAACATTGTCGCCGGTATTGGTAATTAATGGTATCGTCGGACTTTTACAAATAACATCATTTTGAGCATAATGTCCAAAAACAAAAAGAGGAGCAGCTGCACCGTGATCTGTACCTACGCTACCATTTGACCTGATGCGTCGGCCAAATTCAGAAAAAGTCATTCCGAGTACCCGTTTTTGTGCCTTCAAAAAGTCCAGATCATCCATAAAGGCCTTTATTCCTTCTGAGACTCTTTGAAGAAGAATTGCATGATTGCCCTTTTCTTTTGCTGTTGGATCTACCTGTTGTGCATGAGTATCGAAACCTCCAATGCTGACCATGTAAATTCTTGTTTTTAATCCGCCTGCGATTAACCTTGCCACAATTTTTAACTGGTCTGCAAGGCTGTTGCCAGTTGGATATCCTGAAAATTGTTTAGTGACCTTTCCTGCTGCGGTTTTTATTACACTTGCATACTGCTGAGTTTGCTGGGCAATTTGCCGAATGTAGGTCAATTCCTTTCCGCCGCGGGTATTGGGTGCAGTTCCCTGAATTCCATTAATCAAATTATAAAAGTTAACTGGGTCAGTGATAGCCATTCCCATATTAACTGCTGGACCCTGCATTGCTGGAGAAACAAATGAGCCAATCTGTATGGCTAAAGGATCAGGCATGATTGTATTTGGGAACCCAATCGGATAATTGGAGAATTCTTCATTTAAATAACGTCCTGCCCAACCAGAGTTAATAGTTTGGTTAGAATCTGAGGCACTTAACCAGATATCAGTTGCTCTGAAATGAGAGAAATTCGGTTGTGGATATCCAACAGATTGTATGATCTGAAGTTTTTCCTGATTAAATAGAGTTTGGAGTCCACTCATTGAGGGATGCAAGCCTGTAAAACTAGTTCCGTTCAGCTTAAGTATCTTTTCTTTTGGGAGAATAATATTAGAACGGGCAATGGCAAGATTATCATATTGGTCCAAGGGAATAACCATATTTAAACCATCATTTCCTCCATTTAGTTGAATGATCACCAACACATGATCTGTTTCTGTTGGAGCCTGGGTCAGAGCAGAAACTAATGGAGATTCTGCAAAAGCTTTAAATGTGAACCCATTTATAAGCGCCGGGAATACTATTCCTGCTGGTGCTGTACTTCGTATGAAATCTCTTCTTTTCACGATAGTTGATATTCAGAAAGATTCATGAGATATTTAAACATAGTCAGGAGTCGGTTTAAT
>CAMCTU010000224.1 GCA_945878525.1 Sphingobacterium thalpophilum
CTTTAATGAAAATTGAGACTGATTTTTATCCATTCGACGATAATAAAGGATCAAATAGCGAATTTATGACCAAAACCTACAAACTCAGGCACAAAAAAGATAAGGGATGGGTAGTTGTTAATGAAAAATAAATCCCAAAACCACTGAAATTTAGCAGGCTTTATACTTTTTAACTTTTTTTAACAGATCTTTATTAATTGACGATATTATTACACGTAATAGTTTGTTGCAATTTAATTATGTGCTGAAAATCCTTATTTTTGCCTCCTAAAATTCCCCCAATTCTTAATGAAGCTAAATATAGATTATCAGGAAAAATTTGAGCAACGTCATATTGCTCCTAATGAGCACGACACCGCTAAAATGCTCGAGACTATCGGTGTGAATTCGATTGACGAATTAATAACCCAAACAGTACCCTCGAATATCCGATTAAAAACTAATCTAAACCTTCCTGCAGCAAAAAGTGAAGCTGATTATCTGATTGATCTGAAACAAACAGCCTCGAAAAATAAAGTATTCAAATCTTATATTGGCCAGGGTTATCATGATGTGATTATTCCGGGTGTAATTCAACGCAATATTCTTGAAAATCCGGGATGGTATACTCAATACACACCTTATCAGGCAGAAATTGCGCAAGGTCGCTTACAGGCACTGTTAAATTTCCAGACGATGGTTATTGACCTTACTGGAATGGAAATTGCTAATGCCTCTCTGCTAGATGAAGGAACTGCAGCAGCTGAGGCTATGTTTATGCAATATAGCCTTCGCAAAAACGAAAGCGCTAAAATATTTTTTGTCTCCGAAGAGGTTTCAGCCCAGACTGTCGATATACTTCAAACACGTGCCGCTCCTTTTGGTATTCAGTTACAAATTGGAAGTCATGAAACCGTGATACTGGATGAAACTATGTTTGGTGCAATTGTTCAATACCCAGCATCGAGAGGTCAAATTTTTGATTATTCAGATTTTGCGGTCAAAGCACGTGAGAAAAGTATAAAAATAACTGTGGTTGCCGATATCATGGCACTTGCTCTATTAAGTCCTCCTGGAGAATGGGGAGCTGATATTGTTGTAGGTTCAAGTCAGCGGTTTGGTATTCCAATGGGTTTTGGCGGTCCGCATGCCGCATTTTTTGCTACAAAGGATGAATATAAGCGTTCCTTACCAGGTCGGATTATCGGGGTAACCATCGACAGTGCCGGAAATTATGCACTACGTATGGCGCTTCAAACCCGCGAACAACACATCCGGCGAGATAAGGCAACTTCTAATATTTGTACAGCTCAGGCACTTTTGGCTATCATGTCGAGTATGTATGTCGTTTATCATGGACCAAAGGGTATAAAACAGATCGCTGAACGAATTCACGGACTATCTGTATTGCTTTCTAAGTCGCTTGAAACACTTGGATATAAACAAGATAATAGCTATTTCTTTGATACCATCAAATTAGAGCTGGGCGATCTTATCAATCCAATTCACGCAGAAGCGCTTAATAACGAAGTCAATTTGAATTATCAGGGTTCCCTTGTAAGTATAACACTAGACGAAACCACCACACCAAATGATGTTCTGACCATAATCCGCTTTTTTGCAAAAGTAAAGGGCAAAAATGTTAATGAGCTTGATCTGGACAAAATCAAATCCGGAATCACTACTCATATTCCTTCCCAATTACAGCGTAAATCGGCCTACCTGACCCACCCTGTTTTTAATACCTATCATTCCGAGCACGAAATGCTCAGATACATCAAATCTCTTGAAGCTAAGGATCTTTCCCTTTGCCATTCCATGATCGCATTAGGTTCATGTACGATGAAGCTTAACGCTACCACAGAAATGCTTCCTGTTACATGGGCAGAATTCAGTAAAATTCATCCATTTGCACCTGCAGATCAGGTTGGAGGATATATGCAAATTTTTGATGAACTGGATAATTGGCTTAGTGAAATAACTGGATTTGCGGCAATGAGCCTGCAACCTAATTCAGGAGCGCAGGGAGAATATGCCGGACTTATGGTCATTCGGGCTTATCATTTAGACAGAGGAGATACACATAGAAACATTGCATTGATTCCATCTTCTGCACATGGAACAAACCCCGCTTCTGCATCTATGGCAGGAATGAAGATAATAATTGTTAAATGTGATGAAAAAGGCAATATCGATGTAGCCGATCTGAAAGCAAAAGTAGAGGAACATGCCAATGAACTTTCTTGTCTGATGGTTACTTACCCTTCCACACATGGCGTATTTGAAGAATCTATCATTGAAATATGCGATATCATTCACAAGAATGGTGGACAGGTTTATATGGATGGGGCGAACATGAACGCACAAGTCGGACTAACTAGTCCTGCTGCAATCGGAGCAGATGTTTGTCACCTGAATTTACACAAAACATTTTGTATTCCACACGGCGGGGGTGGTCCTGGAATGGGTCCAATTGGTGTAGCAAAGCATCTGGTACCATTTTTACCAGGTCATGCTGTTGTTAAAATGGGGGATAAAAAATCAATTTCTGCTATTTCTTCAGCACCATGGGGTTCGGCATCAATCCTTCTAATTTCGCACGCATATATTGCAATGATGGGCGGCGATGGCTTAACTAATGCAACTAAATATGCCATATTGAATGCAAACTACATGAAGGCCAGACTTGAAAACTCTTACCCGGTTCTGTACTCAGGTAGCCAAGGTCGTTGTGCACATGAAATGATCCTTGATTGTCGTGCATTCAAGCTGAATGGAATAGAAGTGACAGATATTGCTAAGAGACTTATGGATTATGGTTTCCATGCGCCTACGGTCTCCTTCCCCGTTGCGGGCACCGTTATGGTAGAACCTACCGAGTCGGAACCTAAACATGAACTTGATCGCTTTTGTGACGCAATGATAGCAATCCGCGCTGAAATATCTGAAGTTGAAAACGGAAAACTAGACCCGGTAGATAACCCTTTAAAAAATGCCCCTCATACCGCTGCTGTTGTAACTGCCGATGAGTGGACATATCCGTATTCCCGACAAACGGCTGCATTTCCATTGCCTTACGTAGCTACTCACAAATTCTGGCCATCCGTTGGCAGAGTGAATGACACTTATGGCGACAGGACTTTAATTTGTTCTTGTCCTCCATTGGAATCTTATGTTGAGGAGTTATCGTGATTTTTCATATGTTAAATTAAAAATGATTTTTATTACTTAATGAAGCAATAAGGGCATAGAAATCATCGTTAAAAACAGGAAAAGAGGCTTGGGGTTTACTGACAATTTCAATAAATCATATCAGTAGTTTGCAATTATAACGTATAAAATATTAGTTCAAGACCTCTCATAAAAAGATTGAGTATAACATTTTTAGCGCGGCTTAATTCTTTTATATCGTTTTTAAAAAACTGAGAAATAATTTGACTTAATGTGAATTCGCAGTAAATTATTTGTTCTTTTCCTTAAACTATTAAACAAAAACAGTTGGAATTTATTTATTAAAATTGATCA
>CAMCTU010000225.1 GCA_945878525.1 Sphingobacterium thalpophilum
ATGATACTGTTTGCTGCTAACTCTAGATCATCGAAGGGAGTTTTAATTTGTTGTAAGCTTTTTGTGTTAACATGAGTGCATATTTGGGGTTTTTGCTACTATCATGTCTTTCTGTCCGTAGTTTAATCGCAACTTCCTAGTGACAGGTAAATATTTAAGAAACGAGTCTGAAGACTCTTAATTCATTTACAAATCCGTAGAGCGCTGCGCTTAAACTGTACAACAGCTAATTTCTGTTGTACTGGAAAATCAATTTTGGTAATCGATGGAAACTCAACGGACAGTAGGCCGGTAAACTTTAAAGGATTGACAATAAAGGAAAGGGAACTGTACCCAAATTTGTACCCACAAATCAAAAAGACCCCCTAGAGTTAACTAGGAGGCCTTTTGGTGGTACCAGCTGGAATCGAACCAGCGACACAAGGATTTTCAGTCCTTTGCTCTACCAACTGAGCTATGGTACCAGACCATACCCGATTTGTTCGGGACTGCAAATGTACTGTCTTTTTTGGTTTAAGAAAATAATATTTGAAAATTTGTGAAAAGTGCTTGGTTAAGCACCATTTCTCACTAAAGATTATCCAATTTTTCTCTCGCCAAGACGCAGAGACGCAAAAGCTAATGAGAATTTTTACATCTTCAATAACTCTTCCCATTTCATCTCATCGACAGGAATACCATGCTGTTCATTAAAACGGCGTGTTGCCAGAGTTTTTTCTCCTGGATAATAAATACTCCCGCCGGGTTCTGCCGGAGCACTTGATTTGGTATAACGTATGATCTCATCAATAAGCATTTGATTGTAATCGCTCTTGTATAAACAAAGAAAAAACTGGGATACCCCCGATTCTTTAACCGTGGAATTAATCGCTGCAGTAGACTTTCCCCCGCTAATGGCAGTGAGCAAAACATCCAGGATAAATGCCAGACCTGAGCCTTTCCAATAACCTATGGGCAAGGCTCTTCTGGATTTAATTATAGCCAAAGGATTATGAGTTAAATTTCCTTCCTCATCATAGCCAGCGTAAACCTCCATTTCCTCATCATTCATACTGCTTTGCTGTAATTTACCGTATGAATATTGGGTCATCGCCATATCCAAGACAATATGTCCATCGTTATGCGGAACAGCAATTACCAAGGGATTATTCCCCAAACGAGGTTCTTTGCCTCCCCAGGGTGGCATATTAGCCATTGTATTTGTAAAACAGATACCAATACAACCTGCATCTGCAGCCTGCCAGCCATAAGTTCCTCCCCGCATCCAATGATTCGTGTTGCGCATAGCCAAACAGCCAATCCCATTAGTTTTAGCCAATTCAATTGCCCTATCCATCGCTTTAGTAGCATTGTACATCCCGGCGCCATAATGGCCATCCCATATTTCTATCAAACCATGAGATTCAATAAAACCGGGCTCCGCATGAACATCAACTTCCTTTTCTTTGACTGAATTTACGAAGTCAGAAAAACGGTTCAAGCCATGGGAATGAACTCCGTCTCTGCTATTCCCGGAAAATATTGCCGAACATAATTCGGCTTTCTCCTCAGTAAACGACAAGTTAAGCAAGACACGTTTAAACTCTTTTTTCAGATCTGCATATGAAACAACCATACTTTCTTTATTGGAACTCTTGTTAAGCAAATTTGCAGGTTTTTAATGAACACTTGAGAATTTACTTGGGTATTGGATATAAAATTCCTTTTCAAAGTACACTAAAATTCCTAGTCTCAACGTCGTGCTTTGTTTCACTCTCCGTTTCAAATTCTCCACTCTCCACTTTCAATTCTCAATTGCAAATTCCAAGTTAATCAGAACAATTTGCTTAATTTGCGATATGATCGTTTACAATCCAAAAGACTGGTTCTACTCTACCTTTCATCTTCATAAATCTGATACAGCCCGCAAACTTTTTCCGCTTATAATTGTTTTGTCGTTTTATTCAGGAGCCATTGCATATCTGGAGCTCGAATACATCAATTTATCAGATGTTAGCTGGGTTAAAAACATCACCATTGTTCATAACCTATTAGGCTTTGTGATGTCTATTCTGCTCGTATTCCGTACGAACACGGCTTACGACCGCTGGTGGGAAGCCCGCAAACAATGGGGAACACTGAACAATGTAAGCCGAATGCTAGCCATAAAGATGAATGCCTTCCTTAAGCCAAATGACCAGGTGAATCGTAGTTTTTATAAAAAAGCAATACCATTATTTGCTGATACATTATTTGTTCACCTTCGGTCAAATAGTACGCGATTCATGCTTGACGAAATTGATCATCCGGAATTTGATTCGCTTGACATACAAAAACATGGCCCTAACCAGGTAGCCTCCATGATGTTCAACCGCAGCAATAATCTGTACCAGGAGGGAGATATTAGCGGTGATCAATTAATTATAATCAGTACTGAACTCAATGCAATGACCGATGTATGCGGGGCATGCGAACGCATAAAAAATACCCCTATACCAATGTCCTACAGTTCTTTCATCAAAAAATTCATCTTCATTTATGTAATTACACTTCCGGTAGGATTTGTCTTTTCTATGGGCTATTTCGTAATTGCAGCGGTTCCATTTATCTTTTATGTCATGGCTTCCCTTGAACTGATTGCCGAATCCATCGAAGATCCTTTCGGTACGGACCCTGATGATTTGCCAATTGATAAAATAGGCCAAAATATCAGGAAACACGTGACAGAAATAATACATTAAATGGCCGAATTAATTGATTTTATGTAATTAAATATCATCGGGGTTCTGCTCTTTTTGTTAATTTTAAATATAATCCTGCAAGGATTTTACAGTCTTACTCGTTGGTATTTTGAGATATTTATTTCTGTTTTTTCTATTCATAATTTCTGGCTCTCAACTTTATTCCCAGAAAATAAATAATGCTTATAAGCTTAATATTTCTGAGACAAAACTCCCTGTAGTAATCGACGGACTAATAGATGAAGAAGCTTGGAATGTAAGGGATTCAGCCGCCAATTTTTTTATGGTTAATCCGATGGATACCAGTTTTGCCAAAGTTAAAACTACTGTCCGCATGACTTATGATAAAGAAAATCTCTATATCTCCGCTGTTTGTTATGAACCAAAACCGAATACCAATTATGCCGTTGAATCGCTGAGAAGGGATTTCTCATACACTAAAAATGATAATTTCCTGCTTATTGTTGATCCTTTTGACGATCAGACGAATGGATTTACATTTGGCGTTAATGCCGCCGGTGCACAATGGGACGGACTTATATTCAATAGTAATGGCTATGACCTAAGCTGGGATAATAAATGGTATTCTGAAGTAAAACATTATGCCGATCGCTGGGTCTTTGAAGCCGCTATCCCCTTTAAATCAATCCGTTATAAGAAAGGTATTACAACCTGGGGTATTAATTTCGCTAGATTGGATATTAAGGCTCCCGAAAAATCAGCCTGGGCTAAAATACCAAGACAATTTAATGTGGCCTCGCTGGC
>CAMCTU010000226.1 GCA_945878525.1 Sphingobacterium thalpophilum
GTAGCACAGGGAAATGCCGATTACATCGACAAGCTTCTTCAGAGCTTCAAACCAAGTGAGGTTATATTTCAAAAAAGCAGACAGCGTGATTTTACAGAGTCCTTTGGAGACCGCTTTTACACCTATCAGCTTGATGACTGGGCTTACACTGGTGATTATGCTTCTGAATTTCTGCTGAAACATTTTGATGTTAAATCATTGAAAGGCTTTGGAATTGAAAGATATCCGCTGGCTGTTACTGCTGCAGGTGTAGCATTACATTATCTTAACGAAACCGAACATCGTAATCTGCAGCATATTTCTTCTGTTTCAAGAATAGAGGAAGATCGTTACATGTGGCTGGATCGCTTTACAATCCGGAACCTTGAATTAATTGGTTCAGCGAATGAAAACGCAGTAAGTCTGGTAGATGTTCTTGACAAGACCTGTTCCCCGATGGGTGCACGTTTACTTCGCCGATGGATCATTATGCCATTAAAGGAGTTAAAACCTATTCAGGAACGATTAGATGTGGTAGAGTTTCTTGTTGAACAGGAAGAGCTACGCGAAAAATTAGTACATGAATTAAAGCAAATTGGTGATCTCGAAAGGTTGATCTCAAAAATTGGCCTTCAAAAGGCAAATCCCCGGGAAGTGTTACAGTTGAAAAGGGCTTTATATGCCATAGCTAATTTGAAGGAGTTATGTCAGGACTCTGAAAATTTCCCTTTGAAGATGATTGCTGAACAGCTTAATTCATGTACGCTGATCAGGGATAAAATTGAGCGTGAACTAAATCCTGATGCACCGGTTATGCTTGTAAAAGGCTCCGTAATTTCAGACGGTGTTGATGAAGAACTCGATCGTTTGCGGAAGATCGCTTTCGGAGGAAAAGGTTATCTTCTTGAAATTCAAAAGCGGGAAGCGGAAATTACCGGTATTCCTTCTTTAAAGGTGGCTTTCAATAATGTATTTGGTTATTATCTGGAAGTTACCCATACTCACAAAGATAAGGTTCCTGCCGAATGGCTTAGAAAACAAACCCTGGTAAATGCTGAAAGATATATTACTCCTGAGCTAAAAGAATATGAAGAACAGATTCTTGGTGCAGAAGAAAAGATTCAGGTATTAGAAACCCGTTTGTATAATGAGCTGACCTTTGCTTTATCAGAATTTATCAAACCGATTCAATTGAATGCCCAATTGCTAGCTCAGTTGGATGTTTTGCTCAATTTTGCCGGACTCGCTATTAAGAATTATTATGTCAAACCTGTGATTGATGAAAGTAATGTGATTGATATAAAAGGGGGGCGGCATCCTGTAATTGAAAAGAATCTACCCCCAGGTGAGGAATATATAACCAATGATGTTTTTTTGGATAGTGATACACAGCAGATCATCATCATTACTGGTCCGAATATGTCGGGTAAATCGGCTTTATTAAGGCAAACCGGACTCATTGTACTGATGGCACAAATGGGCTGTTTTGTCCCTGCAAAGGAGGCGCAGATCGGACTTGTTGATAAGATTTACACCAGGGTAGGGGCTTCAGATAATCTTACAACAGGTGAGTCAACATTCATGGTTGAAATGAATGAAACTGCTAGTATATTAAATAATTTATCACCCAGAAGTCTGATTTTGATGGATGAGATTGGTCGTGGTACCAGTACCTATGATGGAATATCTATTGCATGGTCAATTGCAGAATATCTACATAACCATCCATCTGCGAAGGCAAAAACCTTATTTGCAACGCATTATCATGAATTGAATGAACTTACCAACTCATTCAGCAGGATAAAGAATTTTAATGTTTCAGTCAAAGAACTTGGGAACAAAGTTATTTTCCTGCGGAAGCTTGTACCCGGGGGTAGTGAGCATAGTTTCGGTATTCACGTAGCGAAGATGGCCGGAATGCCTCCAAAGCTGGTGAGCAGGGCTAATGAAATTTTAAAACGACTTGAACAGGAACGGACAGGGGGGGAGGATATCAAAGACAGCCTCAAGAAAGTACAGAAGCAAGCCTACCAGCTTCAAATGTTTTCCATTGATGATCCGGTACTGGTTAAAATCAGGGACATGCTAAATAATCTGGATGTAAATACACTTACCCCGGTTGAAGCATTGATGAAACTGGATGAGATTCAGAGGGTACTTAAATCTTAAGACTTAGTATTGAGTATTGAGAACCAAGAACCAAGAACAAAAAGAGCCGAAAGCTGAAAGCCAAAAGCTGAGAGCCAAGAACCAAGATAAATTCATTTGACTTTACATCTCTTTGCTAACAACCATCAACTAATCAACCCACAAACTGAAGAGAACCAAGAACCCATAAAACTAAGACTTAATAGTCTATAAGGTTATCTAAAAAATCCGACTTATTTAATCATAAACTGAAATCAAGACTTTCAAACACCCAATTTTATGAAAAAAATAAAAAAATTTTTGGTTTCAATGTTATATTGTTGTTAACTTACTTTTCCTTAGTAAGTATCTATGTCAGATTTGTCTGAAAAAAATGAGTTGATTAAAGTCTCTAAAGGTGACGAAATTGCCTATAACCGACTTTATTATAGGTATCATCAGCAACTTGGTAAACACGTTTTCCGTATAACTAATTCAATGGATCTCGCTGAAGAGATTGTTCAGGACGTATTTCTTAAGATATGGCTGAACAGGGAAGTTCTTGCCGGGGTACATAATTTTAAAGCCTATTTATTTGTAATTTCCAAAAATCATACTTTGAATTGTTTGAGAAAGCTTAGTGTTGAACGTCAGCATTTCAATAAGATTGAAGAAAGTTATACAAGTTTAATTGTTGATTCCAGCTCTGATTCCAACGATTACTATACTATTCTTGACGAAGCAATTAACCGCTTACCCCCTCAGCAACAGAAGGTGTATCTTCTAAGTAGGCATGAGCGACTTAGGTATGCCGAAGTGGCAATTAGGATGAACATTTCCAGCGAATCAGTAAAAAAATATTTGCAGATAGCTACTTTTTCTATAACCAACTACATTATGACAAATTTACATATTTTATTGATTCACTTTATATTTTTTATTTGAAGCAATACCCCCCTTTTATGATTCTTAGGTGTCTATGTATTACAAGAAGAATAGAACAGATTGTTCTTTCTTAATAATTTAGTTGGTTCATTATGAATTCTTCAAAATATAGGATATCCTATCTCTTCAGTAAGTATTATGATAGAACTGCCAGTCAGAAGGAGATTAATGAATTATTTGACCTTCTAAAATCCAGCTCTGACCAGGAATTAAGCAAGCTCATGAGGGATGAATGGGAGAATTTCGAAGATACAGAGGTTCCATTTTTTGATTTTGACAAGAGTCAGGAAATGCTTGATACAATCATAGCTTCCGGTAGAGATGAAAATAACTTACATGAAGAATCTTCTGCTGTAAAATCAAAGATTAAGCCATTACTATTCTTAAGTATTTCTGCTGCAGCTGCAATTATAATTTTCAATATTAT
>CAMCTU010000227.1 GCA_945878525.1 Sphingobacterium thalpophilum
ATCTCTACTTTATTCCATTGTCCAACCGGTTTTACCGGTTCAGAGCTACTGGCAATCAGGTCATAAAGATCTCCCGCACGGTGTTTATTGATTTTTCCGTCTGCATGGCCATCATTATCTAATACCTGCATTTCAGGACCTGTATTATAAGATGATTTATATTTCGATAGGTCTTCGTTTACGTAGAATATAATCCCACTATTTCCATTTTTAGATATTTTCCATTCCATCCTGAGATGAAAATTGTCAAATGAATCATTAGTGGTTAAATCACCTCCTTGTCCGGCTTGTCTATTTTTTGCATCCAGGTAAAGTGCACCATCCACAACTTTCCAGTCGGTTCCGACACTTGATTTTCCATAACTATGCCATCCGGCAGTTGTTTTACCGTCGAATAATTTCTGCCATCCTTTGGTATTCATACTTTTTTTGCTTGAGCCACAGCCGGAAAGAAGAACTGCGCTTAGAATTATCAGACTGATTTTTTTCATATTATTTAGTTTTTAAGGCAAGAATGTATTTAACCATTTCCTTTGCATCATCTGTACTTAAGGATGTGTGTGGTGCCATCGGTATTTCACCCCATGATCCGGATCCACCATTAATGATTTTGCCCGCAAGCATTTCAATATTTGCTTCAGTGGCTTCGTATTTATTGGCAACATCAACGTAAGCAGGACCAACGATTTTTGCATCAACTTTATGACAGGTTAAACAATCTGAACCACTGATCAACTGTTCGCCTTTGGCGCTGCCTATGCCTGAAGAAACAGTACTGGTATCAACAGAAACTTGTTCAACTGCGGCTGTAGTATCCTCATTACTTTCTGATTTTTCAGCGCTATTGCACGCCAAAATAACACTGCAAACTCCCAAAACTATTAATATTTTTTTCATATTTATTCTATTCTTTAACGATTGAAATTAGTGATTAAAAATTAAATACCGAGAATTTTTCGGTTGAACTCTTCATTACTCCCTGTTCCTGCAAAATCATCAAATGCTCTTTCAGTTACCCTGATGATGTTATTTTTGATAAATGCTGCTCCTTCACGGGCTCCATCTTCCGGATGCTTGATACAGCATTCCCATTCCATTACGGCCCAGCCTTTGAAATCATATTGCGTAAGTTTACTAAAAATTCTTTTGAAATCTACCTGTCCGTCACCAGGAGAGCGGTACCTGCCGGCTCTGTCAGCCCAGTTCTGATATCCGCCAAAGGTTCCCTGCTTGCCCGTTGAATGGAATTCAGCATCTTTAACATGGAAGGCCTTTATGCGCTCGTGGTAATGGTCAATATATTGTACATAATCAAGGCATTGCAATACAAAATGAGATGGGTCGTAAAGTAGACAGGCTCTAGAATGATTGTTCACTTTCTCAAGAAACATTTCATAGGTAATGCCATCAAACAAGTCCTCACCCGGATGAATTTCATAACAAACATCAACACCGTGCTCGTCAAAGTGATTAAGGATAGGTAGCCAACGATTTGCTAGTTCTTTAAATCCTGCATCAACAAGTCCTGCTGGCCTTTGCGGCCATGGATGCCAGGTATGCCATAACAATGATCCGCTGAATGTAGCATGGGCAGTAATACCCATATTTTTTGATGCAATTGCGGCATATTTCAATTGCTGCACAGCCCATTCTGTACGGGCTTTCGGGTTATTGTGTACACTTGCAGGTGCGAAACCGTCAAAAAGTAAATCATAGGCCGGATTCACAGCTACCAGCTGACCTTGCAGGTGAGTTGATAATTCAGTGATCTCCATTCCACAGGAATTAACAATACCTTTGATTTCATCTGCATAGGTTTTACTTTCTGCAGCCTTTTGAAGATCTATGCATCGAGCATCCCAGGTTGGAATCTGTACTCCTTCAAATCCAAGACTTTTTGCCCATTTACAAATTGATTCCAGGCTGTTGAATGGTGCAGTATCGCCTAAAAACTGTGCAAGAAATATTGCAGGTCCTTTTATTGTAGTCATAATCTATTTTTAAACTTCGAAATTTATCCATTTATCATTACTCAAGCTGCTATTTACCACATTATTGATAAAAGCCATGCCTCTGATTCCTTCATCTACTGAAGGGTAGTCGTATGCTTCGGGTGCCGCTTTTGTACCTTCATTTTTCGCCGAAACACATAAGGCAAAATTTCGGTACAGGTTGGCAAATGCTTCAAGATATCCTTCAGGATGTCCCCCAGGTGTCCGGCTGTTAAAAGTGGCATAATTCGAAAGGTTATGGCCACCCGTCCTTAAAATTTGAACCGGAGCATCCAGCCATTTCAGTATTAATGTATTTGGCTCCTGTTGTGCCCATTCTAGTCCGCCCTTTTCACCATAAACCCTGATTCGTAATGCATTTTCTTCTCCTGCTGCTATTTGGGAGGCAATCAATACTCCATTTGAACCATTATCAAATTTGAGAAATACATTGCCGTCATCGTCTAAAGCTCTGCCATCTACCACAATGCTAAGGTCTGCACACAATTTTGTAATCTTCAATCCGCTGATGTACTCAGCAAGATGTGCTGCATGTGTTCCAATATCACCCATGCAACCACTTTTACCTGATCTGGCAGGATCTGTCCGCCATGCAGCCTGAGGGTTTCCATCCTTTTCGGATAATCGGCTCAGCCAACCCTGTGGGTATTCTACGATTATCTTTCTAATCTTACCAAGCTCACCGGCTTTAACCATTTCCCTGGCCTGTTTAACCATAGGATAGCCGGCATAAGTATGTGTCAATAATAAACTGAGACCGGTTTCTTCGATTTTTTTCTTAAGTAGTTTAGCTTCTTCAAGTGTAAAAGTGATTGGTTTATCTATCACCACATGAAAGCCGTGATCCAATGCCATCATTGCAGGCGCAAAGTGAGCATGGTTTGGAGTTACTATGCTAACGAAGTCCATTCTTTTTCCGGCTGGCAATCTGCTTTCCTGAAGGATCATTTCTTCATAATTAGGATAAATCCGGTCCTCAGATAAAAATAAAGTTTTACCGCTCTCGAGAGCTTTTTCAGGACTTGAACTAAGTGCACCACATACAAGCTCAACAAGGCCATCCATATTTGCAGCTATGCGATGAATGGCTCCGATAAAGGCATCTTTACCACCACCAATCATTCCCATTCGTAATTTTCTATTCATAAAAGGCTAAATTTTTTCAAATGATTTCAATTTTAAATATAAAAGAATGTTCATTTTATTCTCAAATAATCTTAAATATAATTCGGAATTATTTGACTGATGAAAATTTATAAATTGTTTTGGTTTTGTATAATTCCCCGGGTTTAAGAATTGTAGAGGGGAAATTCGGTTGATTTGGTGAATTGGGGAAATGCTGAGTTTCCAGACAAAATGCTGTTCTGAAATCATCTTTGGTTCCTCCTTTAAAAGTGTTTTTACTCTTCATAAAATTTCCGCTGTAAAATTGTA
>CAMCTU010000228.1 GCA_945878525.1 Sphingobacterium thalpophilum
CGGAATCCAAGTATATCACAATACTGACCCATCACGGCTGCTGCCTCACGGATGTGCTCAACTGTTGTTCCATTCATTACTACTCCGTCTTCTGTCTCCAAAGCCCAGCCTTCCTTGTCAAGATTCATCACCATTACATTCATGCCCAGATTCATAGCCGCCTTTTGAGAACTTAATCGGGTACGCAGACTAGGATTCAGGAATACGAGTCCGAGGGTTTTATTCTTACCAAGCGACTGATTAGCAAAGGGATCTGCCTTGAGGATAAATGCCTGTTCAATAAAAGACTTCAGATCTGCCACATCATTAACGGAAGAAAATAATTTCATAATAGTTAAAATAGCCGTTTTTATTTGTTTAATTCTGCCTTAAGAGCTGTCAAAAATTGATCAGCATGCTCATTTGTAATATTTAAAGCGGGTAAAAGCCTGACCACATTAGGTTTTGCTTCTCCGGTAAAGATTCGGTGCTTGTAAAGTAAATCTTTTTTAACAGTTGAGTATTCTTCAGAAAGTTCAATTCCAATCATAAGACCTCTTCCACGAACTTCAGTAATTTGCGGGATTTGTCTCAATTCATTGATAAGGTAATTTCCGATTTCTTTTGCGTTTTTCATTAGATTTTCCTTTTCCATAACCTCAAGAACAGCAAGCGCAGCGGTGCAAGCTAAATGATTTCCGCCAAAAGTAGTTCCCAGCTCACCATACCATGGCTTAAATTTAGACGAAATAGAGATTCCTCCTATTGGAAAGCCATTACCCATACCTTTTGCCATAGAATAAATATCAGCCTCAACACCAGCATAATCATGTGCATAGAACTGACCAGTCCGCCCGTAACCACATTGCACTGAGTCAGCAATATAAACCGCATCATACTGATCACAAAGGCTTCTGATCTTCTGCAAAAAGCTCTTTGAAGCTTCCCGGATACCGCCAACACCCTGTATACCTTCAATAATTACTGAAGATATTTCGTTACCGAATGATTTGAACGCTTCTTCCAATGCTTGTTCATCATTGAACGGAAGAAAGATCACATTGTTGGTTTCATTTACAGGAGCAATGATTTTAGGGTTGTCTGTTGCCGATACAGCAAGTGAAGTTCGTCCGTGGAAAGCGCCTTTAAAGGCAAGGATTTTTTTTCGTTTATTATAAAAAGAGGCAAGTTTCAGTGCATTTTCATTCGCCTCTGCACCTGAATTACACAGAAAAAGCTGAAAATCAGGTTTATCGGATAGATGCCCAAGCTTTTCAGCGAGTTCAATTTGCTGTGAGATAATCACTGAATTGGAATAGAAGCCCACTTTATTCAGCTGATCAGTCAAACGTCTAACATAATGCGGGTGGGTATGGCCGATTGAAATCACGGCATGTCCGCCATAAAGATCCAGGTACTTATTTCCATCAGCATCCCAAACATTGCTGCTCAGTGCATTTACAATTTCTATGTTATTGATGGGATATACGTCGAATAGTTTCATTTTATGCGAGTTATAAGTTTTAAGTTGTAGGTTATAAGTTTTTCAACCCTACGATCTAACCTTTTGTATTAATGATATAAGCATTGCTTTGACCTCGTTTATAGATTTTTCTAAAAGCCGATGATCATCGGTTGTTAAGTAACCGAGATCTTTTGCCAGCAGAAGAAAGTATTCAGTTTCATTAGCCGATCCCAAAGCAATATTCAAAAATCTTCCAAGATCATTATTAGAATTCTTACCGCAACCCTCCGCTATATTTGCTGGAATTGAAGAAGAACACCTTCTAATCTGACTTGTCAAAGAATAAATTTCCTCTTTCGGAAAGCCTTTAGTGATATTGTAAATTTTTAAAGTAATCTCGTGCGATTTAATCCACACTTTCAAGTCTTTATAGTTTTGCATTCATAAACTTAAAAACTCTTATTAAGCTAAAATAATTCCCTTAGTCAATGGCTAAGAATTAACATCGTCGTCGAAATTCTATTCTCAAATATCTAGGATGATTTATTTTAATTTTCATTGTATCTTCAAGCTTTTTGTTTAGTAGGAGTTTCCAAAAACTTACGACTTATAACCTACAACTTATAACTCAAAAAGCTGCTGCCTTCAACCTCAAGCCCACCGTTTCCCCAATGCCGAACATCAAATTCATATTCTGAACTGCATGTCCACTTGCACCCTTCAGCAGATTATCTATAATGCTGATAATGAACAATTTGTTTTCATGTTTCTCTAAATGGATCAGGGCCTTATTGGTATTCACTACCTGTTTCAGGTCAAGGTTATGTTTACTGATATGGGTGAATGGATGATCTTTAAAATAGTTTTCATACAGATCGTATGCTTCGTCCAGACTTAAATCAGTTTGAGTATAGATTGCTGCTAAAATCCCACGTGTAAAATCACCCCTTTGCGGGATGAAATTCAGTGCCTGATCAAAGTTGTTCTGCAATTCAATTAAACTTTGACCAATCTCATTCAGGTGCTGATGTTCAAAAGCTTTGTAAACCGACAGGTTATTGTTTCTCCAGCTGAAATGGGAGGTCGGACTTAAGCTTTGTCCTGCCCCGGTAGAACCTGTAGTTGCGTTGATATGTATTTCTGAATTCAATAAACCAGCTGCTGCAAGAGGTAATAGTGCAATTTGTATGCAGGTGGCGAAGCAACCCGGATTTGCAATGTTTTGAGCAAGTTTGATTTCTTCCCGGTTCAATTCCGGCAAGCCATAAACAAAAGATCTGCCTCCATGTTTAGCATTGCCATTTAACCTGAAATCCTGAGAAAGATCAATGATCTTTATACCGGAAGCAATTTCATGTGAATCAAGGAATTTTTTCGCATCACCATGACCTACGCAAAGGAAAAGGACATCTATATCCTGGGAGATGGAATCTGTAAACTTTAGAACGCTATCACCAAAAAGATCAGAATGCACATCAGAAATCGGATTGCCAGCTTTGCTATTGCTGTGTACCCAACAAATTTCTGCCTGAGGATGATTGATCAGTATCCTGAGTAATTCTCCACCGGTATAACCTGCCCCACCAGCTATTCCTATTCTGATAGTTCCCATTTTTTTATTTTTTATCGTGTACCCGATGCCAAATCATAGTCTGATTACCAAATATTTTTGAGAAGCCTTTAACATCTTCTCCCGACCACGAGTTATTCATCTCACCATAACTTCCGAATTTATTAGACATCAAATCATTATCCGATTGAATACCAATGATCTCGAAACGGTAAGGATGAAGTTTAACAAATACCTTTCCGCTAACCGTTTTCTGAGTATCGCTTAAAAATGCTTCGATATTACGCATGATTGGATCGTGGAATTGCCCTTCATGAAGCCAGTTGCCGTAAAAACTTGATAATTGGTCTTTCCAACTCAGCTGCCATTTGGTCAAAG
>CAMCTU010000229.1 GCA_945878525.1 Sphingobacterium thalpophilum
ACCATTCTTGCAGCGAAATCTACGGGTTTGTTCAGGTTGGTAAAAGCATGAAGTGATTCGATATTGTTTTGAACAGGTTGTGAAACTATTCCCTTTTTATCTTCCCAATTCTGATTTTCATACCGTTCGATCTGGGCTTTCAAAACTTCATAGGTTGCTTTTATGTCCGCTTCGGCTGAATGTGCATTTTCAATATCCTTACCACAATAAAACTGATATGCAGCTTTTAATGTGCGCTGTTCCATCTGGTGAAAAATATTCTGAACATCCACAAAATGCCTGTTTTCAATATCAAAATCAATACCTGCGCGTAAAAACTCCTCCATTAGTACAGGGATATCAAAGCGGTTAGAATTATAACCTGCGAGGTCGCAATCATCCAGAAAACGAGCCAGTTCCTCACCTGCCTGCTTAAAAGTACGCTCGTTGCGGATATCCTCATCATAAATACCGTGAATAAATGATGATTCAATCGGAATAGGGATTCCAGGATTGATACGAAGTGTTTTTACATCTTCTGTACCATCAGGCATTGCTTTCAGGATGGATATTTCAACAATACGGTCGGAAGCAACATTGACACCAGTTGTTTCAAGATCAAAAAAGGCAAGGGGACGTTTGAGGTTTAATTTCATGTGTTTAACTAAAGATTATAAGGCCTGCCAGTATACCCAGAACCATAATAAGATACATCAGAATCTCTGTGGTAGCAAAACGCTTGTATTTTTTCCAGAATGTATAATCACCATTTTCTGTATTCATAATACGTCCTGATTAAATATCACCTTAAAATTACTGATTAAAACAGATAAACTATTAAAGAAATGAGCCTATGGTTTAATACTTCCCGCCCTTGTAAAGTATTTATAATACCAGGCATCTTTTAAATCACTGATTATGACCCCTTTTGAAGTTGAAGCATGAACAAATTTATTGTTGTGCAGATAAAACCCAACGTGACTAAACTTCTTACCATCGAAATCAAAAAAAACCAAATCACCCTCTTCCAGATCTTGCTCATGTTTTCGCTTTATTTTTTCTGCCATAGTACGGGCGGTTCGGGGTAAATCTTTGTTAAAAACCTCTTTCTCAAGTAAAAATATGAACCCAGAGCAGTCTACACCCTTTTTGTCCATCCCACCAATTCTATAAGGGACTCCTATCCAGTTATCAATAAAACGATATAGTTTCTCATTATCAAGCTCCTTTTCTTTCACATTCAACAAATACGCGTATCGTTCTTTAATATTACCAGAAGAAATAGCCTTTGATTTGGAGGAATCGGTAATAATCTTTTTGCTTTTGCAGGAGGTGAAAAACAGCGTAGTTAATAGAAGTCCGAGGACAAATATTTTTATTACTAATTTATTCATGATCTAATTTCAACTTATCAAAATTAAAATCAAACCAAACGTTTTAAACAGCTGTGAGTAAGTACCAGAAATAAAAGCCAGCTTAACACTGGGGCAGGTATGACGGGTTTAGTTTAGGCTAATCTACTAAAAAACAGGCCAAAGACATTCGCCAGCTTAATTAAAATGGCACACGCCAAAGGCGTGCGCCATCGAAGAAATTAAAGATTAACTATAAGTTCTGTCAGCAGAACGTTTATCATCCCATTCTGTGGTAGGAGCAAAATAGCTTTTGTCAGTTGATTTTAAGTGTTGCTTCAATACCTCTTCATTGAGTTCAATACCAAGCCCCGGAGCATCCAGCGATACATTAGCATAACCCTTTTCGATCATCTTCTTACCGTCGGTGGTTTTTACAAGATCCTCCCACCATGGAATATCCACAGAATGATGCTCTAATGAAAGGAAATTTTGAGTAGCAGCAGCACAATGCACACTCGCCATGAAAGAAACCGGAGTTCCTGCCTGGTGCATTGCCATGGCTATTCCATACTCCTCTGCATAATCTCCTATTCTTTTGGTTTCTAATAGTCCTCCCGAAGAGGCCAAATCCGGATGAATAATATCTACTGCCCTGGCATGGATCAAAGGTTTGAAATCTTTTAGCAGATAAATATCTTCACCAGTAGTTGTAGGCGTTTCCAGTGCATCAGAAATAGTTTTCCATTGTTCGGTATAGTTCCAAGGAACCATATCTTCAAACCAGGCTAATCTGAATTTCTCCATTGCTTTGCCTAGACGGATACTGTTGTTCAAATCAAAATGGCCATAATGATCAGTAGAAATAGGAAGTTCATAACCAACCATATTTCGAATAGCATTTACATTTTCAGCCAAATCCTCTAAACCCTTCTCAGTAATTTGAATTTGTGTAAATGGATGTTGAGTATTTCCATAGGACATCGGATTTCCTTGGTCACCCCATTGTGCAAGATCTCCTTTATCATTCTCCCAGAATTTTGAATTCACCACCGTATTAGGTTTCCCTTTTAATTCGCTGACCGAAATATCCATTTTCAACCAAGTATAACCTTGCTCTTTGATTCTGTAATTGATTAATTTTTGCTGTTCTGCCGGACTAGAAGCCTCTGGGGTGTCGGCATAAAGCCTTACCTTATCACGGTATCTTCCACCTAATAACTGCCAAGCTGGAACGCCATAGGCTTTGCCGCAAAGATCCCATAAAGCCATTTCAACAGCACAAACACCACCAGCCTGACGAGAAGGTCCGCCAAATTGTTTAATTATTTTAAAGATCATTTCCACATTACAAGGATTCCTGCCCAGAATACGGCTCTTCAACATCAGCGCGTATCTCACATCTGCTGCATCTCTCACCTCTCCTAGTCCGTGAATACCTTGATTGGTATATATTTTGATGATTGCTGTTCCTCCCATAACATTTGTGAGGCAATAACGCATATCGGTAATCTTCAGATCTGAAGGATTGGAAGACCTTTTTACATTTTGAGTGGTTTGAGCGATTGTATCTTCAATAGACAAATTCATTAATCCTCCTAAAGTAATACCACCTAATGCTGTTTTTTTAAGAAAGTCCCTCCTGTTTGAGCCGGTTTCGGGATTATTGATTTCAGCCTCTCTTAATGCAGCGTAAGCCTTTTCTTCTTCCTTATGCTGGGTAATGATTTGTTTTAAAGTATTTTTCATAACGATTATCTTTCAAATTAATAAATTATCAATGTTTTTTACCCAAATAGGTATCAAGTTGTTCTGGTGTATACATGGTTTTTCTTGGATATTTAGCCAGCCAAGCTCTGAACTCACTTTTTATGGTGTCATTCCAGTCTCCATGAATTTCTCCTGAAAGATATTTACCCTGCTTTAGCAATAAACGTTCGAACTCATCCCGAAGTCCGGTAAGTTCATTTGCCTTAACCAGATCTTCAACAAGGTGTGCAGGGATAAATATAACTCCGTAATCATTTGCAAATACAATATCACCTGGAAG
>CAMCTU010000230.1 GCA_945878525.1 Sphingobacterium thalpophilum
GCGCCAAATTCTTGCTGAAGACAAAGACCTACTTGGAAAACTAGCTCAATGATTGAATTAAGAGATGTTCTCAATATTCATAATATTCTCATTGACAAATTTGGTGGCAGCAAGGGTGTGCGAGACCAAGGCTCACTTGAATCAGCTATTAATAGACCATTTGCAAGCTTCGACAATCAAGACCTTTATCCTAGGTTATCCAACATTGGAAATAAGATCCCCAAAAGATATTATCAATTATGAAGACTGAAGCAAAAAAAGCAATTAAGGAAAAGGAGTTTGATACAGTCAAAACTTTCAGAGTAATTAAAGAAAAAATTTCAGGTGACATTGCCGATATGAACCTGGAACAAATCAAAACATACTTGCGAACTAAAAAGGTACGTCTCCAAAACTAACCGCCTGCGTATAACAATGGCTTCAATCAATATCTGGCTTAGTGCCCCATAGGGATTCCTTAGGAGCAGCCAATCCGCTACAGCTTGAAGCCTTGAACGATAGGTGCTATTACAAAATCACAGAGGAAGCATTAAAGAAATTATATTCTAACCTCCCGTCACAGAAGCTTTTGGAAATTGTTGACAACAAGTTTGACTATACCGACCTTGCTGATGTGGGATTGATCTTTACAGCATTCAACCTGCGCCTAATATTTAATTCCATAGACCTAAATGTGCTCAAAGCTTACCTGAGTACACTTACAACTCTAATCATCATGAGAATAATCAAATTTAAGCCGCTGTACGACCTTCTTTATTTCCCAATAAAAAATTTCAAACCCCATAACACATGCGTAATTATGCCGGCTAATCGCTTATATTTAATATGAAGTATATCCGTTTGAAAATTAATTTAGGTTTTTAAACGAACTGCCGTTAGCCGCAACTAAAAAAACTACACAGAAAATTTAACAAAATACCATAAATTGGTATCTTCGAAATAAAAATTTTAGTCATGGCGAAAAACACATCAATTTTACTTGGAGATTATTTTAATAATTTCATTAATAGTCAAGTACAAACTGGCAAATTTTCTTCTGCTAGCGAAGTCGTTCGTGCGGCATTGAGATTGTTCGAACAAGAAGAAATAAAAAAAGCTGAACTAATTAAAGAACTCATTAAGGGAGAAAAATCTGGAATTGTCAAAGATTTCAATCGCGATACATTTTTGAAAAATCTCAAAGAAAGACATTTAACGAAATGAATTTTACGATAAGGAAAGAAGCAGAGAAAGATTTAGAAAATATTTGGCTTTTTACTTTCGAAAGCTGGTCAATCGATCAAGCTGAAAAATATTTAAATTTAATTTTTGATGAGATTGATTATCTGTGCTCAAAGCCAAATTCAGGGCTTGATTATGGGAATATAAGGAACGGATATTGGAGATCGAAAGTCAACTCACATTTCATTTTTTATAAAATCAACGAAAAGCAAAATGAAATAGAAATTATAAGAGTTTTGCACGAAATGATGGATATTGAAAATCATCTGTAAATATTTTGGCAGAAGCTAACACTCGCTAAAACTTATGGCTAGTTTTTCGGTAAATTGTTCGATTACTTTTCATAACTTGACTTGGTGGCTTATGGAAAAAAGGCTTTCCATAAGCTCTAGCAAGGAAACATCAAACTGTCTAAAAACCCCCTCTTGTTTTCCACATATTTTAATAAGTATTGATCCTTGTATTTTGCGGTAATGGGAATGTTCAGGTACCAAGTTCAATTGTAGTAGACAGTTTTCATTTCCGAAATCGCCAAATCTTTTAGTTAAAAAAGGTTAGACACAAGCATAAAAAATGCAAAAAAATAATTATATTTCACCCCTAAAAAAAAACAAACAACTAAAATCAAAAATCAAAATGGCAACAACAACTATCGCTGGCAATACCTTTTTGTTTACCGGCAAATTAAATGAATTTAAGCGCGAAGATGCAGAAGCACATGTAAAAGCCGAAGGCGGCAAAGTATTAAGCGGCGTTAGTGCCAAACTAAATTACTTAGTTGTTGGCGAAGATGCTGGCAGTAAATTAGCAAAAGCCGAAGCTTTAGGAACGGTTACTATTTTGCATGAAAAAGAATTTTTGAAAATGATGCATTCAGGTTCCTAAAAAGCGACATCACCAAAAAAAGCTACACCAAGAAATCTGCGCCGGCAAAATCTAAAAGTTCAAAAGAAATTAATGATTTTGGGAATATGCCATTTGCATGTTTAAATGAAGCTCAATTTAAAAAAATCTACGGTTAAATAATAGCTGATTACAATGATTATGCAAGGATAATATTAATTGTTTATTCAACAATTGATAATTTAAGGAATCAAAATAAAATAATTTTTGATAAACTGACTTTCGCAAATTCAGATAATGAAAATTTTTAAGAAGTGAATACCGCTCCTGATCATTTTTCGGCAACACCAGACGAGGATGGCTTTGAGGATGATGTAAATAGTGGGGTATATTATCATTCAAAGTCAGAATTTGGATACTCTAATGATATTTTACACGAACTAAGTGGTGAGGTAAGTGCGAATGTAAAGGCAATGGATCCTGATCGTATCATATTTTAGGGTTATTCGAATGGAGATTTTAATACTGAAATGTATTATGCCGAATGATGGTGATTTTGGAATATGCAATGCTTGGGAACATTTTGATTCAGATAGTGATTCGAATAAAGTGTATTCAGAAGAATTTAAAAGTAGAGTTAAGCATCACCAATTAAGATAGAAAAAATGAAGAAGTAATTTGTTACTGATATTCAATATAAAATAAAAATTGGAAAGGAAATTATAATTGGGATGGAATGGTAAAATCCCGCCAACAAATAAGTGAAAGAAAAAGTAAATCCGGATTTAAAAATACAGGTCAAAATTGTATACTGGAGTTAGGTGGAATTAGTAATAAAAAATCACTAGTGTCCGGGGAACTTTAAATTGTAAAATAAATGTTCAAATTCTTAGCTCATAATTATTATCTCTACTTTTTTCGCTTTTTTTGTTTTTTTATTTGTGCTCAAGCTTCCCTTCGGGAGGTTCCTGCAGCCCGCCCGGATGAACCCGTTCGGACGGGCAGAAAATTAGCATGCCGAGGAGGAACGACGAGACCATGATTGCCTTAAAAACAATAGACAAATACGAATAAATGCCGCCGGTGCACCTGATGCTTTTGAAGTCAATGCTTTGGCTTGGACTGTGCCTACCGCACCAGTCCCGATGGAAATCGGGACGGAAAAAACGTTAACGCAGATTTTGTGCTTAGGCCAAAGCTTATAAACAGTCCTGTTATTTTAGGTAGAATTTTGCAGATTTCAAGGCAGTGAAACTATAAAAAATGATTCTAAACTAAAAGGGGGGCTTGCTTTGTATCAAACTCTTAAAAACGT
>CAMCTU010000231.1 GCA_945878525.1 Sphingobacterium thalpophilum
CAGCAACGGCTGGGTGATGACTATCAGGTTGAACTTGCAATGAGGTACCAAAGTCCTTCTATTGAGAGTGCCTTGAATAAATTAAAGGATGCACAGGTCAGAAATATTAGAGTAATACCCATGTTCCCTCATTATGCTTCTGCAAGTACAGGCTCTGTATTGGAAAAAGTTATGAAGCTGGTCAGAAAATGGCAAACTATTCCAAATATTTCCTTCATTAATTCCTTTCATGACAATGAGTTAATGATTGAGGCATTCGCTGATAATGGAAGAAAGCATAAACCCGAAACATTTGACCATGTTTTGTTTAGTTTTCATGGTTTACCACAAAGACAGCTTGTTAAATCAGATCATTCCAAAAAACATTGTCTTAAAGTGGAGAACTGTTGTTCAACTTTAACAGAAAATAATAAATTTTGCTATTCCGCTCAATGTCATGAAACTGCACGATTAATTGCAAATAAAATTGGTCTGACAGTAGATAAGTATACTGTTTGTTTTCAATCGCGGTTGGGCAAAGATCCATGGGTGCAACCATATACAAGTGTGGTTATTGAGCATTTGGCAGAAAAGGGAGTTAAAAGACTATTGGTATTTTGTCCTGCATTTGTCGCAGATTGTCTGGAAACAGTTCATGAAGTCAGTGTTGAATATGGTGAGGAATTCAGTGCTTTAGGTGGTGAGCATGTTCAACTTGTAGAAAGCCTAAATGATCATCCACGCTGGATTGATGCCTTGGTTGAACTCGCAAAAGGTGGGCCAAATTAATTATTTCTTATATAATCTAGAATAGCCTGAGTTGCACCGGTATTGCTTTTTACGTAATCACTGGCAGCTTTACCCAGAGCTTCTCTTTTAGTGTCATTTTTTAGAGTCTCTATGACGGTAGCCAGTTCATTATAGTTTTTTATGCTGTAAGCTGCCCCGAGCGATATAAGTTCAATTGCCTCTTGGAATTTTTGATAATTACGCCCAAAAATAACAGAGAGTCCGAAGGCTGCAGCTTCAAGAGTATTATGAATCCCTTCACCAAATCCCCCGCCTATATAGGCAATATCTCCATATTGATATGCTGATGATAGCAATCCTATATTATCTATGATTAATACCTTAAACTTTTGGCTTAAGTTTTGGCTTTCTTCAGATTCTGTTTGAAGATTTTTAATCTCCGAATATCGGATTGAATTTGGAAATAGTGTTATAATTTCATTGATCCGTTCAGGGTTTACTTCATGAGGAGCGATTATAAATTTCCAATCTGGATAATTGTCATGCAATGTTGCGATCAGTTTTTCATCTTCCGGCCAAGTGCTGCCACCAATAAACACTTTACTTCCCTCACTAAACTCCTCAATAATTTGAATTTCATTAGTGTTCGAAGCATTAAAGGCCACTCTATCGAAGCGGGTGTCTCCATTAACCGTGACATTTTTTAAACCTATTTTCTTTAAAAGATCACTGCTAATCTGATTTTGTACAAAGAAATGTGAGACTTTGCTCAGAATTATACGGTGTAAACCCCCATACCATTTAAAAAAGATTTGCTCTTTTCTGAATCTACCTGAAATTACATAAAGCGGGATATTATTTTTTGATAATTCATCAAAATAATGATACCAATATTCATATTTCGTAAATATTGCAATCTTTGGATTTATTAATCTGATAAACTCGATTGCGTTGGTTCTGGTATCTATAGGAAGGTAAAATACGTGATCAGCAAGGGCATAATTCTTTCTGATTTCAAATCCAGATGGAGAGAAAAAAGTGATCACGACAGGCAACTCAGGATTCTCTGATTTTAATCTTTCAAGGACTGGTCTGCCCTGTTCAAATTCACCTAATGAAGCAAAATGAAACCAGGTATAGTGTTTGTTTTTATCCAGACTTTTTTCAATTAATTGTAGCAAACCTTTTCTGCCATTAATCCATGCCGCAGCTTTTTTATTATTGAGAGATGCAATCCGAATGAAAAGTTTGTACAAATAAATACCCGTATTATAAAGAAAAAGCATTTTGAATATAATTCTTATCTTTGTCGAAGTTAATGTTAAATCTAATAAATTGTCTTAGTAAATAGATGAAAATAGCAGTAGTTGGTACAGGATATGTAGGTTTAGTGACTGGTACTTGCCTTGCAGAAACAGGCAATACGGTCACTTGTGTAGATATAAATGAGGAAAAGGTTAAAATGATGCAGGCCTATAAATTGCCAATTTATGAGCCGGGTTTAGACATTCTTTTTCAAAGAAATATAGATCAAGGCAGGTTGAAATTTACAACAATTCTTGCAGATGCAATTCAGGATGCCCAAATAATATTTTTAGCATTACCAACACCACCGGATGGAGATGGTGCTGCTGATCTGAGTTACGTTCTCGGTGCTGTCAAAGATATTGCAAAAATCATCACAGGATACAAAGTGATCGTAACTAAATCTACCGTTCCGGTTGGTACTGCAGATAAGGTCATTAATGTATTCAATGAACATAGCTCTGTAGAAGTTGATATAGTCTCAAATCCTGAATTTTTACGTGAAGGTGTTGCAGTTGAAGACTTCATGAAACACAACAGAGTAGTAGATGGTACTCAAAGTCTGAGAGCGCAGAAGCTGATAGCAGAGTTGTATGGACCTTATGTTAGGCAGGGAAATCCCATTATTTTTATGGATACCAGATCCTCTGAATTAACAAAGTACGCTGCGAATTCATTTCTGGCTACTAAAATTACCTTCATGAACGAAATAGCTAATTTATGTGAACTTGTTGGGGCAGATGTTGATGCAGTCAGAAGAGGTATAGGATCAGATGAGCGTATAGGGAAGCGCTTTTTATTTCCGGGTGTTGGGTATGGCGGAAGTTGTTTTCCAAAGGATGTTCAGGCACTGGCAAGATCGGCATCTGAAAACAAGTATAATTTCAAAATTCTTAATTCTGTAATGGAGGTTAATGATTCTCAACGGGTCAGACTTGTTGAAAAAGTCAGAAAATACTATAATGGTAATGTCAAGGGAAGGAAAATTGCCATTTGGGGACTTGCATTTAAACCGGAAACTGATGATATCCGTGAAGCTCCAGCTCTTTATATTATTGAAGAACTGTTGAAGGATGGCGCCTTGATCAAAGCATTTGATCCTGAGGCCAGCAGTAATGTAAAGAAAGAGCTTGGTGATAAAATTTCTTATAGTATTAATCAATATGATACTTTAATAGATGCCGAGGCCTTATTGATAGTTACAGAATGGTCTGTTTTCAGGACTCCTGATTTTGATAGGATCGCAGAATTAATGAAGACTAAAGTTATTTTTGATGGCCGTAATTTATATGATCTGCAAAAGATGATTGATTGCGGATTTTATTATAATAGTAT
>CAMCTU010000232.1 GCA_945878525.1 Sphingobacterium thalpophilum
TTGAGGATGCTTGCCATCATTGGTTCTGGCATTTTATTTTTAAGTTTTCATAATTATCTTTCAGAACCTGGTCAAAGCGACTGGCCTGAATACTTAGGTGGGGCAGACAGGAACCATTATTCACCGCTAGCGAACATAAATACAACAAATATCAAATCCCTTAAACCAGTTTGGGAATTCCACACCGGAGATTCTGGTCAGGTACAATGTAATCCTATCATCATTGACAACCGTTTATATGCGGTAACAGCCTCAAACCACTTGTTTGCACTTAACGCGGCAACCGGAAAGGAATTATGGCGATTTACTCCGGAAAGTAAGGCAGCTGCCAACGTTAATAGGGGTGTTGCTTATTGGTCGAAGGGAAAGGATAAACGAATAATGTACACTTATTTAACCTGGCTTTATGCTGTTGATGCCATAACGGGAAAACCAATACTTTCATTTGGGGATGGAGGCAGAGTAAGTTTACGAAGTGGTCTGGGAAAAGAATCTGAATCAAAATTTGTTTCATCCACAACACCGGGAACAATTTTCGGGGATCTGATCATTATGCCCTTAAGGCTTGATGAAGGTTCTGGTGCCGCACCGGGATTTATCCAGGCATTTAATGTAAAAACCGGAAAACTGGCCTGGGTGTTTAAAACTATTCCTCATCCTGGTGAACCCGGATATGAAACTTGGCCGGCCGAAGCCTATAAAAACCCGGCTATAGGAGCAGCAAATAATTGGTCTGGAATGTCTGTTGACCGAAAGCGCGGAATTCTATATGTGCCTACCGGATCGGCCGCCTTTGATTTCTATGGTGGAAACCGCGAAGGGAAAAATCTTTATGCTAATTCATTGATTGCCCTGAATGCTAAAACAGGAGAATATATTTGGCATTTTCAGACAGTTCATCATGATATATGGGACAGGGATCTTCCTGCGCCACCTAATCTGCTTACGATCAACCGAAATGGTAAAAGTATTGATGTTGTTGCCCAGGTGACCAAATCAGGCTACATTTTTGTTTTCGACAGGGTAACAGGAGAACCGATTTTCCCAATAGATGAAGTTCCGTTTCCTCAATCTACATTGCCTGGTGAAAAAACCTGGCCTACACAGCCAATACCCCGAATGCCAAAACCATTTGCAAGACAAACACTTACTGAAAATGAGATTACTCCATTTTCTGCGAAAAGGGATTCTCTGTTAACCATTTTCAGACAGGCAAAGCTGGGTGCTTTTGAACCACTTGATTTTCGGCAAACGCTTATTTTTCCCGGACCTGATGGGGCAGCAGAGTGGGGTGGGGCCGCAGTGGATAAAGAAGGCATTATTTATGTTAACTCAAATGAAATGGCCTGGTTATTTAGCCTCAGTCCCAAAACTGAAGCAAAAGCTAAAGCGCTGAGTAATGGTAAATCCTTGTACCTTAATCACTGTCAGTCATGTCATAAGTCTGATTTTTCCGGTAATCCACAAAGTGGTTATCCTGCTTTGATTGGAATCAGAGAACGCTTAGGGCGAACAATAACAACAAGTCTAATTACCAACGGGAAAGGTATGATGCCCGGATTTAGCCAGATCAGTGACGCGGATAAGCAATCTATTGTATCCTATATTTTCGGTGAAGAGAAGGAAGAAGTAACTGCTGCGGTAAAGGATGAATACCCGGATGTTCCTTACCGCTTTAATGGATACAATAAGTTTTTGGATGAAAAGGGCTATCCGGCTATTAGTCCGCCCTGGGGAACACTTAGTGCAATCGACCTTAATACAGGTAAACAGGTTTGGAAGATTACTTTGGGTGAAATAAAGGAATTAAGTAAAAAGGGCATTCCTGCTACAGGAACCGAAAATTATGGCGGACCTCTGGTAACTGCAGGAGGCTTATTGTTTATTGCTGCCACCAAAGACAATACGTTCAGGGCATTCGAAAAAAAATCAGGTAAATTGCTTTGGGAGTACCCCTTGCCGGCTTCGGGTTTTGCCACGCCCTCAACTTATATGGTGAATGGTAAGCAATATATAGTAATAGCATGTGGTGGAACCAAGTTAGGAATGAATAAGGGCGACAGCTACGTTGCTTTTGCTTTGGATTAACTCGTTTGAAAGAAAATTGAGGATTGAGAGCATTCTCAATTCTCAATCCGATAGCTATTGGGTCTCAATTAATCATATACCTGCTCAGTTTAAATTTATTCCCGATATGGAGCCGGAAGTGACCAAGCTTACTGATTTGAGTTTGGAGCACCTGAATGGACTACTTATCAGTATCGGGATAGTTTTTTATTGGTATAACAAGGCAATTTTCAAAAGAAGCAGGGAGCATGAAGAGCAATTTGCCGGCAATAATTTTGGCGACAGCGGAACCTATATTGCAGGCGCAATTTCTGGAATAATCGATGTAGATGCTAAACACTATCTATGGCCAAAATGGCAAAATCAGATGGGGATTCTGCCTCAGCCATCAATACCATTTTAATTGATACGCTTTACAATACTTTGGTAAAGTTTATGATCGCAATTATTTTGGGAAATGTTGAGTTGCGTAAACCTGCGTTTTTTGTATTTTGCACCATATTTTTTACCGGATCAGCCTATTTCTTGTTTCTTACAAATTTTTAAACTTGTTCGGGTACATAACCTATTTATTACAGACTTAAGTCCGAATAAACCAATTTATTACCTAATTTGCTCTTGGCATATAAGCCTCAATCCATTATGAAGAGAATATTTTTAACATCCGTTTTATTTTTAGGTATGGCTTTCTTAAGCTTTGCTCAAACTGCCCCTGCTGCTATGACACTTACTACAAATGCATTTGCAGACGGGACAATTATACCCGTGAAATATAGTCAGGCAGCACCCGGAGCAGCACCCGGTGAAGGAACATCACCCGCATTATCCTGGGGAAATATACCAGCAGGTACAAAAAGCTTGTTATTACACATGCATGATCTTGATTTTGTTCGTAATAAAACAACAGATGATCAGGTTCACTGGCTGGTATGGAATATTCCGGCAAACTCCACAGGCTTAACTGAAGGACTTCCCAGAGGAGCGAAATTGCCCGATGGAAGTTATCAAATAAGCGTAACCGGTCCGGTTTACCGTGGACCCGGAGCCGCTGCAAGTGGTCCTCTTCATCATTATATGTTCGAAATTCTTGCTCTTGATATTGCGCTCGATTTTCCGGCAGTAAATAATGATCCTTTCGAGACCAGAGCTAAAGTGATGCAAACAATTCAAGGACATATTCTTGGTAAGGCTGTTATGGGTGGTTT
>CAMCTU010000233.1 GCA_945878525.1 Sphingobacterium thalpophilum
TCTACAAATACTTCCTGATCATTTTCTTTTGTGTAAAGATCATAGGTTAGCGCTACAACGCTATTTGATTGAATTATCATTTTAATAGATTTAAGTAATAACAGGCTTGGGATTATTAATCCTGACCCCCTGGCATTGTATTTGGGTTATCGATTTGTTTAAATGCGTCAAGTGCTTCTTTTACAGGCATGAGGCAAGTTTTGTTCCGACATACAAAAATTTTTGTTTCAGCTTCAAACTTATCCTTCAGCAAAGGTAATGTTCCTGATGTTCCTCCCAAAAGTATTTTGTTAGGAATATAATATTTTTCAATTTCCCCGCGCTTTTCTTCTGAACCAATTCCTGTGATTGCTATCTCGTATATTCCAAAAATATTATTTAACAATAGAATAGCCCAGTTCGAATAAGCCGATCCGTTTGATTTAATATGAGGTTGAACATTCCGTAACATGGTTAAAGAAATATCCAGATAATTCTGCTGTTCAAAGAAATGTCCTAATTTAAATAGGTTATTGGCCATAACAGAATTTGAAGATGGAATCACATTATCCATGATTTCCTGCTTTCTAGTTATAAGCTGCTCAGCAGTATTTGGTGTATAAAAGAACATACCACTTTCCTTATCATGAAACTCGGATATTGAATAATCCGTCAATTGTTTCGCTTTTAACAGAATGCTTTCATCAAAGCTTACTTCATATAAGCCAATTAAACTATCTATTACAAAAGCATAATCATCCAGAAATGCTCCGGCCCATTCATCGGAAGAATCAACGGAGGAATACACTCTCCTGATTTGATTTCCAACAATAAGCTTATTTTGAATAAAATCTGAACTTAATTTTGCTTTAGCCAGAAATCTCGGTTCTCCGAAAACCCGGAAAGCATCTGTATATGCTTTCAACATCATACCATTCCATGATGCAAGAATTTTATAATCAAGCCCCGGACGGATACGCTTTGACCTTACAGCAAGTAATTTTTTATTCGCTTCTGAAATTTTACCTGAGAGCTTATTCGGGCTTAATCCGAGTTGGGCAGCCAATTCGGAATCTTCCATAACTCGCATGAGAATATTCGTGTTTTCCCCTTCCCAGTTACCCTTAGCAGTAATCTGATAATAAATGCAGAACAAATCTGCATCTTCTTTCAATACATCTTTTATCTCATCCTTTGTGAATGTATAAAATTTACCTTCAACTCCTTCACTATCTGCATCAAGTGCCGAATAAAATCCATTTTCAGCTGAAGTTAATTCCCTCTCCACAAAATCCAGACTTTGAAAGACTATATTCTTATAAATCGGATCGGGCGTATACTGATATGCTTCAGAGTAAAGTGAGACTAACTGAGCATTATCGTAAAGCATTTTTTCAAAATGGGGTACATGCCATTTCCCATCAACAGAGTACCTGGCAAATCCCCCGCCAATTTGGTCATAAATTCCGCCAAAAGCCATTTTTTGAAGAGTGATCCTAAGGGATGCATGGGCTGCATCATCCTGCATTAAATGTGCATACCTTAACATAAACATCCAATTATTAGGCAATGGGAATTTTGGAGCCCTGTTGTATCCGCCATCAACCAAATCAAAAGTCCGCTTCCAATTATTAAAAATAGCCTCCAGATCACTTTTGTTAAAAATAATATCCTCCTTTACCGGTATAAGTTGCTCTGTTTGATTTATACCTTCTGTCAGCCTCACTGCATAGGCTACAGCCTCATCCGGCTTTTCTCTCCAAAAACTGGCAAGATTCTGAAGTAAACTTTTCCAATCATTCTTCTTGAAATAAGTACCGCCATATATTGGCCTCTGATCAGGAAGGCAAAAACAATTAAGAGGCCATCCACCACTTCCAGTCATTAGCTGCACCGCACTCATGTAAATCTGGTCAATATCGGGACGAACCTCGCGATCAACTTTGATACATACAAAGTGCCTGTTCATAATTTCAGCAAGCTCTGAATCTTCAAAACTCTCATGTTCCATAACATGACACCAATGACAGGCAGAATATCCGATACTTACCAGGATTAACTTATTGTCCAACTTTGCTTTTTCCAGTGCTTCATCACTCCAGGGATACCAATCAACGGGATTCTCAGCATGCTGAAGTAAATAAGGAGAACTTTGATTTTTTAATCGATTCGACATATTATAAATTATCAAGTAAAAATAAGATCGGCATATTCAAATGAAGATGTCTTGTATTATAATGACTTATTGATGTTAAAACTGAACGAATGTCGTCAAAACATTTATTTTCATCCTGAATTGAAGAAATATCTTTCACATCAAACATAAAGCCTTAAATTTCAACATGAAAATTACGCATACCGACATTTATAGATTCAGTATCCCCATGGAGCCCTTTACCATTGCAACCGGCACTATGGATTTTGCACAAAATGTTTTTATAAGAATTCATACAGACGAAGATCATTATGGGGTTGGTGAGTGCTCGGCATTTCCAATGATAGTTGGTGAAACACAGGAAACCTGTTTGGCCATGGCTAAAGATTTTGCCGGTTTAATTAAAGGAAAAGATCCTCTGGATATATCGTCACTTCTGCAGTACCTTCATAATTTCACTGCGCTTAATTCAACTATAAAAAGTGCATTCGATATGGCACTCTTTGATATTGCTGCAAAAAAAGAAGGTCTGCCACTTTACAGGTTCCTGGGCGGAGAAAAAAGAATAATTGAAACTGATATGACCATTGGAATAGCAAAGCCGGAAGATATGGCTGAAACGGCATTGAAATATCAGCAACAAGGCGCGACGATCCTGAAAATAAAATTAGGTAAAGACCCCGACATGGATCTCCAGCGTATCAAAGAAATAAGAAAAAAAATTGGAGATAAGATAATTCTAAGAATCGATGCAAATCAGGGTTGGAGTTTCGATGATGCTGTAAAATGCTTGGATGGCATGCTGGATCTGAATATAGAATTCTGTGAACAACCCATGCGCACCTGGTATGATGAAAGACTACCAGAACTAAAACGACAAACAAAAATCAAAATCATGGCAGATGAGAGTTGCTACAACCATCATGATGCAAGAAGACTAATAAATTCGGCATCTTGTGATTATATCAATATCAAATTTGCTAAGTCGGGGGGCATTAATGAAGGACTTAAAATCCATCAAATTGCTTATGATTCGCAGATTCCATGCATGATCGGAAGTATGCTGGAAAGTAGAATTGCCCTAAGTGCCAATTTACATTTTGCCTATGCGTGCCAGGGCATAAAATATTTCGATCT
>CAMCTU010000234.1 GCA_945878525.1 Sphingobacterium thalpophilum
CCCTGGATATAACAAACCTTTGTTTAATCAGGCACGGGGAATTGTAGAAATAGAGACAGATAATGGTATAATTGGTATCGGCGAAGGCGGTTCAAAGGACATGATCGAGCAATGTGCTCAGATGATGATAGGTGAAGATCCATTCCGTATTGAACACATCTGGCAAAACCTTTATAGAGGGATGTTTTATCCTCCTGGAAGGGAGAAACTACATGCAGTAGGTGCACTTGAAATGGCCTTATGGGACATTAAAGGAAAGGCCTTGAATGTTCCTGTTTATGAACTCCTGGGTGGTGCAACACGTGAATATGTGGAATGTTATGCTACCGGATTTAGAGCATCAACGGCCAAAACGGAAGAGGAGCGGGCTACCGATTGCTTGAAAGCTGGTTTGAGATGTTATAGAATTGGCCCAACCGGTGGCAATGGTGATCAACCTTTTGATTTCTTCCAAAATGCATCAAAGACTATCGATTTCTGCAAAAGAATTGATCAGGCTGTTGGCGGACAAGGGAATTGGGCAATTGATCTTCATACCCGTTTTGATACTCCTGAGGCTATTAAGATTTGTGATGAATTACAAAAACTGAGTCCGTATTTTGTTGAAGATGCAATCAGATCAGAAAATCCTGGAGCATACCGTAATTTCCGACTCTTAACCAAAGTTCCACTCGCTGTTGGAGAACAGTTCGGAGATCGCTGGGATATTAATGAAATGATTGAACAGCAATTGATCAACTATTCAAGAGTTACCTTGCCAAATACCGGTGGTATTGGAGAATTTAAAAAAATAGCTTCTCTCTGTGAAACGCATTATGTAGGAATGATTCCCCATTTTACCGGTCCCTTATCAACAGCGGCGCTGGTACATGTTTTAGGCTCGAGTAGTCCAGCCAGAGCCATGATGGAATTAGCAGGTGGAGAACCTGAAAAACCTGCCTATTTTAATGAAGATTACCTGAATTATTCTAATGGTAAATTGTACCTGAATCCTGCACCGGGACTTGGGGTAAAATTCGATTCAAAGAAGGCAGATTTTGTAATGGAAATTTCTGAAAAAACGAAATTTCCTCATCCGTTTTTGAAAAGTCCTGATGGAGCAATACATACTTGGTAATTTTTATAAAAATCTACTTTGAATGACTCTAAACCCTGAATCTAATTCGATTTTTTTATATATTTAGCCAGAAAAATTTCAGGTAATTTCAATAAGAATTACCATTAATCGACCTGTATTTTACACTTTAATCCACTATAAATTGAGAACGAAATCAGCATTATTCTTTATCCTATTATTTGCAGTATGTTTTGGGATACTATTCTCATCTTGCAATTCAAATAAAACGACCGATTCAGGTTCAGATACTTCTGATTCAGTTGCCTTATTTATTACTGGTAAAGACCCAAGGTTAGGGGATAGAAAGTTTGAACAGGTACCCGCAATTGGAACTTCTGCGGATGGAAAGCAGATTTTTGTTGCCTGGTATTCAGGTGGAGCCGCACCGGGCCCCGGAAATTATGTGACTCTTTCAGTGAGTCTGGATGCTGGACAGACCTGGCTCAACGATCAATTGGCAATTTATCCAAACCTACCTGAATACCGATTTTTTGATCCTGCATTTTGGAGAGATAAAAATGGTCAACTTCACTTATTCTACGGAAGTGCTAAAGATAGTCTGATTTGGGATGGATTTGGCGGTGTAAATCACCTTGAGATTGCCTGGAATGGTGCTAAAATTACCCATAGTGATTCCAAGCGAATGATTAATGGTGTAATGAGCAACAAGCCGCTTTATCTGGCTTCTAAAGATCTTGCCTTATTTCCTGTTTACGTTGATAAACCTTTGCCAGGCGATAGTTCCGGAAAAGCATTCCCTGAAAATGGTGCATTTATTCACGTTTTAGATTATTCAAAATCCAATGATCTTACTTCAGTAACAAACTATTCAAGCATCCAAATTGCCGATTCAATCCGGATTCATGATGAGCCTCAGCTTGTTGAAATTTCTGATAAAGGTAATCTAATGGCTTTGGTTAGAACAACAAAAGGAATATACTTTAGTACAAGTTCTGATTATGGTAAAACCTGGAGTAATGTTGAGCCTTTTACCGCTTCCGGACCGACAACATCAAGCCGTTTTTATTTGGGTAAACTGGCTTCCGGAAATTTGTTGTTAATTTCCAACAGCAGTACAACACGTAATAATATGACTGCGTTTATTTCTAAAGATGGAGGCAAAACATGGCCAAATAGGCTTTTACTGGATGCAAGGGAAAACGTTTCTTATCCTGATGCAGATCAAACGCCTGATGGTAAGATTCATGTAGTATTCGATCGTGAAAGAACGAGCGCTAAAGATATTTTGTATTGCCGGTTTACTGAAGAGGATGTGATTAAAGGAAACGCGGAAATGGTGTTTAAAGCGAGGGTTAATAAGTAATTGACAGTTGACAATTAGCTAGGAGACTTTCGAAATCACATAGGTATGCAGAAAGTCGATTTGGTCCTCTGGTTGGTCCTCTGGTTGGTCCTCTGGTACGGTGATAACACCGACCAGAGGGTGAAAGTGCTTCTGGTATGGTGATAACACCGACCAGAGGGTGAAAGTGCTTCTGGTACGGTGACACGGACCAAATGAAATGCGCCTGGTTCGGTGATAATACCGACCAGAGGGGAAGTCTCCAGGTACGGTGACAACACCGACCAGAGGATGGAAATAATTAAAAAAAATGAATAATTATATATTATGCTGCGACTGGGGAACAACCTCATTCAGGTTAAGACTGGTTGAAAGACATACCTACGCAATTGTAGCCGAAATTCTTTCACCCTCTGGGGTAGCTGGTACATTCAGATCCTGGAAAGAGCAAACTGAAATTAGTCGATTCGATTTCTATTCTGATTTCCTTAAATCCAGTATTCTTGAAATAGGCATTAAATCAGGAAAATCTGTTCATAATATTCCGGTAATTGTATCCGGTATGGCTTCTTCCTCATTAGGTATGGAGGAAATTCCTTATGCCGAGCTTCCATTCGATATTTATGGAAGTCAGGCTTCTGTCAGGGTATTCAAAAACTTCAATGGCCCTGATGCAAATCTCGTGCTGGTTTCTGGTGTTAAAAGCTATGAAGATGTGATGCGCGGAGAGGAAGCGCAGTTGATTGGATTGATTAAAATAAATCAGGTTTCTTTACAACAGAAACGGCAAATAGCATTTGTGTTTCCCGGAACTCATTCGAAACATATTTTCGTAAAGGAC
>CAMCTU010000235.1 GCA_945878525.1 Sphingobacterium thalpophilum
TCTTTAAAAAATGTCATTTCTTTGTACGGACAATATCCTAATGTTGCTCAACATTATTATCCGAATGGTCAGGTGCCTGTTGAAGGAGATATCTTTAAAAACTCGAATCTTGCCAATACGCTTGAGAGAATTGGAAAGGAGGGAAGGGATGTTTTTTACAAAGGGGATATAGCACGAACGATAGATGCCTTTATGAAAAGAAATGGAGGATTTTTGAGTTACGAGGATATGTCATCCCATAGTTCTGACTGGATTGATCCGGTATCTGTGAATTACAGAGGGTATGATGTTTGGGAATTACCTCCAAATGGTCAGGGGATAGCAGCACTACAAATGCTGAATATTCTCGAAGGTTATGATTTTTCAAAAATAAAATTGGGCAGTGCCGAGCATGTGCATTTGTTTACTGAAGCAAAGAAGCTGGCATTTGAAGATCGCGCTAAATTTTACGCCGACATGGAATTTGCCAAAGTTCCTGTTAAAGAGTTGATCTCTGAAGCTTATGCTGCTGAGCGCAGAAAGCTGATAGATCCTAATAAAGCCTCCGAACGTGTGGACGCAGGAAATCCGGCAATGAAAGATGGGGATACTATTTATCTTACAGTTGCCGATAAGGACGGCAATATGGTTTCCCTGATTCAAAGTAATTTCAGAGGTTTTGGTTCTGGGATGATGCCCGACGGACTAGGCTTCATGTTTCAGGATCGTGGGGAGTTATTTAATGTGATGAAGGCGGGTGAAAATAATTCTTATGCTCCGGGAAAGCGGCCTTTTCAGACAATTATCCCTGCATTTATGACCAAAGATGGGCAGCCCATGATGAGTTTTGGAGTAATGGGGGGAGCTTTTCAACCTTTAGGGCATGTACAGATTGTGATGAATGTTGTAGATTTCGGTTTAAACATTCAGGAAGCAGGAGATTTTCCAAGAATTAATCATGAAGGATCATCTGAACCAACTGGTGAAGGCATGGCTCCAAAAGGCGGAATAATTACGCTTGAAAACGGTTATCCTTATGATGTGATCAGGGATTTGATGCAAAAAGGCCACCAAGTTGGCTTTATCAATGGGATGTATGGCGGGTATCAGGCTATACGCTGGGATCCGGTTCGAAAAGTTTACTTTGGGGCATCTGAATCACGGAAAGACGGTCAGGCAGCAGGGTACTGATTAAGCTGAAAGTTTAAAGCTAAGAGGGAGTTTATCATTGAATTTAAATTTTTAATATAATTGATTACCAATACTTTATATGGAATTTGTTGAAACTATTTTAAAGCAAATCTGGGGCTTTTTTAGTCTGGAGGGGCTTATTGAAATTATCCGATCTGGAGACTATAAAACTCTACAAACTTTTGATGGAATTACAAGGGCAATTGCTCCATTAATGCCTATTATTTTAATTCTGGAGCTAATCAGGGGACTGCTTTATAAGCAGTTTAAAGTTGTTTCATATAAGATATCGTTTTTTTCATATCTGTTTAATTCGATCATTGGCAGATACCTGGCCATCGGTATGACAATTATATGTATCGGCATTTTTGAGAAGTACGCAATAATCAACATTCAGTTTACCTGGTATTGGTTTATCTATGGCTACATTATCTGGGAACTTGCTCATTTTGTTTATCATTACTTCGGGCATAAGGTTAGATTATTCTGGTGTTTGCATGCTACCCATCATGCACCTGAGAGTATGAATCTAGCAGTTTCTCATGCCCATTTTTTTCTTGAAGCGCCTTATGCAGATGTGATCAGAACCACTATCTGTATGCTTTTGGGTGTGCCACCTGCAATGTTATTTGTGATTATGTTTATAGACGGAACTTGGGGCTCGTTTATTCATATTGGGGAATCAATCATGAGAGACGGTCGGATGGGTCTTGTCGGGAAATTTATTCTAACTCCCTCACATCACCGGGTTCATCATTCGAAAAATATCGAGTATATGGACATGAATTATTGTAATCTGTTGAATATCTGGGACAAAGTTTTTAAAACTTATCAGCCTGAAATTGATGGAGTAAACATTCAATATGGAATTACCAGGCAAATGAAACCAAATAGTTTTCTGGATTCCTATTTTGGGGAAATCATAGCATTGGCCAAGGATGTTTACCGAGCTCCAGGGATAAAAAACAAAGTTTTATATATTTTTATGCCCCCAGGTTGGAGTCATACTGGAGATCATAAAACTTCATCTGCTCTGAAAAAGGCGATACTCAAAGACTCTTAAATTAAATTGAATTAATCTTCACTTTTAAGAATCGCAATATCTTCCTTTATTCTTTCAATTTCAATTAAGAGTGTTCCATTATATACTCCCCTGATCCTTCTATGTTTATCAACAAGGATAAAGTTTTCAGTGTGTAGAAATTCATTACCTGTTTGATAGAATCCGATAGTATCTCCGGCAAAATATTCCTGTTTTGCTAGTCTGTAAATGGAGGATTTATCACCGGTTAATAGACTCCATTTATCGGAATTTATTTTATTGTCAAGGGCATATTTTTTAAGTTTCGGTACAGAATCAGACTCTGGTGTAACTGAATGAGAAAGTAAATATACCTGATTATCATTGCTGAATGCATCTTGTAACAGATGCATATTATTAGTCATCTTTGTGCATATATTTCTACATGTTGTAAAAAAGAAATTGGCTACAAAGATTTTGCCTTCTACATTTTTTTCTGTTATAACTTTACCATCCTGATTAAAGAATGAAAAGCTAGGTATCTTATGTATATTTCTATAGGCCGGATCAGTTACTTCAATCCATTCTGGTGTCCAGTCGGGCTGATTAAAAAAAGGCAACTTCTCTTGCTTTGTAGTCATTTTTTCTGATGAGGAATCTTTTTTGAATTCTCCGCATGAAAACAACGTGATCAAGAGGCCGATGATTAAACTTATTTTCTTCAATTTCTTTTTAATACTTAATTTTTGAAACCTTTACAGAATCTTCAGGATTCATGCAAAGCTTAAGTCCGATAAGGCCATACCGACGGCCATTTTTTACCACATAATTAGCTCTTATTACACCATTTTCCCACCAAGCTTTCTGACTGCCTTCTTCATATCCCATGTTGTAGTGGAAGAATTTATATAACTGACCATTTTCATACCAGTCTTTCGCAATTCCGTTATGTTCACCATTCAGGAAATTATATTCGAATTTTGGATTCCCATTTTCCCAGTAGCCTTTGTGAACTCCTGTTTTTTTGCCCCGATGATATATTCTTATCTCAGAGACCTGCTTATTG
>CAMCTU010000236.1 GCA_945878525.1 Sphingobacterium thalpophilum
TTTGTTGAGGTTATTGCCAATTTGAATTCAATTTTCAAGAATATTAAAACTGCAAAGCAGGATATTCTCAGCTTTCAGCCAGATGTCGTTATTCTCATTGACTTCCCAGGATTCAATATGAAGATCGCAAATTTTGCAAAACATAAAGGCTTTAAAGTATTTTACTATATCTCTCCTAAGGTTTGGGCCTGGAATCAGAAGCGTGTTTTGAAAATCAAAAAATTTGTCGACCGAATGTTCTGCATTCTACCCTTTGAGGTAGCATTTTATAAATCATGGGGAATGGATGTCAATTATGTTGGTAACCCAATATTGGATGCTATAGCTTCTAATCCTCGGGATGATTTGTTTAAGATTAAACATAATCTGGATGTAAGGCCAATAGTTGCGCTACTTCCCGGAAGCAGAAAACAGGAATTAGAGAGGGTATTGCCTGAAATGGTCAGAACAGCAGATCGTTTTCCTGAATTTCAGTTTATAATTGCCGGTGCCCCTTCTTTTAGTGAAGAAGATTATTTAGCTTATTTGGAAGGTAGAAAAATCGCTGTCATCTTCAATGCAACCTATAATCTGCTACTGAATTCAAAGGCAGCCATTGTTACCTCCGGTACGGCAACACTTGAAACTGCTTTACTTAAAATACCGCAGGTGGTTGTTTATAAAGGGAATCCTTTATCGATTGCGATTGCCCGTATGCTTGTTAAAATTAAGTATATATCCCTGGTAAATCTGGTCATGGATCAGATAATTGTCAAAGAACTGATTCAGGAACAATGTACCAGCATCATCATTGGAGATGAACTGGACCTAATTCTTAACGATTCGAACTATCGTACAGAAATGCTTATCAATTATGAAGAGCTAGCCATTATTATGGGTGAGCCGGGCGCATCGGACAAGGCAGCAAAGCTCATGTTTAATTATCTGAATACCTGACTAATAGCCATATCCTAGATCTGGATATGTTACCCTGGTTAGATGAAAGAATTCCCTCTTCCAGAATATGAATGTTATCAAGTTCTGAAAAAGGGACTCTTTGAAATTATTTTACGTTAAAATTAATCTGGTAGTCGCCCCAGATCAGTGAAACAACACCTGTTTTTGCGATCTTGAAAGTCATACGCTCAGAAAAACTTGCTGATTTGCCAGATTTTACCACTACACGCATTACATCATCAGCTTGGCTGTATGCGGTGCCGCTAATGTTAGATTTGCTGTTAAAGATGATGGTCCATTCTTTTTCACCGGGAATAGTCCAGATACCATATTTACCAGCTTTCAAGGCTTTACCTTCAATTTTTACATCCTTGCTAACTTCCATCCAGGTAGCTTCATTAGCACCTGTTCGCCATACTTGACCAAAAGGAGCAATTTCTTTACCAATAGTTCTTCCTTTTACTGCCGGCTGGCTGTAATCAACTGTAATTTTAACACCTGCTGAGGTGGTTTCAGAAACTTTAGCCGGAGGGCTAGGTCTTTGAGCACATGCTGTGAATCCACTGTACAGGCCTGTCATTAATAATAAAACAAATAATTTTTTCATGTTTGTGAGGTTTTTAACAAATATATATAAGGTAGCTTGTAATTGTGAAATTGAATAATATTATTACATATACAGGATATACTGTCTGAGTTAGGATTTATAGGATTTTAAGATCGTGGGATTAAAGAGTGTTAAATTAAAGTGTAATCTAATCTACGTTTACCAAATAACTATTCAGATCGACTTTAAAGCAAGATGACTAACCCTATAATCCTAATCTAATGATTTAATCTCTGTCAGTATGATCTTTATATCCGTGTCTCCAATATTTTCTACGTAGTGTTTTGCCCCCTGATCTGCCCAGGAGGAAGTACCTGTTTTAACTTCAGAAATTTTAGGTTCTGCATTTTCAGTATATACTTTAACTTTTCCACCAGAAACAACATAAGATGATCTTGGGGGATGAGTATGCCAGACATCCTTATCTCCGGGCTTAACGAAATATTCCACAATTCTTACATGCTCATTTTCCATTAGCACCCTGGCTTGATTTGGAGATGTTTGTACAATATCAATGGTTTGGGTAGATTTTTGATTGACATTAACTGTGTCTTCGGATGCATTTTCTACTTCCTGAGACCCGGATTTATTATCCTGATTACAAGAGAAAAAAAATGTTGCCAGCAGAGTTATAAGAATTAGTTTTTTCATGTTTAGTAGGTTAAAGGCTTAAAGTGTTTATCTTTTCGATTAGATATTGTATATAATAGAACGGTTGTTAAACCTTTGGAACCTGCCAGCCATTATAGTATTTGGCTTTCATTAACTTATTGGCATCTGAATCTGTAAATTCATTTTTAGCAGCATTCCAATACACTTTTTTGCCTGTTTTAAAGGCAATGTTACCCATTTGTGCATTTATAGCTGCGATGCTTCCGGTTTGGATACCACAATTTAAGCGGCTGACATCATTAGTTGTAATAGCATCAATAAAGTTAATTGCATGTGCTTCGTGAGCATTCCTTTCAGGTTTACGATGTGCTACTTCCTCAACCTTGTTAACCTTTTTGCCATCTTTATTCTCTGTTTCTGGAATAACTTTCCAGCCACCCCTGTTGACTACAAGTGTTGCATTGTTCCCAATAAAGGCAATACCTTCAGTAGAACCATAATTGCCGCCATCTATGCCTGTTGCATGCTCCCAAAGCATGTTAAATCCTTCATACTCGTACACAGTTTGAAGCGTGTCGGGAGTTTCAGAAGCATCATCAGGATATGCAAATTTTCCTCCTGAGGCCATCACTGATTTCGGTGACTGAACACCCATTGCAAATAAGGCAATATCGATTTCATGAACTCCCCAGTCGGTCATCAGGCCGCCGGCATAATCCCAGAACCATCTGAAATTAAAATGAAAACGATTTTGATTAAAGTCACGTTTTGGAGCTGGACCTAACCACATGTTATAATCAACTCCTGAAGGTGCCGGACTGTCTGCTAATTTAGGAACAGGTTTCATCCAGCCCTGATAAGCCCAGCATTTCACAAGCCTGATTTGCCCAAGCTTACCTGATTTTACATAATCAATGGCTTCGGCATATTGAGATCCGGAACGTTGCCATTGTCCCACTTGAACTATTTTGCCATATCTCTGTTGCGCTTTAACCATAATCTGACATTCTTCTATAGTATTCGCGATCGGCTTTTCAACATATACATGCTTGTCTGCCGAAACGGCATCGACCATATTCAGGCAATGCCAATGATC
>CAMCTU010000237.1 GCA_945878525.1 Sphingobacterium thalpophilum
TGGAGCGTGAATCCAAAGGTTGAACCAATATTTTCGGTACTTCTTACAGTGATGGTTTGCTCATGTGCTTCAATAATATGTTTTACAATTGCAAGCCCTAAACCCGAGCCTCCAATTTGACGGGATCTGCTTTTATCTGTCCGGTAAAACCGCTCAAATAGCCTCGGAAGATATTTTTCTTCTATGCCAATACCATCGTCTGTGATTTCGACCAGTATCTGGTCATGAAGCTCAAAAGTTTTAATGAACGTATTTCCATTACTCTTACCATATTTAAAAGAATTATCAATAAGGTTAACGAAAACTTGTCTGATCTTCTCGCGGTCGGCAATGACCCAGGTTGGACTATGATATTTTTCCTTAAAATGAAGATTAATATTATATTTTTTTGCTTTTAATTCCAGTGAATCAATTACCTCATTGATCAGATCGACCAAATTAAAGCGATCATAATGAACAGGGATTTCACCACTTTCCAGTTTTGAAATGGCATCCAGATCCTTTATGAAAAATGCAAGTCTATCTACATTCCTGGAGGCTTTTTCTAGAAATTGTTTGGTCATTTCAGGATCATCAATATCACCTTCCTGTAACGCTTCAATATAACCTTGAATTGCAAAAAGAGGGGTTTTTAATTCATGGGAAATATTCGAAAGGAATTCTCTTCTGAACTTTTCCTGATCCTTTAGCTGATCAATCTCTGATTTTTTGTCTCTAGCCCATTCCTTGACTTCAAGTTCAACATCATTAATCGGATCGGCGCTCACGTATTCACCCAAAGCATCTTTCAGGTCTTTACCTAGTTTCAGGTTATGAATAAGCTTATAAATAAGTTTGATTTTGCTGTATACAAATTTCTCAATCAGGTAATAGAAAACCAAATAACTAGTTAGCAATGAAGCAAAAAAGGTAATAAAGAAATCGACAAGGTTTGCCTGAAAGTAAAAGTTAATTATCGCAAGGGATAATGCAACAACTAACGCGTTTATAAATACAAGAACCCACAATTTCATAATGCAAGTTAATATTTTAACGTTTCGCCATGTGTTTTTTTAACCAACATTTGTGTAATACCAGGAAATTTATCTAGCGTGGATACAGAGATATCTGAAATAACTGTATTTCCAAATAGCTTTTGAATCAAACGTCCACTGTTAAGTCTCATTTTAAATTCTTTTTCCCATCTAAGCCTATAATTATTTTCAAGTGCAATTCTGTTTAATGCAGAACCCTTTTTCGCATTGCGCATGATACATTCGGTAAGTATTTTGGCCGAATGAATGGCGATTGCCATGCCATTTCCACATAAGGGTGTTATCATTCCTGCTGAATCACCACAAAACAGTAAATGATTTTCTACAAGGGTCTTCTTCTCAAATGAGATTTCATTGATTACTTCAGGAGTTTTGAACAAAAATTCTGAGTTTTTATACAGACTCTTCAAGTATGGATTTTTAAACAAAACCTCTTCTTCCATTTCAGCAATTCCTGAATATCTTTTAAGATTTGCTGTTTCGGAGAGATAACATAAACAAAATCTATCTTCTTCTATTTTACTCACGCCACAATATCCACCCTGGAAATTATCAAGACGAATCAGATTTTTTGGGAACTCAGTGTTGATATGGTATTTTACACCAAGATAAGGACTTCGTTGGAGAAAAAATCTTCGGTTCAGTTTTTGATCCAGATTAGATCTCTTGCCATGTGCAGCGATAGCAATTGCCGATTCATATACTATATTTCCCGGCGTAGTGATCTTGAATTTATCTTCTTCAAACTTAATATTATCTACACGTTCGAAAATAAATCTTACACCAAGTCTCGTAGCTTCTTCATACATTAAATGGTCAAGCTTAAATCTGCTTAAGCCAAATCCACCCATTTTTAAATCTGCATGCATTATTTTACCTGAAACAGATGTAACGGCCAGGCGATTTATCCTTGAATATCCTGATTCTGAGATCCCGATGTTTAGGTATTCTAAGAATGGAAGTACTTCATTGGAAATATATTCTCCGCAAACTCTGTGAAATGGATATTTTTTTTTCTCGAATACACTAACCTGATATCCATTCTTTTGGAGGAGAATTGCATTTGTCAATCCTGCCAGACCACCACCGATTATCAGCACGTCAATCATACTCAATTTTTAATCAGGTTCTTTTTTCCCTTAGTTTGAATGCATATTTGCCAACGGAAAGCCCACATCCATTTGATGGAGAAATTATTAAATCCTCCTCTTTTTAATAGCTCATCAAGCTCAGTTCTTTTAAAGCTTCGAAGTACTGAAAGTTTGGAATCGTGTTTAACCATTTCGGATTTCGAAAAAACTGAGGTTAAAGCTCCTATGGAATGAAAGGCAAACCAATGTCGGTGCAGATCATTAATCACCACGTAATCAGCCGCACAATCAGACATTTTTTGAACGAGCCGAACCCAGTTTTCATCAGAGAAATGATGTGTAAACAGGCTGGAAATCACGATATTGAATTGGTTGCTAATCAGTTCTTCACTCATAACATCAGCCAGAATATAGGAAATTTCAGGAAAGTCTCCGGATTTATCCCTTGCGTATTGAATGGCTGAAGCAGTAGCATCTACTCCAATTAATTGAAGTTTAATATTTCTTTTCCGAGCCCATTTAGCAATTATTCTCAAAGAATCACCACCTCCACAACCCCAGTCACTGATGATCATCCCATCCTTAATTCCAATTTTATGGAATGCATTGAAAAACACATTATAACCACCCAATAGCTTGTTTACAACTTCCAGCTCATCCATGATAGGATCGATAACCTCATGACCCAATGAGAAATCGTCCATCATTTCTTCCTCCAAACTTCTGTAACTAAAATCAGGCATACCCATTTCTTTTTAATATCATGGATTCAACGGTTAAGCCTGGTCCAAAAGCAAAACCAAGAATATTTTCTTTATCAAGCCCTACAGGATCGTCCATCAGTTTTTTAAGAACAAATAATATTGTTGCAGATGACATATTTCCATAATCCTTTAAGATATGATACCCAAATTGATTTCCTGCAGATGAGAAACCGAGGGCAGTTTCAGCAGCTTCAAGGATTTTTCTACCTCCGGGGTGGACGGCAAAATGGCTGATTTCATGGAATTGAAGGTTTGCTTTTTTAAGTAATTTGTTTGAAATTGATTGAATATGCTTATAAATCAATTTTGAAACTTTTGAAGTCAGCTTCATTTCAAATCC
>CAMCTU010000238.1 GCA_945878525.1 Sphingobacterium thalpophilum
AGGGATTTGATTGAGTAGGGTAGGAATAGGAAATATAGAACAAGAAATCAAGAGTCTGCGGCAAAAATTGAAATTACAGAAATAATGATCTTATTCTTAACTTATAATTATTCTCTTTTCTTTTCCTGCAGCAGAAAAGTAGCATGCCGAGGAGGAACGACGAGACCATGAGTGCCTTAAAAACAATAGACAAATACGAATAAATGCCGCCGCTGCACCTGATGCTATTAAAGTTAATGCTTTGGCTTGGCCTGTGCCTGCCGCACCAGCTGAGGCGGAAGAAAAGGTTAACGGAGATTTTGTGCTTAGGCCAAAGCTTATGAACAGTCCTGAAAGTATATGTTAAAATACTGCAGGTTTCAAGTCAGTTAAAGTAAAAGAAGTAATATCGTGCTGTAAGGGGGGGCTTTCATTATATTGGAGACTAAAAAACAGACTCATTAGGATGTAAAATGCTATTTTATTTGAAACTTTATTTTAACTGGACTACAGAGTTAGTAAATAGGGAATTTGGTAACATTTAAAATATTTGATAAGCTTATAAATTATGAAACATAACAGAAGCCTGCTACTTATAATTTTACCCTTTTTAGCGAGTACCTTAATTACAGCTTGCAGCGAAAAGAACATTGACTTTCAGCCCAAAAAGGGGCAGCGAATAGTAATTCTCGGAAATACCTTTGCCGAGCGCCTGCAAAATTTTAACTACTTCGAACCCCTTCTTTACAAGAGTTTCCCTGATTTAAACCTGACTGTTCGAAATATGGGCTGGAGTGCCGATGAAGTAGGTCTGCAGCCCAGGCCCTACAATTTTGGCACGCTGGATGAGCATCTGACACTTCAAAAGGCAGATATTATTTTTGCATGTTTCGGACTGAATGAGGCTTTTAAGGGACCGGATAGTCTTGCAAATTTTAAACACCGACTTTCAGGATTCCTTCTTCATCTCAAGCAACAGAAATACAATTCTACTTCAGCACCAGAAATTATACTTGTTTCTCCAATTGCCCATGAAAAGTTGGGTGGTAATTTACCCGACCCTGAAGAGCATAATGTCAATCTGGAATTATACACAGCAGGAATGGCCGAAGTCGCAAAACAACTCGAAATACCATTCATTGATCTTTACAAGCCAAGCCGTGATTTAGCAAATGCTGCCGATTCTATCACCATTAATGGGATCCACCTGAATGATAAAGGCTATAAAGCGATCAGTGAAGTAATGGCTAAAAAATTAAATTTCAAATTTTCAGAATGGAAGGCTGAACCAGATTTTAACCAATTAAAGTGGGCAATAGATCATAAAAATCAGCAGTTCTTCTACAAATACAGAGCGGTAAATGCAGAGTATATCAATGGAAGCAGGAAAGAGCCCTGGGTACAACCTGCCGGCGGACCAATTTCTTTCCCTACTGAATTATTAAAATTAGATCAGCTGGTTTTAAGCCTTGATAGTTTGGTCTGGACAGGTACTAAAAGTAGTTCTGGTATTGATTCTAAGAAGGTCAGGCTATTAATCAATGATCAACAAGAAATTAGTGTCAAAAAGCCTTTGAATGCACCATTGGAAGAGCAATTTGTTTTAAATGAGGGATTTAAAGTTGAGCTTTTTGCTTCTGAAAAGGACTTTCCTATTGAAAAGCCGGTCAAGATTACCTTTGATCCTAAAGGGCGTTTATGGGTATCAACTCTTCCATCGTATTTGCAGTACTATCCCGGAAGTCCGCCAAATGATAAAATTATCATTCTGGAGGATACCAATAGCGACGGTAAGGCAGATAAGCATACCGTTTTTGCAGATAGCCTTTATATGCCTCTGGGATTTGAATTGGGGAATGGTGGAGTGTATGTTTCGCAGCCGCCAAACTTGATGTTCCTAAAAGATACCAATGGAGATGGAAAAGCTGATGTAAGAGAAATTATTCTTCATGGTTTTGGCACAGAGGATGTTCATCATTCAATCTCTGCACTTACCTGGGGACAGGATGGCGCATTATACATGCATATGGGCACATTTCTTCATACTCAGGTAGAAACGCCTTATGGTCCGCAGCGATCTGCTTATGGTGAGACCTGGAGATATGATCCCATCACAATGAAACTGGAACCTTATGTTTCTTATCCTTATGCCAACCCCTGGGGAAATGTCTTTACCAGAAATGGTACACATCTGATAGGGGATACCTCAACAGGAATGAATTATTTTGCTCCTCCGCTTACTGTCGCTACCGATTATCCTGTTAAGCATGTCGAAATGAAAGATATGCTAACGCTTAAAATTAAGCCCAAGACCTGTGGGATGGAAATTGTCTCGAGCAGGAACTTTCCAGATAATTATCAGGGCAATGTGCTTTTTAATACATTCCTTGGGTTTCAGGGAATCACAAATCATTCTTTGTCTGAAGCAGGAAGTGGTTTGATTGGTAAAGAACAGGAGCCAATTCTGCAATCCAAAGATCCTCAATTCAGACCTGTAGACCTTCAGTTCGGTCCGGATGGAGCACTTTACTTAGCAGATTGGTTCAACCTGGTTATAAACCATGGAGAAAGAGCCCTACGTGATCCTGATCGGGATAAAACCCATGGCAGGATCTGGCGGATTACTTACACCGGCAAGGCATTATTGAAGCCTATAGATATGAGCCGTCTTAAGATCGGTCAATTACTGGATCAGTTAAAGGAATACGAAGACAGAACAAGATACCGGGCCAGAATTCAGCTGACAGAGTTCCCTGAGAAGGAAGTTTTAGCAGCTTTACCAAATTGGCTTCAAAAACTAAATACCTCGGATGAGAATTATGAGCAATTTCAATTGGAAGCTTTGTGGATGTACCAAAGATTACATCAAACCAATGAAACTCTTTTAAATAAGCTGTTAAAGGCGAGAGATTCCAACATCAGGGCTGCAGCGACCAGAGTTCTATTTTACTGGAAGGATGAATTAAAGAATTCTCAGGCAAGGCTTATTGCCAAGTCTAAAGATTCATCTCCACGAGTGCGATTGGAAGCAATTGTTTCTCTGAGTCACTTTAAGAATGAGGCTAGTCTGATGGCTTTACTGACGGCTTCAGAAATGTCAATGGATGATTATATCGTTTATGCGCTAAAGGAGAGCTTTAAACATCTGCAGCCTATCTGGATGGAGAAGTTTAAAAAGGACAAAAACTTTCTGGCAAACGAGCCGGATAAGGCAAAATTACTGCTTC
>CAMCTU010000239.1 GCA_945878525.1 Sphingobacterium thalpophilum
CTCTTTCCTGATGTATAAACAGGAGTTCAGATTACATAAAGCTAAGGGAAAATAACAGCTGCTAGAGCAATAAGTGCAGGAATCCCCTGAACGTAAACTATTGATTTCTGCACGTTTATTGCCCCATATATTCCTGCAATCAACACACATCCAAGGAAAAACATGGCCACATTTTTTGACCAGGCTTCATCTTGTATGATCAGTGACCAAATCAATCCTGCGGCAAGAAAACCATTATAAAGTCCCTGGTTTGCGGCCATAAATTTCGTTTTTTCAAACATATTAGCTGACATGGATTTAAATGTTTTTCGGCCTGCCGTTGTCCAGGCAAACATTTCGAGCCAGAGAATGTACAGGTGCTCACGAGCAACAAAAGCGATTAGTAGTTTAGCGATTAAGGTCATAATTCAGTATTGATAAATTACGTTGTCCGGTAGAAGTTTTTGTGCTTCGACCCCGAAGGGGTCGTATCGTTTATAGCAAGGCCATAAACCACCGTTCCCTGACCCTGAAGGGGTCGTATGTATTGAAAATTTTCACATACGACCCCTTCAGGGTCGGGTCTCCGTATTAATAATTCTATAAACATTTGACCCCTTCAGGGTCATTATCAAAAATCCTAAGTTCGATGTGCAATAATCAGGATTGAAAAACCCATTAAATAATGAAATTGCCCCAGTTGGATGAAGCTTGTTTGGTTTGGTAAACGGGGCTTTCTTTTTAATATCAGATAAAAAACACTCAATTAAATCCATATAAACATATTTTATTCAGAACTTAATGTTAACCAAGTACTAATGATTAATCAATATACTCATTATCCTCATAAAGTCGCAGCCGGTTCTTCAGCATGATGACTTCCTCCTGTAATTGGTTCAGCTTTCAAAGCAAATGGTCAATGGTGTCAAGTCCATCCGGATTGATTTCCAGTTCCCTGTGCAGTCTGATCATTCGTTCCAGCTTATCTATTTGATTTTCCGGAATATAATCTGCCTGCTGAACATGTACAATTTCAACCAATCCGAATTCCTTCAGATTGCTGATGAATGCTAAATTAATGTTATGGTAAACACAAAAATCATTTGCAGAAATTAAGTTTGCCTTAGCCATGGCCTTATTTTCTAAGATTTGATAATTCTCTGAATAATTCCTTCTCCTTTTCAATAAGATCTGCAGGAATCTTTACAGTATAAGTGATATACAAGTCGCCAAACTGGTTTTCATTTTTATAAACCGGAAAACCCTTTCCTTTGAGTTTTACTTTGGTGCCGTTTTGAGTTTCGGGTTTCACAGGTAGTTTGACCTTACCACTCATCGTATCAACCATGATTTCAGCACCAAGAACTGCCGTATAGAGATCAATTTCTACATTTTTGTACAGATCATTGCCGACTCGTTTGAATTCAGGATCGTTGGCGATGGAGAAAGTAAGAAAAAGTTCTCCATTCGGGCCACCGTTAATACCGGGGCCACCATGACCTTTTATTTTGATTGTTTGTCCGTTCTCAATTCCAGCGGGGATGTTGAGTCTGATATTCTTACCATTAACGGTAATGGTTTGTTTTTGGGTGGTGTAGACATCTCTTAAATTGAGACGAAGTTCAGCGTTGAAATTCTGTCCCTTGAAATTGGCCTGTCTGCTTTGCCCTGATGATTTTCCGAACATAGAACTAAAAAAATCCGAGAAATTCTGATCGCTGAATGATCCTGAATAATCCTGCTGCCCGGTATTCCGGCTGTTGGATGTTCTGCCCTGTCCTTGAGATTGGAACTGATCAGCATGTTTCCAGTCTTTACCATACTGATCGTATTTTTTACGTTTTTCAGGATCGCTCAATACTTCATTCGCCTCATTGATCTCCTGAAATTTCTTTTGTGCATCCTTATCATTTGTGTTTACATCAGGATGATATTTTCGGGCCATTTTTCGATAGGCCGCTTTGATATCCTTATCTGTAGCAGATTTTGTTATTTCGAGTGCCTGGTAATAGTCGATGAACGCCATGTGTAAGAGTAGTCAAAATTATATTATAAAAATACGGATAAGTTTGGTGGCGGGTCAAGCCCGCCATGACAACGCAACAAATGTGATTAAGGAGGTTCCATCTTTCGCGGGATCCGATAGATATTGGTTGACAAGCGCAACCTCTGGCCGGTTTTATAACTATACCATTTACCCCCAAGTCCTCTCCCACCTTCTGTTTGGCGTTTTCCTCCAACGAAATGAAAATACTCTCGCTAAGACGCAGAGACGCGAAAAATATCTTCCAAAATGAAAGATTCATATTTAAGACTTTGCGTCTTTGCGTCTTTGCGAGAGGGAAAACCGTGTTAGTATAATGGGGTGGCGGTACAAGCCCGCCATGACAGTCGATAGCTATCGGTTGACATGTGTTGTTTGGGGGTAAGGAGGTTCCCGCTTTCGCGGGAATGACAAGCGTTGTTTTGGGGCAAGGAGATTCCGGCTCGGCGGCCGGAATCGTATTCAGAGTACTAGAGGCATATCCGATGAGAAAGGAGTATGGCTCCTCAACCAACAATAATAGCAGCATTACTTTACCCAGCTAAACCGGATCGAAGCGGCAGCTTTTTGCCAATACTTTTCAGCATCTCTACCACAATTGTCCCGGCAAAAACTAAAGCGAAGAGCCGGACTGAAGCAGCCGACGGGTAGAGGCCAGGCTTTCAAATAAATCAGTAGAAATTTTACACGACGAAAGATTTTTTTTAAAGTTAAATTACTAGTCAGTAGAGTCGTGTAAAAATTTAAAATGTAGGAGCAAAGACATTATTTTTAACTCATAATTATCCTCTTTTTCTTTTCCTGCAGCAGAAAAGAAACACAATGCCGCCGCTGCACCTGATGCTATTGAAGTTAGTGCTATGGCTTGGCCTTTGCGTACCGCACCAGCTGAGGCGGAAAAAAAGGTTAACGGAGATTTTGTGCTTAGGCCAAAGCTTATGAACAATCCTGTCATCATAGGCACAAATACTGCAGGTTTGAAGTTAGTGAAAATATAAAAATTTTCCCTCTGGTCGGCCTTATCACCGCATAATAATACCCCAATTCCTCTCACATCTTCACATTCTACCACAATGACCTATTAACTTATCAACTCTTCACCCATTTCCCTCTGGTCGACCTTATCACCGTACCACAATACCCCACCTCCCACATATTC
>CAMCTU010000240.1 GCA_945878525.1 Sphingobacterium thalpophilum
CAGACATAAACAGCCGTGTTCGGCTTGAAGCTATAGTAACCGCATCCTGGCTGGGGAAAGACAAAGGACTTCCAATTGTATTGGAAGCGGGTAAAAAGCCATTGGATGAATGGATGATTCCTGCCTATGAAACAGCGATTGCTCACCTCAATGGTAGAGAGCGTGAAGTTAAAAAGGAAGAGCCAATTTTAACTGATTTAAAAGGACCTGAACGTGATCTTTTTGTGAAAGGTAAAGCAATTTACTTGCGTGATGGCTTTTGCAATACATGTCACCAGAGCGATGGAAAAGGTCTTACTAGCTCAGGATTCCCCCCAATTGCAGGTACAAAATGGGTGACAGGGAGTGAAGAAAGGTTAATCAAACTTGTTTTGAAAGGTTTATATGGTCCAATAGAAGTTCTTGATAAAAAATATCCCGGACAGGTACCTATGACTCCTTTTGCAGGAATGTTAAATGATGAGGAAGTTGCAGCAGTATTAACCTATGTGCGGAATTCATTTGGGAATAAAGCTTCAGCAGTTTCCCCTGAAAAAGTAAAAACGACACGCGCATCAATTAAAGATAAAACAGGTTTTTATTCTCCTGAAGAATTGCTTAGTCAGCATCCTTTAGAAAAATAAACTCATTCACAAGATTATAACATGAACAAGCAAAAAAACAAGCTCCTATTGATCATAATGACCATTGTTATTCAAATCAGTGTCTCATTCGCACAAAACAGTCCGAAGTGGGTTGAGTATCAAGGCAATGAAGGACCTGGGAAAGGGAAACATATTGTATTTGTGAGTGGCGATGAAGAATATCGCTCAGAAGAAGGTTTGCCCATGCTAGCTAAAATATTAGCAGAGCGCCATGGTTTCAAATGCACTGTTTTATTTGCCCTTGATCCAAAGACTAATGAAATCAATCCGGATTTACAGACCAATATTCCAGGATTGGAGCACCTTAAGACAGCAGACCTGATGGTTATGCTTTTACGCTTCAGAGAGCTGCCTGATGATCAAATGAAATACATCATAGATTATACGAATGCTGGAAAACCAATTGTAGCCTTGCGTACTTCAACACATGCATTCAGTTATTCACGAAATAAACAAAATCCTAATGCCAAATACAGCTATAATAGCAAAATAAAAGGTTGGGAAGGCGGTTATGGTAAGCAGGTTTTTGGTGAAACATGGATCAACCACCATGGTGTGCATGCCAAGGAGGGTACCCGCGCACTGATTAATGGTCTTGTAAAAGATCATCCAATTTTGCGTGGAGTAAAAGACATATGGACACCTACTGATGTTTATGGCATTACCGGTCTGCCAAATGATTCAGAGGTTTTAATCTTCGGGCAGACTACTATGGGAATGACATCTACCTCACCATTGAGTTATGAAAAGTCGGTTATGCCAGTAGCATGGACAAGGAGCTATAGCTCAGAAAGTGGCAAAAAAGGAAAAATTTTTACCACAACAATGGGGGCTTCGGTTGATTTAATTAATGAAGACCTACGAAGACTGGTTATTAATGCCTGTTATTGGGCAGCAGGAATGGAACAGCAAATCCCGCCACTGAATAATGTTGAATATGTTGGCGATTATAATCCAACGATGTTTGGTTTTGGAAAATATCAGAGAGGACTTAGCCCTTCGACTTTTGAATGGAAGAAATAGTATTTAATGTGTGTTTGGGGAAAGCTTGAAATAGAAATGTCATCAGAGTCAGGAGGTTCCGGCCTTCTCTGGAGCTATTTAATGTGAGTTCGATATAAAATCTTGCCTGGCTAAGTTTAAACTGAGGTTTTTCTCTCCTTTTAGATAGCAGGGTCTGTTTCTCTTCGATTATTCCAGCCCCGCGTTCTGCCCTATTTTTTTGCCGGGAATTTAATTTTATCATGAGATTTTTATTGCAAAAAAGATAGAGCTGCCTCCCAGGTTTGTTTAATATGGACTATGGTTCTATTACCGGATTATCCGTCCCGATGAAAAACAGCTCTGGGTAAAATAAACCTTGCCGAAGGAGGTATCTTCCGGCTATTGGTAATCTAAAATAGACTACAATTTCTTGCCGGAAATACTCCGAAGGAAAGGGCTGAGCTAAGCTATAAAATGCAGGTATTGCTTTCAAAAATCAAATCACAAGGAATTAGAGCATCATGAGTAGAATCAAAATGATAACTTCTAACCTTCCTTATATCGAACTCAGGTTATTTTGTAATTATAATTACCGTAGTCTATTTTAAACTGATCAGGATTCAATTACGATGCCCATAGCGCAGAATTTTTCTATTCGTTCATCGATAACCTCATCAATATTACGCTTAACGAGCTCATCAAGGTCTCTGACAATGCGATCCTGAATGGTTTTTGCCATTTCTTCTGGATTATGATGTGCGCCTCCCAGTGGCTCTTTTATGATGCCATCTATCAATTTATTTTTAAGCATATCATCTGCCGTCAGCTTCAGACAGTCAGCAGCTTTCTCTTTAAAATCCCAACTTCTCCATAAGATAGATGAACATGATTCAGGTGAGATTACAGAATACCAGGTATGTTCAAGCATATAAACCCTGTCGCCAATACCAATTCCTAAGGCTCCGCCTGAAGCCCCTTCACCAACAATAAAACATAAAATTGGCACCTTCAAAACCGACATTTCAAGCAAGTTTCGTGCAATTGCTTCACCTTGTCCGCGTTCTTCGGCCTCAAGACCAGGATAAGCTCCGGGAGTATCTATAAATGTAATTACCGGTTTATTAAATTTTTCAGCCAATTTCATCAAACGAAGTGCTTTGCGATAACCTTCCGGATTTGCCATACCAAAATTGCGGTATTGACGCATTTTGGTATTCACCCCTTTTTGATGACCAATGATCATGACCGTTTGACCACCAATACTTGCAAAACCTCCAACAATGGCTTTATCATCCTTAACTGTACGGTCTCCGTGCATCTCAATAAAATCATCACAAATCATCTCGATATAAGACAAAGTGTAAGGCCTTTCAGGATGCCGTGATATCTGAACATTTTGCCACCCGCTAAGGTTTGAGTAGATCTGATGCCTGGCGGCTTCAACCTTTAACTCTAATTCAGCCAGCGTAGCAGACATATCCACTTTAGTTTTTTC
>CAMCTU010000241.1 GCA_945878525.1 Sphingobacterium thalpophilum
TCACAAACATCCGCACATTTTTCAATTTCGGCGCGGCCGCCTTGTAAAGGTTTCCCCATTTCAAGTGCCATCAGAATAGCGAGCTCTTCTTTTCTATTCCGCAGGATCTTGGCAGCAGCGTACAAATGATCAGAACGTATTGGAAAAGTGGCATCTCTCCATTTTTCCCAGGCTTTTTGAGTAAGTTTAATGATTTCACCTACTTCTTTTGAGCTATGGGTCTGATAGGATTGAATGACCTGTCCATTAGCAGGATTGATTGAATTTATGCGCATGTCTTAATACCAGTGATACTTACAGGCATCCAAAATTAAGCCAATGATCAGATTTTGGAATTTATTTATTATTCAATTTTTTGATGAGATCAGTTTCTTCCTTCCGGTAAGGTCTTCCATCCGACCAGAAAATATCATGAAACCATAAATCGGGTTGGGCACCATCTTTTATGGGTTTATCCCATGCATAAATCGTGTTTGTTTTACCGGATACCAAACCCCAGTTTATTGCACCGATATTCTCTTTTTGCAACATAGGCATCGTGTTGGCAAATGTGCTGTTATTTGTTCTTGCCATATACTCAGTACAAATCAAGGGTCTGCCATGTGTTTTTAATACCTGTAACACTCTTTTATGCCATTCGGCTGCTTCATAATCATGATAGGTTATGATGTCTGAATTCAAAACCTGAAAGGTATTCATTCTTTCAAAATCCCATCTCCAAAGTCCCACAGATAATGGCTGGTCAGGGTTAACTTGCCTGGACCATTCAAAAACCTTAGTTAATAGCGGCATTGAAGTGTCAAATTTTCCCGAATTGCCCGGCTCATTGTACAAATCCCAGAGAAGAATACGCTTGTCCTTTGAAAAATGATTCATAACATCCTTAACATATTTTTCAAGTTCAGGAAAATTTTCAGACTGCTTATGATTCGGATCACCAGGATCCTGTACCCAGCCTGAATTATGTATTCCAGGTTTGGGAGCGGGTTGCTTACCGATCACTCCAAGCTTGTTCCAGCAGTCATCAAAAAACACAAATATTGTCTTGATTTTATGTTGATCAGCAATGCTAAGGTATTGCGACACTCTGTTTTTAAAACCCGAGGGGTCTTGTTGGTAAGCCAGACTATGTAAATATACACGCATGGTATTGAAACCAATTTCTTCAGCCCATCCCAGTTCCCGATCGATTGTTTGAGGATCAAAGCTGGAAGCCTGCCACATCTCCAGCTGGTTGATTGCTGTGCTTGGAATAAAATTGGCACCATTAATCCATGGATTTTCTTTTTGCCAGGTGATCGCCTTGTCTACACTCCATTTGCCGGCAATTTGAGCATTGGTAGTTAAACTTACAACTACAATAAATACGCTTAAAATGATTATTTTAATCTTCATGTTTAATTTTGCTTTAAATAAATTGATCAAAGTCTGCTCATTGTAGACTTCCCCAATGTTCGGTCAATTAAAAGTAGTATAAATCGCTAACTTTTAAATTGGAAATATGAAAAAGACCAGATTCACAGAAACAGGAATTGGAAGCGAGAAAGCCATCGATTTTACACCCGGTTAATCTATTATTTGATAAAGAATGTGAATCAGATGGAATAAAATTCTGTTAAAGAGAGCCGATTACATGTTCAAAACGTATATAGTTTAGTTAATTTGGAAACAAAACAGCAAAAAATGGAAAATCATTATTATAATGCCAAAGATCTGGGGAAATTCGGTAACATCGCTGAATACCAGAAAGAACTGGCTGATAAGTTCTTCTCCTACTATGGTGAAGTATTTAAGGACAGCCATTTGACAGCAAAAGAAAAATCATTGATTGCACTAGCAGTTGCGCATGCTGTACAATGTCCCTATTGCATTGATGCTTATAGCAGTGATGCCTTTGAAAAGGGTTATAGCGAAGCTCAAATGATGGAAGCCGTCCATGTGGCATCAGCAATAAAAGGCGGTGCGGTTCTTGTTCACGGTGTACAAATGATGAATAAGGTTAAGGAAATTGGAATGTAACAGTTTATGATTAAATCATTAAAAGTTTTGCAACATCCTTTAGCCGGTTCTGAAAATCAGCTTGAGATACTTGAAAACTCTTCAGGCAGTATTCATCAGTCCTTTCATGAGAAATTGCGGCTAAATGGAATGTTTCCACTGCAGGCTTCCGGTATTGATATCCTGCAGCTGAATCTGGGGAAAATGTGCAATCAAACTTGCAAACATTGTCATGTGGACGCAGGGCCCGACCGAAAAGAAATAATGAGCCGCAGTACAATGCAATTATGTTTAGATGTGCTTAAGAACTCTGATATCGGTGTAGTTGACCTTACCGGAGGTGCTCCTGAACTTAATCCTGATTTTCGCTGGTTTGTAGAGCAAATAAAGAAACTTGGAAAGCATGTTATGGTTAGGTGCAATCTGACGATCATCCTGGCGAATAAGCGCTTCCATGATTTGCCTGAATTCTTTAAGCAGCATCAGGTGGAAGTAGTTTCTTCACTTCCCAGTTTTACTCAGGATCGAACCGACAGACAACGTGGTGATGGGGTTTTTGAAGACTCCATCAAGGCGCTTCAAATGCTTAATCAGGTGGGTTACGGACAGGAGGGAAGTGGATTGCTTCTGAATTTAGTTTATAATCCTGCGGGAGCTTTTCTTCCTCCCTCACAGGTTGCGCTTGAAAAGGAATACAAAATGGAACTTGCTTCAAGATACAACATCGTTTTTAATCAGCTTTTCGCGATTACAAATATGCCCATAAGTCGCTATCTCGATTATTTATTGAATTCGGGAAACTATCAAAGGTATATGGACAAACTGATTTCAGCTTTTAATCCTGTTTCAGTTCAAAATCTCATGTGCCGCAATACCCTTTCAGTTGGCTGGGACGGATATTTGTATGATTGCGATTTTAATCAAATGCTTGACCTTAAAGTTAGCGCATCAGATAATCAGCATATCTCAGATTTTGATTTTGAGACACTGAAGGACAGGAATATTGTTGTAAAGCAGCATTGTTATGGATGTACCGCAGGCGAAGGATCCAGTTGTGGAGGTAGCCTTACAATTTAAATGACCAT
>CAMCTU010000242.1 GCA_945878525.1 Sphingobacterium thalpophilum
TTTTTAAAGAAAATTTTTCTTGATTCAGCGTGAGGAGCAATTCTCTTGACAGTACCGGCCCACATAGCCTGATCAAATTCGGTAATTGGAACCCCATTTTCAAGATAATCAATTGCACTTTCGAATACTTCAGAAAGTGGCATTGTTCCATAATCTTTCAATGCTCTTGCCCAACCTGCAAGATTTCCGGGAACTGAAGCAATTCTGGGTCCGATACTTTCCATTGCCCCATGACCTGCACCATCTGCAACTTTCGCATCAGTTTTAAATTTTGTAATTCTGAAAGTTTCAGGTACCCAGCCACCAAAAACAAGAGATCTAACCCTATTTTCTTTCGCCGAATAGAACAGCATATATCCAACACCGGCAGTTCCAGACATATATGGTTCTGCAGCATTAAGTGAAGCGGCTGCAGCAACAATTGCATCAATCGCATTTCCACCTTTAACCAAAATCTTCTGTCCGGCCAGTGTGGCAAGTGGATTTGCTGTGGCAATCATGCCATTCTTGCCAAGTGCAGCCGGACGTAAATTATCTTTTGCAGCCTGAGCATACACCTGGGAATTCATCAGGCTAAAAAAAAATGAAATTATAAAGACGAGAAAGTCCGTTCTGTATACTTTTTTACTGTTTTTTTGGCTATTCATAGTTCATCAGTTTATTAAGAAATTTCCAAAAGGTAAAAATCTTCGAGGTCTGAAATATTTTCGACTGAGCAATTACTTTTCAAATGGAAATAATGGTTTTCGTCTGTTTTCAAATCTAAACAAGGTCATATCAGCCTGGGTTACTCCTGGAGTATTCACCTGAATTACTGTCGGACAAACTGGGGCATAAGCTGCAATCGGGGCATTAACACCTTTTGCGACTATGGCATCAAAATCGGAAGGCTCAACACCTTGAGAAGTTAATTGAAATAAACTAAAAGGCATCACGCGTGTAGAGGTAAGCATGATCTCGCTACCCTGCTCAGTAGCCACAATAGCTGTCTTACCCATATTGAAATTGATCTGTCCGCCATGCCTTGGATTGCACTCCTTGAATTCACCGTTAGTTACACGCAACAATTTAACTTTAATCCTGTAGGTTTTTATACTATCCTCGCCTGTTCCAACTATAATAAGTTGAAACCAATCTCCAGGCTGATTATTTCCAGCCATACGAACCGCCTCCGGATCATAAATACAAACGAAATATTTGTACTTCTTGCTTTCTTCTAAGGCTTCCAGAATACAGCAGTTATTTGCAGGTCCTCCCCCACCAACATTATCACCCATATCAAGTAATAAAACCGGCTTTTCACTTGTTTCAATTAAATCGAGAGAAGATTTAATATCGTTCTTTACCCCTAAAAATGTTTCCTTCCTATCAAGAATATAAGACTCCAGTTTCTTTGCCACAAGCAATGCTTTTTCACCATTCCCATTTGCTACGACAATAATCGAGGTCCCCATTTCTTCAACATCGGCATAAGGAAATCCGTGCTGAATACTTATGGATAAAATTTCAGGATCACGTCTTAATTCATCTGCATAGGCATATAGGCTTTTACAAGGTTCATTTGCTGTTAACTGCTGCTCAATACTGATTGCAAGTGGAACCTGAACCAAAACCTGAACAGGATTAGTTTTTCCTTTTAAATAATCAACCAGTAAGTTGGCAGCTTCAATACCCCGCTGCCTCATGTCAATATGCGGGTTCTCCCGGTATGCTACCAATGCATTTGTGGACTTGACCATAAGCGGACTAACATTTGCATGCAGATCAAGAGTGCCAAAAACAGGAACAGAATCGCCAACTCTTTCTCTCACTACACTTAACCAGTGCCCATCCATATCTGAAAATTCCTCTGAAACTCCGGCTCCATGAGGAATGACAAGCAGCGCATCTACCGGAAGAACTTTTTCAAGTTCAACCATCATATTTTTCAGTATACCGTTATATGTGGTTGCGGAGAGCGCTCCACCGGGTGTTGCGGATGCGTACAGAATTGGAATAGCATCCATGCCTTCTCTGTCTAAAACCTCAAGCATTCCACTTATTTCATTATGTGCAGATTGATACTCCTTCCTGATTGCCTCACCAATTAAATATTTTCCATTCCTGAAGTCAGCAATGATTGTTTCCTGCGGAACGAAGGTGTTGGATTCATGGTATATTCCAAGAAGGGCTATTCTAAAAGACATGTTATTAAATTAAACATTTTAAAAAAACAAGAATTGACAACTTATGAATCTGCCAATACCGATGCAGTTCCATCCTTAGGTGGATTACTATTCCAATATGAAGCCAGAATCGATGACGAAAATCCCATTATTGGTCCGCAAACTGCAGTTGCAAGTCCAACAGTGGCAATTTTACCCATAACTTTTGCAATTCCGGAAACAAGACCTGCATTCTGGGTTCCGGTGGTAATTGAAATTGTACGGCAATCAAATTCAGATAATTTGAAGAGTCTTGCCAGCCAGTAGCCAAAGAAAAAACCAAAAAGAATCATAAGAAAGACTACTATAATCAACTCGAGACCGATATTCAGAATACTATCTCTACCTGCTGCCATAATAATTGCTACAATAAAGGCAACCCCAATCATTGAAACCAGGGGCATAGCGTCATCTAGCCATTTAGCTTTACCATGTAAAAACTTATTGAAAATGAGTCCGGCACCGATTGGAATAAATACCATCTTCACTATTCCCCACATCATTTCCATAACATTTATTTCAATGAATCCACCTGCGAGTGATTTCATCAGCAAGGGAATAAGGAATGGTGCAAGTAGGGTTGTTATTGCCGTAATCGTAATGGCAAGCACAACATTGGCCTTTGCTAGATAGCACATTACACTGGCAGTTACTGAAGTTGGAGCACAACCTAAAAGAATGATTCCGGCAGAAATTTCAGCCGGGAAATCAGTAAAACTTGCCAGACTAAAGCCAAGCAAGGGCATGATTGTGTATTGGCTTATTACCCCAACAATTACTGATTTAGGAGATTTTGCCAGAGCTATAAAATCTTTTAATCCCATTGAACAACCCATACCAAACATAATTACCTG